>NZ_JATAAG010000066.1:76671-85330 GCF_030341915.1 Pseudomonas sp. BCRC 81390 | reverse complement strand
GGGGCGCGAAGCGGCCCCAATCAATTCCGGCCTGAAACGCTTACTTGCGCTTCATCGACAGGAAGAACTCGTCGTTGGTCTTGGTCTGCTTGAGCTTGTCGACCAGGAACTCGATGGCGGCGATTTCGTCCATCGGGTGCAGCAGCTTGCGCAGAATCCACATGCGCTGCAGTTCGTCGTCGGCGGTCAGCAACTCTTCGCGGCGGGTACCGGAACGGTTGATGTTGATGGCCGGGAACACCCGCTTCTCGGCGATGCGACGGTCCAGTGGCAGCTCCATGTTGCCGGTGCCCTTGAACTCTTCGTAGATCACTTCATCCATCTTCGAGCCGGTTTCGACCAGCGCGGTAGCGATAATGGTCAGCGAACCACCTTCCTCGATGTTACGCGCGGCACCGAAGAAGCGCTTCGGCTTCTCCAGGGCATGGGCGTCGACACCACCGGTCAGCACCTTGCCGGAGCTCGGGATCACGGTGTTGTAGGCTCGCGCCAGACGGGTGATGGAGTCCAGCAGGATGACCACATCCTTCTTGTGCTCGACCAGGCGCTTGGCCTTCTCGATCACCATCTCGGCAACCTGCACGTGGCGGGTAGGTGGTTCGTCGAAGGTGGAGGCGACCACTTCGCCGCGCACGGTGCGCTGCATTTCGGTCACTTCTTCCGGGCGCTCGTCGATCAGCAGGACGATCAGGTGGCACTCGGGGTTGTTACGGGTGATGTTGGCCGCGATGTTCTGCAGCATGATCGTCTTGCCGGCCTTCGGCGGTGCCACGATCAGGCCACGCTGGCCTTTGCCGATCGGCGCGCACAGGTCGATGACGCGACCGGTCAGGTCTTCGGTGGAGCCGTTACCGGCTTCCATCTTCAGGCGCTTGTTCGGGAACAGCGGCGTCAGGTTTTCGAACAGGATCTTGTTCTTCGCGTTTTCCGGGCGGTCGAAGTTGATGGTGTCGACCTTCAGCAGGGCGAAGTAACGCTCCCCTTCCTTCGGTGGGCGGATCTTGCCGACGATGGTGTCGCCGGTACGCAGGTTGAAGCGGCGGATCTGGCTGGGCGAGACGTAGATATCGTCGGGGCCGGCCAGGTAGGACGCATCAGCCGAACGCAGGAAACCGAAACCATCCTGGAGAATCTCCAGCACGCCGTCACCCGAGATCTCTTCGCCGCTTTTCGCGTGCTTCTTCAGCAGGGCGAAAATCACGTCCTGTTTGCGCGAACGGGCCATGTTTTCGATGCCCATCTGTTCGGCCATTTCCAAAAGATCGGTAATCGGCTTTTGCTTGAGTTCAGTCAGGTTCATAAGGGGAGTGACGTAATCATGTAAGAAGGGAGAATTAAGCTTCTGGCTTAATGAGGCCGCGCCGCTGGATGGCGACAGGATCGCGTACTGATTCGAATTAGGGATGCTTCGGCGACGGCGTGTAGAGGGCACTGGAGAAGCAGTGCGAGGCCGAATGTAACACTTGCTTTTTTCGACGTCTAGTGGTTTTGACGGGGTAAATCGTACCCCTGCAGACCTTTGCGGGCAAAAAAAACCCCGCATTCGCGGGGCTTTTCGCTATCACAGGTGGGCGTCGAGGAACGCGGCCAGCTGCGATTTGGACAGGGCGCCGACCTTGGTGGCCTCGACGTTGCCGTTCTTGAACAGCATCAGGGTCGGGATGCCACGCACGCCGTGCTTGGCCGGGGTTTCCTGGTTCTCGTCGATGTTCAGCTTGGCGACGGTCAGTTTGCCCTCGTAGGTGGCAGCGATGTCGTCCAGAACCGGAGCGATCATCTTGCATGGGCCGCACCATTCAGCCCAGTAGTCAACCAGAACCGGGCCCTGAGCCTGCAGTACTTCGGCTTCGAAGCTGGCGTCGGTGACGTGTTTGATTTTGTCGCTCATGGAAATCTCCAAGGTCGTAAGCAATAAAAAACGTTGCCCATCATAGCCGCACCCGTCTCCTACAGGAAGTCGCGGGCGATTGAGTGTAACTATAGTTGTGCAAGACGCCGCGAATCGAAACTGTCATGCCAGTGTCATAGCATCGAATGGCCTGTTGTCCTGCATCAAGGCCAGCGCAACGGCTGGGTGCCACGCGTTGGCGATAGCCTGCTATCGTGGCACGATTGCCGGGTTAACGACCGAGAACAACCAGATCATGCCGCATACCATCGCGAAGAACCTGTCCCTGATTGCCGCCATCGACCTTGGCTCCAACAGCTTTCACATGGTCGTGGCCAAGGCCCACCATACCGAAATCCGCATTCTCGAGCGGCTCGGCGAGAAGGTGCAGCTGGCCGCCGGCATCGACGAGGGGCGCATGCTCAGCGAAGAAGCCATGGAACGGGGCCTGGACTGCCTCAAGCGCTTTTCCCAGCTGATCAACGGCATGCCCGCCGGCTCGGTGCGCATCGTGGGCACCAACGCCTTGCGCGAAGCGCGCAACCGCAACGAATTCATCCAACGTGCCGAAGCCATCCTCGGCCACCCGGTGGAGGTCATCTCCGGCCGCGAAGAAGCGCGCCTGATCTACCTCGGCGTGTCGCACACCCTCGCCGATACGCCGGGCAAGCGCCTGGTCGCCGACATCGGCGGTGGCAGTACCGAGTTCATCATCGGCCAACGCTTCGAACCGCTGCTGCGCGAAAGCCTGCAGATGGGCTGCGTCAGTTTCACCCAGCGCTACTTCCGCGACGGCAAGATCACCCCGGCCCGCTACGCCCAGGCCTACACCGCCGCGCGCCTGGAGCTGATGAGCATCGAGAATGCCCTGCATCGCCTGACCTGGGACGAGGCCATCGGTTCCTCCGGTACCATCCGCGCCATCGGCGCAGCCATCAAGGCCGGCGGCCTGGGCAATGGCGAGGTCAATGCCGAAGGCCTGGCCTGGGTCAAGCGCAAGCTGTTCAAGCTGGGTGAGGCCGACAAGATCGACTTCGACGGCGTCAAACCTGACCGCCGTACCATTTTCCCGGCAGGCCTGGCGATTCTCGAAGCGATTTTCGATGCGCTTGAACTGCAGCGCATGGACCACTGCGACGGCGCCCTGCGCGAAGGCGTGCTGTTCGACCTGCTAGGCCGCCACCATCACGAAGACGTGCGCGAGCGCACCCTCAACTCGCTGATGGAACGCTACCACGTGGACCAAGGCCAGGCCGCTCGCGTCGAGCGCAAGGCCCTACATGCGTTCGACCAGGTCGCCGAGGCCTGGGACCTGAAAGACGGAAACTGGCGCGACCTGCTGGGTTGGGCGGCGAAGGTGCACGAGATCGGCCTGGACATCGCCCACTACCATTACCACAAGCACGGGGCCTACCTGATCGAGCACTCCGACCTGTCAGGCTTCTCGCGCGAGGACCAGCAGATGATGGCCTTGCTGGTACGCGGCCACCGCCGCAACATCCCCAAGGACAAATACGCCGAACTGGGCGAGGAAGGGGTCAAGCTCCTGCGTCTGTGCGTGCTGCTGCGCTTCGCCATCCTGTTCCATCACATCCGTGGCAACCAGCAGATGCCGAAGGTGGAACTCAAGGCAGCCGGCGACAGCCTGGATGTGGTATTCCCGCAAGGTTGGCTGGAACAGAACCAGCTGACCCAGGCCGACTTCGCCAACGAGGCGGAGTGGCTGGCCCGGGTCGGCTTCGTCCTCAGCGTACGTTGAGGACCGGGTTGCTCAGGCGCTCCAGCAGGGTCGCCTGGGCACTGCGCGGGTTCTGGTTGCCGGTCGGCGTGCTGCGCACGTAGCGCCCGTCTGGCTGCAGGGTCCAGGCGTGGGTGTTGTCGGTCAGGTAGCCTTCCAGCTCCTTCTTCACCCGCAGCAACAGCTTCTTGCCCTCCACCGGGAAGCAGGTCTCGACACGCTTGTCGAGGTTGCGCTCCATCCAGTCGGCACTGGACAGATAGATCTGCTCTTCGCCGCCATTGAGGAAATAGAACACCCGCGTGTGCTCGAGGAAGCGACCGATGATCGATCGCACCTGGATGTTGTGCGAAACCCCCGGGATGCCTGGGCGCAGGCAGCACATGCCACGCACCACCAGGTCGATCTTCACGCCCGACTGGCTGGCCTTGTACAACGCCTTGATGACCTTGGCGTCGGTCAGCGAGTTGAATTTGGCGATGATGTGCGCCGGCTTGCCTTCGAGGGCGAACTGGGTTTCCCGCGCAATCATGTCGAGCATGCCCTTCTTCAGGGTGAACGGCGCGTGCAGCAGCTTCTTCATGCGCAAGGTCTTGCCCATGCCGATCAACTGGCTGAACAGCTTGCCGACGTCCTCGGTCAGGGCGTCGTCGGAGGTCAACAGGCTGTAGTCGGTGTACAGGCGGGCGTTGCCGGCGTGGTAGTTGCCGGTACCCAGGTGCGCATAACGCACGATCTCGCCCTGTTCGCGGCGCAGGATCAGCATCATCTTGGCGTGGGTCTTGAAGCCGACCACACCGTAGATCACCACCGCACCGGCGGCCTGCAGGCGGCTGGCCATCTGCAGGTTGGATTCTTCGTCGAAACGCGCACGCAATTCGATCACCGCGGTGACTTCCTTGCCGTTACGCGCCGCGTCCACCAGTGCGTCGACGATTTCCGAGTTGGCACCGGAGCGGTACAGGGTCTGGCGCACGGCGAGCACGTGTGGGTCCTTGGCAGCCTGGCGCAGCAGGTCGATCACCGGGGTGAACGACTCGAACGGGTGCATCAGCAGGATGTCCTGCTTGCCGATCACGCTGAAGATGTTGTCAGCGTTCTGCAGCAGCTTGGGAATTGCCGGGGTGAATGGCGTGTATTGCAGCTCGGGGTGGCTGTCCAGGCCAGTGATGCTGAACAGGCGGGTGAGGTTGACCGGGCCGTTGACCTGGTACAACTCGCTTTCACTGAGGCTGAACTGCTTGAGCAGGTAGTCCGACAGGTGTTTCGGGCAGGTATCGGCCACTTCCAGGCGCACGGCATCGCCATAGCGGCGCGAGAACAACTCGCCGCGCAGCGCGCGGGCCAGGTCGTCGACCTCCTCGGAGTCCAGCGCCAGGTCGGCGTTGCGGGTCAGGCGGAACTGGTAGCAGCCCTTTACCTTCATGCCCTGGAACAGGTCGTCGGCGTGCGCGTGGATCATCGACGACAGGAACACATAGTTGTCCCCTGCGCCACCCACCTCCTCCGGCACGCGGATGACCCGCGGCAGCAGGCGCGGGGCCGGGATGATCGCCAGGCCGGAATCGCGGCCGAAGGCGTCGACCCCCTCGAGCTCGACGATGAAGTTGAGGCTCTTGTTCACCAGCAGCGGGAACGGGTGGGTCGGGTCGAGGCCGATCGGGGTGATGATCGGGGCGATTTCGTCGCGGAAGTAACGGCGCACCCAGGTCTTGAGCTTGGGTGTCCAGTAACGGCGGCGGATGAAGCGGATCTGGTGCTTTTCCAGCTCTGGCAGCAGCACATCGTTGAGGATCGCGTACTGGCGCTCCACTTCGCTGTGCACCAGCTCGCTGATGCGCGCCAGCGCCTGGTGCGGCTGCAGGCCGTCGGCGCCGGCCAGTTCCCGGGCAAAATTGATCTGCTTCTTCAGGCCCGCGACGCGGATCTCGAAGAACTCGTCGAGGTTGCTGGAAAAGATCAGCAGGAACTTGAGTCGTTCGAGCAGCGGGTAGCTCTCGTCCAGCGCCTGTTCCAGCACGCGGATGTTGAACTGCAGTTGCGAGAGTTCGCGATGAATGTACAGGCTGCTGTCGTCCAGGCCGGGAACGGCAATGGCCGGGGCCGGTGCTGGCGCCGGGGTCGCAGGACCGGCCGCTGGTTCTACGGCAGGCGCGGGCGCCGGCGGCAAGTCTGGCGGGGTCTGCACCATCTCTTCGGGGATTTCCTGAGCATCCTTGATCGCGACAGGGGTTAGCACTTCATTATTCATCTGGCGTTCCTGAGGACGTTAACGCCCTATCATCAATTGAGCGGCAAGATAAGCGCCCATTATGACGCCTGTGTTACACGCCAGGGCAAGCGATGGCGCGCGCCTTCGGGCATTCTCGGTACAGGAAATGTTCACGTCGAGACACATTTGGACACTTTCATGAATGCGCGCGAAGGGGTAGGCTGCGCGTTCATTTCGCCAGCACCTCAGAAAATGCTTCAACAATTCCTGCAGGATTTCGGCTACTTCGCCCTTTTTCTTGGCACCTTCTTCGAAGGCGAGACCATTCTGGTGCTTGCGGGATTCCTTGCGTTCCGCGGTTACATGGACATCAACCTGGTGTGCCTGGTGGCCTTTTTCGGCAGTTATGCCGGCGATCAGCTGTGGTACTTCATGGGCCGTCGCCACGGCCGCAGGATTCTGGCGCGCAGGCCACGCTGGCAGGCGATGGGCGACCGCGCGCTGGACCACATCCGTCGCCACCCCGACATCTGGGTACTGAGCTTCCGCTTCGTCTATGGCCTGCGTACGGTCATGCCGGTGGCCATCGGCCTGTCGGGCTACCCGCCGCGCCGCTACCTGCTGCTGAATGGTCTTGGCGCGGCGATCTGGGCAGTCGCCCTGGGCGCGGCCGCGTACCACTTCGGCGCTATTCTCGAAGGCCTGCTGGGTAACGTGAAGCGCTACGAGCTCTGGGTACTGGGTGGCCTGCTGGCGCTGGGTGGCCTGCTATGGCTGCGCCGGCGCTTCCGTACCCTGCGTGCGGAGCGCAAGGCGGCGGACCAGGCCCAGGCCCCACAAGCTGAGCAGGCCGTAAGCCACGAGCAGGAACCAGGCCAGCGGCACGACCACCGCTAGGCCCGATATACCGGCCAGGTACAGCGCCGGCACGCTTGCCACCAGCCGTACCTGTTCCAGGCGCGTGGCCCATGGCCGGTTTTCCAGGAGCGCGCCCAGCACGAACAAGCCAAACGCCATCAACGACCAGCCGAGCACCAGCGCGGCGGTTGGCACGCGCTCGGCCACGCCCATCAAATAGCTGCCCAGCGTCAGGTAAACCATGAATTGTGCCGCCACGTAGGCCTGCTGCGGGCGGCCCAGGGCAACCTCGAACTTGCGAAACAAGGCCAGGGCCTGCTTGCCATGCGGGTAGCGGGCGGCTACATCGGCCGGGCGCCAACCGGTGGGCATGAACCAGATGCGCAGCTTGTCCCACAGGCTGTCGGCACGCCGGGCGTCCTGCCATAGCTGGGCATAGAACTGCAGGTTGGCCCACAGCGGATTCCAACTGGCCAGCGGCGTGGTCACGCCGAACACGACCGGCTCGGCCGGGTCCTCCTCCTTGAAAGTGCCGAACAGACGGTCCCAGAGAATGAACACGCCGCCGTAGTTGCGATCCAAGTAAGCAGGATTTTGCGCATGGTGGACGCGATGGTTGGATGGCGTGATCAACACCCACTCGAGCCAGCCGAGCTTGGCGATATGCCGGGTATGTACCCAGAACTGGTACAACAGGTTGAGCGACGCCACAGTGATGAACACCACTGGCGGCACCCCGACCAGCGCCAACGGCAGGTAGAAGATCCAGGAAAAGATGAAGCCGCTGCTGGTCTGGCGCAGTGCGGTGGTGAGGTTGTACTCCTCGCTCTGGTGATGCACCGAATGCGCGGCCCACAGCACGTTGCGCTCGTGGCCCAGACGGTGCAGCCAGTAGTAGCAGAAGTCGTACAGGACAAAGGCCAGCAACCACACCCACCAGGCCTGCGCCGGCAAGCGCAGCAGCGCCAGATGCTCGAATGCGAATGTATAGGCCAGCAGACCCAGCCCCTTGGTCAGCAGCCCGGTGCTGGTCGACAGTGCACCCGTGCTGAGGCTGTTGATCGAGTCGGCCAAGGTGTAGTTGCGCTGCCCACGCACGCGGTCGGCCACCAGCTCAACGGCGATCAACACGAAGAAGAACGGCACGGCCAGCAATATCAGGTCCATGGGCATGAGCTCAGGCGTTATCCGCCAAGATTAGGCCGCGTGCGCCAGAATCCCTATGGCGACATCTGCCAAACTAGAGGACATTTAGCGCCTCGACACTGGAGTAATGAGCATGACAAAAAAAGTAGCGGTGATTCTTTCCGGCTGTGGCGTCTACGACGGCGCCGAGATCCACGAAAGCGTGATCACCCTGCTGCGCCTCGACCAGCGCGGTGCGCAGGTGCAGTGCTTTGCGCCCAACATTGCGCAGCTGCACGTGATCAACCACCTGACCGGCGAGGAGATGCCCGAGTCGCGCAATGTCCTGGTGGAATCGGCGCGTATCGCCCGCGGTCAGGTCAAGGACATTCGCGAAGCCAAGGCCGAGGACTTCGATGCGCTGATCGTACCGGGCGGTTTCGGTGCGGCGAAGAACCTCTCCAACTTTGCCGTGGAAGGCGTCAACTGCAGCGTCAACCCGGACGTGCTGGCCCTGGCCGAAGCCTTCGCCACCGCATGCAAGCCGGTTGGCCTGATCTGCATCTCGCCGGCGCTGGCGGCGAAGATCTACGGACCGGGCGTGGTCTGCACCATCGGTACTGACGCAGACACCGCGGCGGCCGTGGTGAAAATGGGCGGTACCCATGAACAATGCGACGTGCACGATATCGTCGAAGACCCCCAGCGCAAGCTGGTTACTACCCCGGCATACATGGAGGCCAAGTCGATCAGCGAGGCGGCTGGTGGCATCTACAAGCTGGTGGATCGGGTGCTGGAGCTGACCCACGAGTAACGGGTGCAAGATTCAGAATCTGAC
>NZ_JATAAG010000066.1:0-76572 GCF_030341915.1 Pseudomonas sp. BCRC 81390 | reverse complement strand
AGCGGCCTTGTGCCGCGAAAGGGCGGCGAAGCGGCCCGGAATTCAGCTTCGCCGCATGAATTGCCCGGGCCGCGCTACGGCACTTTCGCGGCACAAGGCCGCTCCCACATGGCGCGTTCATCCCGCCAGCCGGGTTGCTTCAGGGTTTGGCGAGCCGGGCAATGATGCGGTCCAGCGCATTGGCAAACGCCTGCTTCTCGCGTTCGCCGTACGGCGCCTGCCCTCCCCCCACCTGGCCCTGCTCGCGCAGTTCGGTGAACAGGTTGCGCGCCGCCAGCCGGTCACCCATGTTGCGCTCGTCGAACTCGCGCCCACGCGGGTCCAGTGCTGCCACGCCCTTTTTCACCAGGCGGTCGGCCAACGGTACGTCACTGCAGATCACCAGTTCGCCGGGCACGGCGTGCTCCACCAGATAATCGTCCGCCGCGTCCATGCCGCTGGGTACCACGATCAGGCGTACGATGGCGAACGCCGGCTTGGCCACAGCCTGGCCCGCGACCATGACCACTTCGAATTTGCGCTTGAGGGCGAACTTGACGACCAGATCCTTGGCCGCCTTGGGGCAGGCGTCGGCATCGATCCACACACGCATCGGGTAACCTCGTCATTCATTCAAGGCAGCCATCATGCCTCAACGGCAGTAAAAGCTGGAGCTTGCCGCCCACCGGCGATGGCAAATTGGCGTCAATCTTTCAATTGGCGCTTATCCACCGCCGATCCCTCAGGCTACACTCGCCACAGCTCCATTGGCCTGCCCGAGTGCGCAATGAACCACCCCCACGAAATCCGTCCCGACCTTGACGAAGGCATCGACCGCAAGGAGCTGGCGACCTTGCGTGCGCGTTTCCTACAGCTCAACCAGGGCCGGCTGCAGCGCGCACTGGAAGGCCTGTCGACGCGCCAGCAACAGGTGCTGACACTGTTGCCGCTGCTGTTCCACATAAATCATCCGCTGTTGCCAGGCTATGTTTCGGGCAGCACCCCTGCCGGCGTATCAGGTTACGAGCCGGGCGCCGAGCTGCTGCTCGAGGCCCAGCGCCTGGCCCGCTCGTTCACCTACAAGGCCCGCCATGGCAACCCGCCGCGGCCGATCCACGGCCTGTTCCTGATGGGCAGCCTGGGCTCGCTGGCGCAGGCCGAGCACAGCGACATGGACCTGTGGGTGTGCCACGCGCCCAGCCTGGCCGATGAACAGCTGGGCGAACTGCGGCGCAAGTGCCAGCTGCTGGAAGCATGGGCGGAAAGCCTGGGTGCCGAGGCGCATTTCTTCCTGATCGACACCCAAGGTTTCGCCCAAGGCCAACGCGACGGCCAGCTCGGCTCCGACGATTGCGGTACCACCCAGCACTACTTGCTGCTGGACGAGTTCTACCGCACCACCATCTGGCTGGCCGGGCGCACGCCATTGTGGTGGCTGGTGCCGGTGTACCAGGAACAGCACTACCACAGCTACACCCAGACTCTGTTGTCCAAGCGCTTCATCCGCAGCCAGGACGCCCTCGACCTCGGCAGCCTGGCGAACATTCCGCCTGGCGAGTTCGTTGGCGCCGGTCTGTGGCAACTGTTCAAAGCTATCGACTCGCCCTACAAGTCGCTGCTCAAGCTGCTGCTGACCGAGGCTTATGCCAGCGAACACCCCGCCGTGCGCTGCCTGAGCCTGGACTACAAGCAGGCCGTATTCGCCAACCAGCTCGACCTCGACGCGCTGGACCCCTACGTGATGGTCTACCGTCGCATCGAACACTACCTGCTGCAGCGTGGCGAACGGGCCCGCCTGGAGTTGGTACGCCGCAGCCTGTACCTGAAGGTGAACAAGAAGCTCAGCGAGCCATCACGGACCAATGGCTGGCAACGCCGACTGCTGCAGCGCCTGACCGACGAATGGGGCTGGGACACGCGCCAACTGGCACTGCTGGACAGCCGCAACCAGTGGAAAGTCCAGCAAGTCGCCGTGGAGCGCCGTGACCTGGTAGCCGAGCTGAACCACAGTTACCGCTTTCTCAGCCAGTTCGCCCGCACCCAGAACGCCAGCAGCCGCGCCGACCAGCGTGACCTCAACGTGCTGGGTCGGCGCCTGTATGCGGCTTTCGAGCGCCGTGCCGGCAAGGTCGAAGTGATCAACCCGGGCATCGCCCCGGACCTCGCCGAAGGGACCCTGACCCTGGTCCAGGCGCCCAACCGCAAGGAGCCGGGCAGCCACCACTGGGGGCTGTACACCGGCAACCTGAGCACGCATGACGTGGAGCATTTCAGCCCATTGAAACGCTGCCGCGAGCTGATCGAACTGCTGACCTGGGCGCACCGCAACGGGGTGATCGACAGCAGCACGCGCCTGGCCTTGCACCCCGGTGTCAGCGACCTCAGCGAAATCGAGCTGTTCAACCTGGTAGGTTGTCTGCAGCAGAGCATTCCCTTGCCCTTGCCAATCGTCAGCGAGGTACGCCTGCTGCAGCCCAGTGTTGCCGACGAAGTGCTGCTGCTGGTCAACGTCGCCATCGACCCGCTGCGCCACCACCGCGACCTGAACATCCTGATGACCACCGAGCGCACCGACTCGCTGAGCTACGCCGGTGTGCGCGAAAACCTGGTACTGACCCTGGACCAGGTCACCCTCAACAGCTGGAACGAGGTGCTGGTCCAGCGCTATGACGGCGAACATGCGCTGGTGCGCTGCCTGCGCGACTTTCTCAACAGCCCGGTGCTGCATGGCCAGCGGCCACGGGTGCGGGTACGCTGCTTCTGCCAGAGCCGCGCCCAGGCCATCAGCCAGCGCGTGGAGGAAATATTCGACACGGTACAGCTGCTGCTGGACCAGGGCCAGAACCACCGCTACCTGCTGCAGGTTGCCCAGCACACCCATGTGCTTGAACTGCTGGCCGGGCACGTAAGCCTGACGACCCTGACCGACCATGAGGCATTACTGGCCTACCTTGGCGAAGAACGCAGCACCTACAGCCCCCTGTACCTGGACGCCAACGCCCTGCAGGACCACGACCTGCGCCTGGTCCTGGAACAAGGCCAGCCAGGCTGCATCCAGGTGTTCTACCGCCTGCAGGGTAGCTGGGCCGAGCTGTATGTGCTGGATGAGTACAACGCCTTGTGGCAACAGCGCCTGCCACTGCACGACGAAGCACACCTGCTGCTGCCGCTGCAGCGCTTTCTGCGCTCGGTGGTGATGCGCCGTGATGCCCGGTTGCCGATGGACACCCTGCGGCCGGCGTCACTGGACATCCATTACGCCCAATTGCTCCCATCCGGCCCGGGCAAGGCGCGCAGCAGCGAGCCGCGCCCGGCCCCTTTCGAAGGCAGCGACCAGCCCTACTACGAGGTACAGGCCATTATCCAGGCCGGGTTGGCGGGTGCTGCGCATGTGACGCTGTACTGCGACCAGCAGGAATTCTCCGAACTGGAGCATGGCGAGCAGCTGTATGCGGTAGTAGCCAGGCAGATTATCGGCCAGCGGCGCAGCGCGGGCCAGTACCGGTGCTACATCACCGACCTGGATCTGTCCGAGCTGCTGGATGACCAGTTGGGGTCGACGCAACTGTACCTGCGCTACAAGCGGGAGCTGGAGCAGGCGTTGAACGAGGGGTTGGAGCGGATATCCAGCGAATGACCGGGGCTGCCTTGCAGCCCCCTTGCAGCCCCAGGACTCAAAGGTCGAAATCGCCCGCCGCTTCCGGCTGGTACTCGACTTCCAGCAGCTTCAGCTTGAGGGTCTTGCCGCCCGGTGCCGGCCAGTCGATCTGCTCGCCCACCGACAACCCCAGCAAGGCGCAACCAATCGGCGCAAGGACCGATACCCTGCCCTCAGGCCCGGCATCCTTCGGATACACCAGGGTCAGGTGGTAATCCTTGCCGCTGGCTTCCTCACGGCAATGCACGCGCGAGTTCATGGTCACCACGCCAGCCGGTACTTCCTCATGACCGACCACCTGCTCGGCACGGTCCAGCTCGCCCATCAAGGCGAGCACACCCGGCGTACTCTCGTCGAGGCTGTCGATCAGACGCTCCAGACGCTGTACGTCCAATCGGGTGAGGATGAGGGAAGGCTTGGTGCTCATGATCCAGTCAGACTCCTTTGAACAGGCGGTTTTCAACAGGCAGATAAAGCAAAACCCCGCCCAAGGGCGGGGTTTGTAATGGCATTGCGTCACTGACGCAGAACCCGACACTACCACAGCCGGGCAAATACTCAAGCCCCTGCGATCAGTGTGCCTTAGCCTGGTCGCGCAGGGCCTGGGCTTCGCGGCAGATCTGCCGGCGCCGCTCGTCATCGGCCGAGCGCCATTCGCGAATGTGCTCTACATGGCGGTGGCAGCCGGTGCACACACGCTGCTCGTCCAGCCGGCACACGCTGATGCACGGCGACGGCACGGCAGGGCTGACGTTGCTGTAGAGCGGCCTGGGCGGCCGGGTCTGGGCACTGCTCATGTCAGATCTCGTCGAAGTCCAGCTTTTCGCCGGCCCGTTCCCAGACGATGCGTTCGAGCATTTCGCCGAGCAGCTCCTCGCTCTTCTCGCACACCCACTTGCCGCTGTCCTCGTCGTAGTCGAAGTGGAAACCACCGGAACGGTCGGCCAGCCACAGCTGGCGCAGCGGCTCCTGGCGGCTGAAGATCAGCGTACTGCCGTTGTCGAACTTGATGGTCAGGACACCCGCCGAGTTTTCCATGTCCAGGTCCAGGCCGCTCTCGTCGAACAGGTCTTCCAGGGCCTGTTGGGTAGTGTCGACCAGATCATGGAAACGCGCTTCACTCAAACTCATTACAGGAACCTCGAAATTGGCTGCGTTACTGGCATGCCGGGCAAGATACGGGCGCTTGCCGCCGAATGCAAAGTTTTAGCCATTGCCTGCAGCGGCACGAACCCGAAGCCAGCGCAGTGCCCGCAGGATCGGGAAAGGGCCGCTGCACGCGCCGAGAATAGCCCGCCCGGCGGGCCTGCCCTTGCATAGGCAAGCCGTCGGTCGCTCGGTATACTCGGGCGCAATACTGCAAATTTCTAAGGATTTCACCCATGAAGCGCCTGATTTCCTCCTTCGCGGCGCTGGTCGCTGTTGCCTGCCTCGTTTCGGCCTGCGGCCAGAAAGGTCCGCTGTACCTGCCTGAAGACGGCGATAACGGCAAAGCGCACAAGTCGCACCAGCACTCGCCAAAAGCCAAGCCGGCCCCGACGTCGGAACAGCAGCCGGAACAGCAGCCCGAGCTGCAGTCCGAGCCCGAGCAGTCGCCAGCGCAGTAAGGAAACCAGATGAACGCTTTCAACTACCGCGACGGCGAGCTGTTCGCGGAGGGCGTGGGCCTGTCGGCCATCGCCGAACGTTACGGCACCCCTACCTACGTGTATTCGCGCGCCCACATCGAGGCCCAGTACCGTAGCTACACCGACGCCCTGCAAGGCACCGAGCACCTGGTGTGCTTCGCGGTCAAGGCCAACTCCAACCTGGGCGTGCTGAACGTACTGGCACGCCTGGGCGCCGGTTTCGATATCGTCTCCGGCGGCGAGCTGGAGCGCGTATTGGCCGCTGGCGGCCGCGCCGACCGGGTGGTGTTCTCCGGTGTCGGCAAAACCCGCGAGGACATGCGCCGTGCCCTGGAAGTCGGGGTGCACTGCTTCAACGTCGAATCCACCGACGAGCTGGAACGCCTGCAAGTGGTGGCCGCCGAAATGGGCAAGGTCGCCCCGGTCTCGCTGCGGGTCAACCCGGACGTCGACGCCGGCACCCATCCGTACATCTCCACGGGGCTGAAGGAAAACAAGTTCGGTATCGCCATCGCCGACGCCGAGGCCATCTATGTGCGCGCCGCGCAGTTGCCGAACCTGGAAGTGGTCGGGGTCGACTGCCACATCGGTTCGCAGCTGACCAGCGTCGAGCCTTTCCTCGACGCCCTCGACCGCCTGCTGGTGCTGGTAGACCGCCTGGCCGAATGCGGTATCCACCTGCGCCACCTGGACCTTGGCGGCGGTGTCGGTGTGCGCTATCGCGATGAACAGCCACCCCTGGTGGCCGACTACATCAAGGCTATCCGCGAGCGCATCGGCGACCGTGACCTGGCCCTGGTATTCGAGCCGGGTCGCTACATCGTGGCCAATGCCGGCGTGCTGCTGACCCGCGTGGAATACCTCAAGCATACCGAACACAAGGACTTCGCCATCGTCGATGCGGCGATGAACGACCTGATCCGCCCGGCCTTGTACCAGGCCTGGATGGGCGTCAGCCCGGTCACCCCGCGCGAGGGTGAAGGCCGTGCCTACGACCTGGTCGGGCCGATCTGCGAGACCGGTGACTTCCTGGCCAAGGACCGTGTGCTGAACCTGGCCGAAGGCGATCTGCTGGCCGTTCAGTCTGCTGGCGCCTATGGTTTTGTCATGAGCTCCAACTACAACACCCGCGGGCGTTGCGCTGAAATCCTGGTCGACGGCGACCAGGCCTTCGAAGTTCGCCGCCGCGAGACCATCGCCGAATTGTACGCTGGCGAAAGCCTGCTACCGGAGTAAGCCCATGCTGCTGCGTTTTACCAAGATGCATGGGCTGGGCAACGACTTCATGGTCCTCGACCTGGTCAGCCAGCACGCGCACATTCAGCCCAAGCACGCCAAACAATGGGGCGACCGCCACACCGGCATCGGTTTCGACCAGTTGCTGATCGTCGAGGCGCCAAACAACCCGGAAGTGGACTTCCGCTATCGCATCTTCAATGCCGACGGCTCTGAGGTCGAACAGTGCGGCAACGGTGCGCGCTGCTTCGCCCGCTTCGTGCTGGACAAGCGCCTGACCGCGAAGAAGCGCATTCGCGTGGAAACCAAGAGCGGCATCATCGAACTGGACGTGCAGAACGACGGCCAGGTCAGTGTCGACATGGGTCCGCCACGCTTCACCCCCGCGGACATTCCCTTCATCGCCGACGAGCAGGCGCTGAGCTACCCACTGGAAGTCGACGGCCAGGTGTATCCGATTGCCGCCCTGTCCATGGGTAACCCGCATGCCGTGCTGCGGGTCGACGACGTGCGTAGCGCCCCTGTGCACCAGCTGGGGCCGAAAATCGAAAACCACCCACGCTTTCCGCAGCGGGTGAATGCCGGCTTCCTTCAGGTTATCGACCGTCACCGCGCCAACCTGCGCGTGTGGGAACGCGGCGCGGGTGAAACCCAGGCCTGCGGCACCGGCGCCTGTGCCGCTGCCGTGGCGGCGATCAGCCAGGGCTGGATGGACTCCCCGGTGTCCCTCGACCTGCCCGGTGGCCGCCTGCACATCGAATGGGCCGGCCCCGGCAAGCCCGTGCTGATGACCGGCCCAGCCGTACGCGTCTACGAAGGACAGGTTCGTCTCTAAGCGAGTAACCGCCATGACCGATCAGCCCAAGGTTGTACCCAAGCAGTCCACCGAGCTCGATGCCGATGCGGTTGTCGCCTACCTGCGCGCCCACCCTACTTTCTTCGCCGAGCACGACGAACTGCTGGTCGAACAGCGCATCCCGCACCAACGCGGCGACAGCGTGTCGCTGGTCGAGCGCCAGCTCAAGCTGCTGCGCGACCGCAACATCGAAATGCGCCACCGCCTGTCGCAACTGATGGATGTGGCCCGCGACAACGACAGGCTGTTCGACAAGACCCGCCGGCTGATCCTCGACCTGCTCGATGCCGGCAGCCTGGAAGAAGTGGTGATGGCGGTCGAAGACAGCCTGCGCCAGGAATTCCAGGTGCCCTTCGTCAGCCTGATCCTGTTCGGCGAGAACGTCGCGCCGGTCGGGCGCTGGGTCAGTAACGCCGAAGCGCAGCAGGCCATCGGCGCCCTGCTGGGCGGCGGCAAGACGGTCAGCGGCAACCTGCGCGAGCACGAGCTGGCCTTCCTGTTCGGTGAAGAACAGCGCCGGGAAGTGGGCTCCAGCGCCGTGGCTGCCCTGGAGTACCAGGGCCTGCACGGGGTGCTGGCGATCGGCAGCCGCGACCCGCAACACTACAAGAGCAGCGTCGGCACCTTGTTCCTTGGCTACATTGCCGAGGTGCTTGGCCGCGTTGTGCCACGCGTTACCCAGACCCTGCGCCCGGTACGCTGATGGAACGCCAGCTGGAGGCTTATTGCGCACACCTGCGCAACGAGCGCCAGGTGTCCGAGCACACCCTGCTGGGCTACCGTCGCGACCTGGACAAGGTGGTCGCCTACTGCAAGGAACATGGCATTGCCGGTTGGCAGGCGCTGCAGATCCAGCAGCTACGCCAGCTGATCGCCCGTCAGCACCACCACGGTCAGTCCTCGCGCAGCCTGGCCCGGCTGCTGTCGGCGGTACGTGGCCTGTACCGCTACCTGAACCGCGAAGGCTTGTGCCAGCACGACCCGGCCAGCGGCCTGAGCGCGCCCAAGGGCGAACGCCGGCTGCCCAAGGTCCTGGACACCGACCGCGCCCTGCAGCTGCTGGATGGAGGCGTCGATGACGATTTCATCGCTCGCCGTGACCAGGCCATGCTCGAACTGTTCTATTCATCGGGCCTGCGCCTGTCCGAACTGACCAACCTCGACCTCGATCACCTCGACCTTGCCGCCGGCCTGGTGCAGGTGCTGGGCAAGGGCAGCAAGACGCGCGTATTGCCAGTAGGTCGCAAGGCCCGCGAAGCGCTGCAGGCCTGGTACCGCCTGCGCGGCATCGGTAACCCGCGCGACCGGGCGGTGTTCATTACCCGCCAGGGCAACCGCATCAGCCCAAGGGCGGTCCAGCAACGGGTGAAGGTGGCAGGCGAGCGCGAGCTGGGCCAGCACCTGCACCCGCACATGCTTCGCCATTCCTTCGCCAGCCATGTGCTGGAATCGTCCCAGGACCTGCGCGCGGTGCAGGAGATGCTCGGCCATGCCGACATCGGCACCACACAGATCTACACCCACCTGGACTTCCAGCACCTGGCCGCGGTGTACGACAGCGCCCACCCTCGGGCCAAACGCAGCAAAGGCACAGACTCATGAGCATCAAGCTGATCACCTTCGACCTCGACGACACCCTGTGGGATACCGCGCCGGTAATTGCCAGCGCGGAAGTCGTGCTGCGCGATTGGCTCGAAGCCAACGCCCCAATCCTCGGCGGCGTGCCGGTGGAGCACCTGTTCGCCATTCGCGAGCGCCTGGTGCAAGCTGAACCCGGCCTGAAGCACCGCATCAGCGCCCTGCGCAGACGAGTGCTGTTCCATGCCCTGGAAGAAGTCGGCTACAGCGAAAAACATGCGCAGGAACTGGCCAACGAAGGCTTCGAAGTATTCCTGCATGCCCGCCACCAGGTGGAGATTTTCCCGGAGGTGCAGCCAGTGCTGGAGATCCTGCGCCACCATTACACCTTGGGCGTGGTCACCAACGGCAACGCCGACGTGAGCCGCCTGGGGCTGGCGGACTATTTTCGCTTTGCCCTGTGTGCCGAAGACCTCGGCATCGGCAAGCCGGACCCGGCGCCGTTCCTCGAAGCGCTGCGCCGTGGTGAAGTGGAAGCCAGTGCCGCCGTTCACATCGGCGATCACCCCGGCGACGACATCGCAGGCGCCCAGCGCGCCGGGCTGCGGGCGGTGTGGTTCAACCCGCAGGGCAAGGCCTGGGCCGGCGAACAGGCACCGGATGCCGAGATCCAGCGGCTGTCGCAGCTACCCGACGTGCTCGCGCGCTGGCGCTGACAGATTCCCCTCCGGGCCCTCGCGCTCCTACAGGAGCCGCATAGGCCTGGCCTGTACAACTGGCACAAAAAAGCCCGCAGCGACGGCGGGCTTTCTTTGCGATCAGCCACTCAGATAGGGCGGCTGCCGTACTTGTTGTCCGGCTTCTTGGGTGGGTCGGCGACCACGTTGGCTTCGACCTCCTGAACCTTGCCGCCGCGAGCGAGGAACTCTTCCATGGCCTTGGCCAGGGCATCACGTTCCTTCTGCTTGGCTTCCATGCTCGGCATCTCGTCTACCGAGACAGCCGCCTTGGACTTGCCCTTGGCAGTGGGTGCCGGGCTGCTGTCATCATCGCCGGCATCTTCGGCGACATCATCAGCCGCAGCTTCGAGGCCGTCATCAGCCTCGTCTTCGTCGCCTACTTCGAGGTCATCATTTTCCAGATCGTCGTCGCTCATGTTCTACCTCATGACTTGCGAAAAGCAGTTAGTTATAGACCAGTGCAGCCGTAGACCGGCAGCCACCAGTGAAAATTCAACTGGCCGTGGGTAAGGCCACTGCCCCAGGGTCGGCGCTCCTGATGGGAGGCGGCACCCAGCAGACCCTGCTCCTGGCAGGACCTGACAAATCCATAAGCCCCTGCTGGCCACTCGCTATTGGCAAGCCTAGCAAAGGCTGGCGAAGCGTGCGGACAACTGTCAAACACCCTTCGGCGCGCATTCTAGCGCGCCAGAAGAAAAAGCAAAGCACCCTGAACGCTCTACGTTTTGTAAGTTTTATGCCCACGTCGCAAACGTAGCGAATAAACCGTTTGCCGAACGCGAAATGCTAAAAATCGGGCAAAAAAATGCCCGGCAAGCCGGGCAAGTTTTTTTACCGCGCCGCGGTTACAGGTTGTAGCCGCGTTCGTTGTGCTGAGCCAGGTCGAGGCCGACCGACTCTTCTTCTTCGTTGACCCGCAGGCCCATCACCACGTCCAGCACCTTGAGAATCACATAGGTGACGATGGCGGTGTAGAGCACGGTCAGGATCACGCCTTTGGCCTGGATCCAGACCTGCATGCCGATATCGGTCACAGTACCGAAGCCACCCAGTGCCGGGGCCGCGAACACACCGGTGAGGATAGCGCCGACGATACCGCCGATGCCGTGCACGCCGAAGGCATCCAGCGAGTCGTCATAGCCCAGCTTGCGTTTCAGGCTGGTGGCGCAGAAGTAGCAGATCACACCGGCGGCCAAGCCGATCACCAGGGCACCCATCGGGCCGACGGTACCGGCAGCCGGGGTAATCGCGACCAGGCCGGCGACCACGCCCGAGGCGATACCCAGGGCACTCGGTTTACCGTGGCCAACCCACTCGGCGAACATCCAGCTCAGTGCAGCGGCAGCAGTCGCGATCTGGGTCACCAGCATGGCCATGCCCGCAGTACCGTTGGCGGCAGCGGCCGAACCCGCGTTGAAGCCGAACCAGCCGACCCACAGCATGGCCGCGCCGACCAGGGTATAGCCCAGGTTGTGCGGTGCCATCGGGGTGGTCGGGTAGCCCTTGCGCTTGCCCAGCACCAGGCAGCAGACCAGGCCAGCGACACCGGCGTTGATGTGCACCACGGTACCGCCAGCGAAGTCCAGTACGCCCCAGTCCCACATCAGCGCACCGTCACCGCTCCAGACCATGTGGGCGATCGGCGCGTAGACCAGGGTGAACCAGATGCCCATGAACACCAGCATCGCGGAGAACTTCATGCGCTCGGCGAAGGCACCGACGATCAGCGCCGGGGTGATGATGGCGAAGGTCATCTGGAAGGTGATGAATACCGCCTCGGGGAACAGCGCGGTGGCCGAGGTCAGGTTCCCGGGCGTGACGCCGCTGAGGAACGCCTTGGAGAAGCCACCGACGAAGGAATTGAAGTTGAGCACGCCCTTTTCCATACCGGTGGTATCGAAGGCCATGCTGTAGCCGTAGATGACCCATAGAATGCTCATCAGGCCAGTGATAGCAAAGCACTGCATCATCACCGACAGCACGTTCTTGGAACGCACCATGCCGCCATAGAACAAGGCCAGGCCTGGAATGGTCATGAACAGCACCAGCGCCGTTGCGGTCAGCATCCAGGCGGTATCGCCGGAGTTCAGCGCTGGGGCAGCGTCCTCTGCCAAGGCAAGCCCGGGCATTACGAGGGACAATAGGGCTCCTAGCCCTGCGATCTTACGCAGAGTCATGTTGTTTTCTCCTGGGGCGTTGGGTTTGGTGAGGCTTTTTTTGCGGCTTAGATCGCGTCGGTATCGGTTTCGCCGGTACGGATTCGGATCGCCTGCTCCAGATTCACCACGAAAATCTTGCCGTCACCGATCTTGCCGGTGTTGGCTGCCTTGGTGATGGCTTCGATTACCCGATCAAGGTCCTTGTCATCGATGGCGACATCGATCTTCACCTTGGGCAGGAAATCGACCACGTATTCAGCACCGCGATACAGCTCGGTGTGGCCTTTCTGCCGGCCGAAGCCTTTGACTTCGGTGACGGTGATGCCCTGCACGCCGATTTCCGACAACGACTCGCGCACGTCGTCCAGCTTGAACGGCTTGATGATGGCTGTGACTAGCTTCATGAAACTCTCTCCCGATTTGGTGGACTTGCCCCAGGAAAACAAACCCGTCTCAAGTCTAAGCGCAGCAGTTGGCTTTGTAACGCGTCGTCGGCATCCGGCTCCGCATGCGCACTGCCTGGTCACAAAGAACCGCATCAGTGCATGGCTCGCAGTGGTCTTTGCAGAAACCTTGCCAGTTCTACCAAGGCACGGGAAAACAGCGGCTTATGTCAGTGAAGCGTGCTTGGCCAGTCGCCAGCATGGGAAACATGCACAAATTCGGTGCGCAGCGGCCAGGCGTATTGCTCGAAAAATGTGCAACCACGCGCGCCTGTGGAACCGGCCACTGCGCACTCAAAGGCGAGGTTTGTGCGTGCTACACTGCCGGCCATTTCCCAGTATCAGTGGACAGCCGAACCATGCTCGCGCCCAAAGCCCTTCTCGATGCCCTGAGCGACCAGGCCTCGCGCCTGTTCAGCAGCGATACCGCCCAGCCCCGTGCCGAACTGGAAAGCCAGTTCAAGGTGCTGATGCAGGGTGCCTTCAGCAAGCTGGACCTGGTCAGCCGCGACGAATTCGACAGCCAGATGGTTGTGCTGGCGCGCACCCGTGCCCGCCTCGAAGCCCTGGAACGACAAGTAGCCGAGCTGGAAGCGCGGCTGAACCCGACATCACAGGACACGTGAATGCAGCCCTCCGATGCCTACCCGGTATTGCTGTTCTCCTACGGCACCTTGCAGGACAAGGCCGTGCAACTGGCCAATTTCGGCCGTGAGCTGACCGGCCAGGCCGACCGTATGCCTGGCTACCGCCAGGACTGGGTCGAGATAACCGACCCGGCCGTGTTGGCGACCAGCGGCAAGACCCACCACCCCATCGTCTCCCCCAGCAGCCAGGCCGACGACAGCGTGGCCGGCATGGTCTTCCAGATCAGCGAAGCAGAGCTGGCGGCAGCCGACCGCTATGAAGTCGCCGACTACAAGCGCATCGCCGTCACCCTCGCGTCGGGGCTGACGGCCTGGGTCTATGTGCGCGCCTGAATCCTCCAGGCCGCTTCCACACTCACCCGGGCGGCAACTCGCTGGCATGCAGGGTGCCGCGGAACAAGGCCGCGCCACACTGGGTGAACAAGGTCTTCACCCGGTTGCGTGAATTGAGCACCTTGGCCTGGATTTCGCCAATGGCGGAATCCTCCGGCTGCAAGGTGGCGGCCCGGTTGACCCATTCGATGGCGGCAAAGCGACTTTGTTTGCGGGTGCCGCGTCCCTGCATCCAGGCCAGCCCCAGCTCGGCGCTGGCCCGCCCGGCAATTCCGGCGTCAGGGTGCTCGACCAGGCTCAGCAGGTAGGCCACCGCCTCGGCCCGCTCCTGGGGCTCGCCAAACCGACGCAACAGGATCCCCAGGTACAGACGCGCTTGTGCGTTGGTCTGCGCATTGCCCAGCGCATCAACCAGCAGCTGCCGGACTGCCAGCATGGCACTGCGATCGTTCAGGTCTTCGTCGCCATCCATGCGCAAGCGGGCCAGGTGGTACTTGGCTTGCGGGCTGCCAGCCTGCACCGCACGCTGCAGCCAGTACCTGGCCACCTGGTCATCCAGATATTGCTCAGGGGTGTCGCCCAATTCGCCGTGATGCAATTCGTACAGGGCAAGGGCAGCCCCTGGCAGATTCAGCTCGGCGCAGCGCTCATACAGATAGCAGGCCACCTCATGCCGGTTGCCCGCCCACAGCAGCCGTGCCGCGTCGAGCACCCCGAAACCCGGCGCCAGGCCGGTGCACTGGCGCTTTACCGCAATCTGCGCCCAGGCCCTGGCCTGCTCGGCAGAACGCGGCAGGCCCCACAAGCCGAAGCGGTGCCCGGCGGCCCGCAATGCGCAGGCCGCCGCATGCGAATGGCCCTCACACAAGGACTCGATGGCGGTACGTAGCAGCTGCTTTTGATCTGCCCTGCCATCCAGCAATAGCCGCTCGACCAGGCAGCGAAAGGGCTCGGCCATGGCCGGAATGGCAGCGTGATCAGCCTGGCACGCGAAGCTCGCGGCGATATCACCCATGCCGCCAACGTGGTCGTGCAATGCATGGCTGCGCAACGCCCCACGCCAGGCCAGCAGGATGGCCCGCTCCCTTGGCCTTAGCGGGCGCTGCGACCAGGCTTCGAACACCTGCTGCCACTCGACGACAGCCTGCAGCTGATCGGCATTCGGCAGTGTCAGCCGCTCTTCGACAGGCATCCAGCGCAGTGCATTACGCAATGTCTCGTCCCACGCTTCGCACAACGGACCATTGGCCAGCAACTCGATCGCATCCAGGCTGGCGCCCCGGCGCGGCTGCAGGTACGACGCCAAGGCCTGGACCGCTTCGAAGCAGCCGGGGCGTGCGGCCAGCGCGTGGCGTAACCAGTAGTGGCGGGTATCCTTGTTTTCGCTCTCGGCCCGTCGGCCCAGGCATGCCGGTAGCGCTTGCGGCAGCTCGGCCAGGGGCTGCAGCCCATGCTTCACCAGAAACGGCGCTGCAGCTTCTTGCACTTCCACATCGGCACGGGCACTGGGGCGGAAACGCGCCGGCTGGCCTTGGAACAATTCGACCAGCCAGCCAGGCTCACCGAACTGCGCACTGATGTGCAGCATGCCAATGGCGGCGGCCACGGGCTCGGGGGAGCGGTCCATGGCCCGTAGCAGGTGCGCGGTCGCGGTTTCGCAGATCTGTTCGACGGCCAGCGAGCGCGCCGCGTTGCGCCTGCCGCTGGCCTGCACCTGGCAAGCGCGCTGGAAGCAGTGCAAGCCCATCACTACCTGGGGGTGATAAGCCTTGGGGCAAGCCTCTATCCACGCCCTGAGCACCTGGCTCAGGGCGCGGTCGCCGTGGCAATCGAGGTCGGCCAGCAGGTGCCCTTCGATAGCGGCAAGGTAGTCGGGAAACTCACCGGGCGGGGCCTGCCGCCATTGCCCTTCGAGGCTATCGAAAAAGCGGTTGAGTTCAGAGAATGCGTTGGCCTGCACCAGTTCGCGGATTACCTGGCGCGTGCGGGTGAGCGTTTGCACGGGGCACCACCTCAAAGTCCATTTGAAGGAAGCTGCGGTGCCATCCCATGGCAACCGCCGTTGCCCAACAACACTAAGCCATACCAGGCGCCTGCGCAAAGTTATTGGATCCATTCTTGTCATGCAGCATGAAGGCTGGGGACGATACCTGACTGAAAAACCCGGATGCACACTTCCTGCGCCGGCCTGGAGAGCGCTCGCTATGCTTGCACAGCCGCAGGAAGCGGCCCATTTCAGCGACAACGGAGCGTCCATGTCCCTAGCCCTCGTCCACAGCCGCGCCCAGGTGGGCGTGCAGGCACCGGCGGTCAGCGTCGAAACTCACCTGGCCAATGGCTTGCCCCATCTCACCCTGGTTGGCCTGCCGGAAACCACGGTCAAGGAAAGCAAGGACCGGGTGCGCAGCGCCATCGTCAATTCCGGGCTGAACTACCCGCCACGGCGCATTACCCAGAACCTCGCACCCGCCGACCTGCCCAAGGACGGTGGGCGTTACGACCTGGCCATCGCCCTGGGCATCCTCGCCGCCGATGGCCAGGTGCCAACGCCCCCTCTCGCCGAGCTCGAATGCCTGGGTGAACTGGCCTTGTCGGGCAAACTGCGCCCGGTGCAGGGGGTGCTGCCTGCGGCACTGGCAGCGCGCGAAGCAGGCAGGGCGCTGGTGGTGCCACGGGAGAATGCCGAGGAAGCCAGCCTGGCCGGCGGGCTGGTGGTGTATGCGGTGGGGCACCTGCTGGAGCTGGTCGCCCACCTGAACGGCCAGGTCCCGCTACCGCCTTATGCCGCCAATGGCCTGACACTGCAGCAGCGCCCCTACCCGGACCTGAGCGAAGTGCAGGGCCAACTGGCGGCCAAGCGTGCGTTGCTTCTGGCGGCGGCCGGTGCGCATAACCTGTTGTTCACCGGGCCACCCGGCACTGGCAAGACCTTGCTCGCCAGCCGACTGCCCGGGCTGCTGCCACCACTGGATGAGCATGAGGCGCTGGAAGTTGCCGCGATCCAGTCGGTCAGTGGGCATACACCTTTGAGCAGCTGGCCGCAGCGGCCTTTTCGCCATCCGCACCACTCGGCCTCCGGTCCGGCACTGGTCGGAGGCGGCAGCCGACCACAACCGGGCGAAATCACCCTCGCCCACCATGGCGTGCTGTTCCTGGACGAGTTGCCGGAATTCGAGCGGCGGGTGCTGGAAGTGCTGCGCGAACCGCTGGAATCCGGCGAGATCGTGATTGCCCGGGCCCGCGACAAGGTGCGCTTCCCCGCCCGGTTCCAGCTGGTGGCGGCAATGAACCCGTGCCCTTGCGGCTACCTGGGCGACCCCACCGGGCGCTGTCGCTGCAGCACCGAGCAGATAGCGCGGTACCGCAACAAGCTGTCCGGGCCGTTGCTGGACCGTATTGACCTGCACCTGACCGTGGCCCGCGAGAGCACCACGCTGAACAACCAGCCGTGTGGCGAGACCAGTGCCGATGTCGCAGCCAGAGTTGCCAAGGCACGGGAGGTGCAGCACAGGCGACAGGGGTGCGCGAATGCGTTTCTCGACCTGGAGGGGTTGCGCCGACACTGCGGGCTGGCAGCAGCGGACCAGGCCTGGCTGGAGGGAGCTTGTGAGCGGCTGACCCTGTCGTTGCGCGCGGCACACCGGTTATTGAAGGTGGCGCGAACGCTGGCCGATCTGGAAGGTAGCCAGGCGATTGGCCGGGCGCACCTGGCCGAGGCCCTGCAGTACCGGCCGGGGAGCAGTTAGATGTCAGGCTTGCGCTTTACCTGTTGGAGCTGGCTTGCCAGCGATGCGCCGCAAAGCAGCCCCGACATCCGTCAGGCAACCTTGCTCCGGCACAAAAACCCGGCAACCGAATAGGCCCCCGGCCCGGTCAAGGCAAGCCCGCCATAAAGGGCCACCAGCAACCAGGCAAACTGGCCCTGCTCCAGCGTCCAGTCCGGGTGCACCACCACCAGCGCTATCAGCAATACCGCAAGCACCGGCAGGCAAGCCAGACGTGCGACAACCCCCAGCATCAGCAGCAGCGGGCAGACCACTTCGGCAAATACCGCCAGCCCCAACGTCAGCGGTGCGCCCAGGCCGAAGGGATCTTCAATGCGCTGCAGCTCTGCGCTCCAGTTCAACAACTTGGGCAGGCCATGGATGAACAGCAGCAGCAAGGCGGCCATGACCCGCAGGAACAACAGGCCGCTGGCGGTCAGGCGTGGCGATGGGGCATCCAGGAAGGGCTGCAGGCGAGGCATGAGTAAGGCTCTATGGTCGATCAGCCCAGGAGCATTGCGCAGCGCCAGGCAAATTGATTGTGCAGGTGTGCTGCATTGACATGCACTCTCGGTGCGCAAGCCCGCGCCTCACCGGCTGCCGGCCAAGGCCTCTTCAACCGCCTTGAGCAGTACTTCTTCAGAAAACGGCTTACCCAGGCAGGCCAGCGCCCCCTGCCCCATCGCCGCCTGCACCGAGCCGTCATCCCAGTGCGCCGACATGCAGATCACCGGCAAGCGCCAGCTCCGCTGCGCCAGCTCACGCTGTACCTCCAGCCCGCTCATGCCCGGCATTTTCAGGTCCAGCAACACGCAGCCCGCCTCGCCCGCCAGGGGCGAGGCGAGGAAGGCTTCCCCAGCGGCAAACGTCAAGGTCTCGAACCCCGCCGAACGCAGCAGATTGGCCAGGCTTTTGCGCACTGACGCATCGTCGTCGACGATGCACACCCCTCTGCTCATGCGCCGCCCAGGCCCTCAGCTCGTGCTCCGAGGACGTTGTGCATGGCCACCAGCTCCAGCAGCGAGCGGGACTGCATCTTGTTCATGATGTTCTTCTTGTGCACCTTGGTGGTCACCTCGCTGGTGCCGATCTGCCTGGCAATCTGCTTGTGCGACAAACCGCCAACCACCAGCGAGTACACCTGGCGCTCACGCTGGGTCAGGCGCTGGTATTTTTCCTCGACCTGCCGTGCGTGGTGCCACTTGCGGCCTTCGACCACAGCGCGGGCACGCACCGCCTGCAACAGGGTCAGCAACTGGTCCTCGTCGAACGGCTTGGTGAGAAACTCCAGCGCCCCGCCACGCATGGCCTGGACGGTCATCGGTATGGTGCCGAAGCCGGTCATGAACACTATCGGCCAGGGCGACGCCAGCCGGCGCAGCGCGTCCTGGACCTCCAGGCCGCTGGTATCAGGCAGGTGCATGTCCAGCAGCAGACAGGCACAGGGGGTTTCCAGGCGGGCGTCGAACAGCGCCTCGGCACTGGCGAACAAGTGATGCGGGATATCCTGCGAGCGTAACAGGCGGCCCAAGGCGCTGCGCACCGACGGGTCGTCATCCACCACCAGCACCGGCACCGACCCGCTCAAGCGCTCATCGAGTGGCTCGACAGTTTCGGCCACGCTGCGCAACACTGCCTTGCCCAACGCCTGGCCTGGCGCCTCGAAGCTGATTTCGGCAGCCAGACGGTAGCCGCGACGCGGCACGGTCTGGATCAGGCTGCGGTCGCCAAAGGCCTTGCGCAACATCGACACCTGCACCTGCAGGTTGTTGTCCTCGACCACCGTGCCGGCCCACACCTGGCTGAACAGCTCGTCCTTGCCGACCACCCGGCCGTTGGCCCTGATCAGCGTGGCCAGTACCTCGAAAGCACGCCCACCCAACAGGATCGGCTTGCCGTCGACAAACACTTCGCGCCGCTCCAGCGACACCTGGGCATTGCCTATTCGGATCATGGCTTCCTCGCGCGGGCACCGGCATTTTCGCTGCCTGGGCAGCCTAGGCCAGCGAACGCGTTCAGACAATTATCCCGAGGGATAGGTTGGTCTGAGGACTATACAAAAGCCCGCCAGCTGCCAGGGGACGATAACGGACAACAGCGTGCCCGTTCCTGCCAAGCAAGCTGTAACCCGCATCAGCACTGGGCCCGCTGCGTATACTCGCGCCTCAGGATGTCGCTAGCGGGGGTGCTTTATGCTCGATGAACGCCTTGCCCACGGGCCCATCGATTACGACCAGTCGATCGACGAGGGCTGGCTGAACCGATGCGAGATCAGCGCGCTGGGCCAGGAAGGCGAGCTCAGCTACTTCCGCCTGCGCGACCCGGCCACCCGTCAGGCCTGGATCGCCGTGCGCGCCCCGCTCGAGGCCCCCGCCGCCTGCCAGCGCCTGGAACGTGACTACCGCCTGCAACTGGACCCACAGTGGGCGGTAGTCCCGTCGGCGTTCGTACGTTCGGCCGAAGGCCCATTGCTGGTGTACCCGGCCGGCCGCTCGGTCGCCGACCTGCTCGCCGACGGCCCGCTGGCCCTGACGCCGTTTCTGGACATCGCGGTAAATGCTGCCAATGCCCTGGCACAGGCGCACGAACACAATGTGCTGCACGGAGCGCTGCAGCCCGGGCATGTATGCCTGCATGGCCACCAGCGGGTGCGGCTGGGCTTCTTTCGCGCCGACCACGCGCAGCGGCTCAGCGACCAGGGCGCCCCGCTCGGCAACTGGGCCTACCTGGCGCCGGAGCAGGTTTGCCCGCACGGCAGCAGCAGCGACCGCCGCAGCGACATCTATGCCCTGGGCGCCATCCTCTACCAGCTATTGCTGGGCGAGCTGCCACTGGCCGGCCGCGACATCCAGCACTGGCGCCAGCTGCATGCCGGCGTACAGCCGCGGGCGGCCTGCGAAGTGAACGGCAACGTGCCACAGCCCCTCAGCCTGATCCTGGCCAAGGCTTTGGCCAAAGAGCCGGACGCCCGCTACCAGAGCGCACGCGCCCTGGCGGTCGACCTGGCTCATTGCCAGCGGCAATGGGCGGCCACCCAGACCATGGCGCCCTTTACCCCAGGTTGCGCCGACCCGGTCGCGCCCAGCCGCGTGCGCCTGTATGGCCGCAGCACCGAGCAGCAGGCAATCGCCCGGCTGCTCAAGGCCATGCGTCGCGACAGCGCGCCACAAGTCCTGCTCATCAACGGTGCAGTCGGCATGGGCAAGTCGAGCCTGGTCGAAGCCGTCCTCAAGGCCGACACCGAGGGCTACCGCGCCGTCGGCAAGTGCAACAGCCTGGCCCAGGCCGTGCCCTACACGCCATGGGTTGACATACTCGGTGCGCTGACCACCCAGTTGCTGGCCAAGAACAGCCAGGACCTGGATACCCTGCGCCGCGAGATCCTGCAGCGCATCAAAGGTCATGGCCGCCTGCTCGGCAAACTGGCCCCGGACCTGCAGCTCATTCTCGGCCCGCAGCCGCAACTGCCGGCCAAGCTCACGCGCCTCGGGTTGCACAAGGAATTGCACGCGGTCATTGAATTCCTCCAGGTTTTCAGCCGCCCTGGACAACCGCTGGTACTGTTCTTCGACGACCTGCAGTGGGCTGACGACGCCTCCCGGCAGCTACTGGCCCAATTGCTGGCGGATGCGCCCGATAACCTGCTGCTGATGTTCGCCTGCAACAACGACGCGCCCACCAGCAGCCCGCCACTGGCCATACCCGCAACGCTGCGCAGCACCACGCTGAACCTGCAACCGCTGGGTGTCGAGGCGGTAACCGCACTGATTGGCGAGCGCTACCACGTCGCCCCCGGGGACGCCTTGCCGCTGGCCGAAAGGGTTCATGACAAGACAGCCGGCAACCCGTTCTTCATCAACCAGATCCTCAAGGCGATGGTCGAAGACCAGCTGTTCACCTTCGACACCCATGCCATGCGCTGGTCGTGGTGCCTGCACGCCGTGACTCGACACTGCTACGCCGACAATGTCGCCGAGCTGATGATCCAGCGCCTGGCGCGCCTGCCCGCAGCGCAACGCGACCTGTTACGGGTCGCCAGCGCGGCGGGCGGCCGCTGCGATCAGCACCTGCTGCGGCAGGTGCTCGTCCAACCGCCAGGCGAACCGTTGAAAGCCTTGATTGGCGCGGGTTTCCTGCAACCAGGGGCGAACGGTTTGTGCTTCACCCATGACCGGGTGATGGAAGCCGCCTACGCGCTCACCCCGGCGTCCGAGCGCGCCTCGCTGCATGCCCGCATTGCCCTGGCCATGCGCCAGGCCTGGGCAGGCCGCCTGCACGAGGTACTGTTCGAGCTCGCCAGCCAGCTGCAACGCGCCAGCCCGTGCGGGTTTGCAGCGGACGACTGCGAAGCGTTCCTGCAGCTTCTGCGCGAAGCGGCATCACGTGCACGCGACCGTGGCGCCTTCGAGCAAACCGCTGATTACCTGCATACCGCCGAGCAGTTGCTGCAGCACGGCGCCTCGCTGGAAAGCCGCACCACCCATGGCTTTGCCATCGCCTGCATGGCGACGGAGTGCGACATTCAGCTATCGCGGACGAGCAGCGCCGAAGCCCGCCTGACGGAATGCCGCCAGCACGCACACTCGGCGTTGGACCAGGCACGGGTGTGCCGCCTGCAAGCATTGCTGTGCACCTTGCGCGGCGACTATCAGGTGGCCATCGACAGCGCCCTGTCCGGCCTGGACCTGCTGGGTATAAACCCGGCGCGGGGCGTCGACTGGCAACAGGCCGAGGCCTGTCATGCCCATGTACAAGCTCTGGTCGAACAGAAAGGCCGGCATTGCCTGGAGTCACTGCCACGCACCGACTCAGAGGAAGTGACGGTCGCCATCAGCCTGCTGGCCACGCTGTCATCCTCGTTTTTCGTAAAGGACGACATCTGTTTCCTGCACCTGGCCAAGCTCATGGAAATGTCGCTGCAGCATGGCGTCGCCCCGGGCAGCACCTACGGCATGGCCTGGTACGGGGTGATGATTGCCGAGCGTTTCGGTGCCTACCATGACGGCCATGCCTATTGCCTGGCCGCGCTCAAGCTGATCGAGCGGCACGGTCTCGAGGCCGACCTGACCAGTGCCCTGCTGGCCCTGGACCAGGTCAGCGCCTGGACCTCGCCCATGGAGTTCGCCCGCCGCACCGCGCTCGACGCAATCCACTCGGCGCGCCTGAGCGGCGACCTGGCGATGAGCTGCTACGCCTGCAACCACCTGGTTTCCGACTCGCTGTTCATGGGCCGCTACCTGCCGGAAGTGGTCGAGGAAGTGGCGCAAGGCCTGGCCACCGTGCGGCGCCACGGCTACCACGATGTCGAACAGATCCTGCAGGCCCAGCAAGCGTTCGTCGCCATCCTCGGCGGTATGCCCGGCCAGGCCTCGGCCGCTTCTTCAAAATCCCCTACCACGCGGTTCTTCCAGCACCTGTTCGCCGGCATGGGCGCCTTCTACATGGGCAATATCGCGCAGGCCATGCGCAACCTCGCATTGACCGCTGACAACGCCTGGGCTGCACCGGCACACATCAACCTGGCCGACTACCACCTGTTCCGCGGCCTGGCGCTGGGCAGCCCGGAGGCCCCCGGCAACCAGGCCGACAAGCTGCGCGAGCTGCATACCCTGCGCGAGCGCTTCAGCCGCTGGGCCGGCTTCAACCCGGCCACCTTCCGCAACAAGCTGCTGCTGATCGAGGGCGTGATCGCCAAGCTCGAAGGCGACGGCCTGGCTGCGATCCGCTGCTTCGACCAGGCGCAGATCGCCGCTACTGCCGCCGGTTTCATCCACGAGCAGGCGCTGGCCCATGAACAACTGGCCGAGGTGTGCATTCCCAGCGGCCTTATTTCCGGGGCCAACCTGCACCTGCGTATCGCCCGCGACTGCTTCCATATCTGGGGCGCGAGCGGCAAGGTGCACCAACTGGAGACGCTGCATCCATTCCTGCGCACCCAGCCGATCCAGGAGACCTATCGCGCCACCCAACAGGCCAGGCTGGACCTGGAAGCCGGTATCGAAGCCGCGCGGGCGTTGTCCGAGGAAGTGCTGCTCGAAGGCCTGATCGAAACCCTGATGGGCCACCTGACCCAGCACTCCGGCGCCGACCACGGCGCGCTGCTGATCGTCAGCGGTGCCGAGTTCCAGATGGCCGCCCTCGCCTACATCGATGATGACGGACTGCACGTGAGCATGGACAACTGCCAGAGGTTCATGACCCAGGCGCCGCTGTCGGTCATCAACGCCACCATGCGCACCCGCAAGCCGCTGGTACTCAACGATGCCATCAGCGATTGCCCGGAGGCTTTCCGCCCGCAGTTGCAGGCACGCAACGCCCGCTCGGTGCTGTGCCTGCCGCTGGTAATCCAGGGCGTGCTGATCGGCCTGGTATACCTGGAAAACCGCCTGGTGCCGAACCTGTTCGGCAGCCAGCGCCTGGCCATGCTGGAAATTCTCGCCTCACAGGCAGCGGTGTCGCTGCAAACCGCCAAGTTCTATACCCGCCTCGCCGAAGACAACCAGACGCGCGCCCAGATGGAAGCCGAATTGCGCCGCTCGCGGGCCGAATTGGCGCGCAGCGCACACCTGCAGGTGATGAACGAGCTGTCGGCCTCCATCGCCCATGAAATCAGCCAGCCGCTGCTGGGCATCGCTTCCAACGCCGCGGCCAGCCTGCGCTGGCTGAAGCGCGCCGAGCCCAACCTGGAAGAAGCGATTGCCGGCCTGGAAGACATCCGCAATGACAGCGAACGGGCCGCCAACATCGTGCGGGCGCTGCGGGCGCTGGCCAAGCAGTCGCCGATGCAACTCAAGGCGGTGCAGCTGGACGAGCTGATCCGCGAGGTGGTGCGCCTGACCTCGGCCGATGCCGCCAGGAGCCGGGTCGACGTGCAGACGCAGTTGCAAGCCGGGGTGTGCGTGACAGCCGACCCGGTGCAGTTGCAGCAACTGATATACAACCTGATCACCAATGCCCTGGAGGCACTGGCGGGGTATCGCAGTGATGGCGTGCTGCAGATTGCCTCGGCGCTGGTCGAGGGTGGCGTGGCGATCTGTGTGGACGACAACGGGCCGGGGATTGCCGCAGACGAGCGCGAGCGTGTCTTCGATGCGTTTCATACCACCAAGACCGGTGGCATGGGCATGGGTCTGGCGATCTGCAGCTCGGTGGCCCAGGCGCACGGCGGGCAATTGCAGGCGCTGGTGTCGCAGCTGGGTGGGTGCCGGATTCGTTTCACTTTGCCTGTGAATTCTTCTTGAGCCTGTACCGGCCCTTTCGCGGGTGAACCCGCTCCCATAGGAACTACACGGAACTCAAGAGCTGTGATGTACCTGTGGGAGCGGGTTCACCCGCGAAGAGGCCGGTACGGGTTTGCATCAACGGGCGCTCAGGGCCGCATAGCTGTTCATCAGGTTGCGGTAGTTGGGGATGCGCTGCGACAGCAGGTTGCCCAGCCCTTCGATATCGTTGCGCCAGTCGCGGTGCAGCTCACAGGCCACCGAGAACCAGTTCATCATCTGCGCACCTGCCTGGGTCATGCGCACCCAGGCTGCCTGCTGCACGGTCTCGTTGAAGGTGCCCGAGGCATCGGTCACCACGAACACTTCAAAACCTTCCGCCAGCGCCGACAGGGTCGGGAAAGCCACGCACACATCGGTCACCACACCGGCGATGATCAGCTGCTTGCGGCCAGTGGCCTTGATTGCCTTGACGAAGTCTTCATTGTCCCAGGCGTTGATCTGGCCCGGGCGGGCGATGTATGGCGCGTCCGGGAACATTTCTTTCAGCTCGGGCACCAGCGGGCCGTTCGGGCCTTGCTCGAAGCTGGTGGTGAGGATGGTCGGCAGGCCGAAGAACTTGGCCAGGTCGCCCAGGGCCAGCACGTTGTTCTTGAACTCGTTGGGCGAAAAGTCCTGCACCAGCGAGATCAGGCCGGTCTGGTGGTCGACCAGCAGCACCACGGCGTCGTCTTTGTTCAAGCGCTTGTAATCGGGTTGGCTCATGGGGGTGACTCCTTGGGTTGGGATAACGGGCCGGCCCTGTCCGCAGGGGTTATACCGGCGGATAGCTTCGGCTTAAGAAAGTACCTGCGCCTGGCGCCACGCCTTCGGCGGCTGGCCGACCAGGCGGCTGAAAGCGCGGGTGAAATGGGCCTGGTCGCAAAAGCCGCATTCCAGGCTCACGTGGGTGATGGGCGCTTCGGTCGCGAGCAGGCGCTTGGCCTTTTCCATGCGCGCCAGCAGGCGCCAGGCCTGGGGCGACAGGCCGGTAGCCACTTTGAACGCGCGGGAGAAATGGCTACGAGTGAGGTTGCATACCGCGGCGATCTCGATGATCGACAACGGGCTGTGCAACATCAGTTCCTTGGCCCGGCGCAGCCGCGCGGGCGTTAGTGCGCCGGGGGTTTGCAGCGGCGCTTCGGGCGTCCCAGGGTGCATGGCGACTCTCCTGTTCAATGAAGAAAGTCTCGCCCCCGGCGCATGACAAAGTCCTGAGCCAAACCTGAATTGTTGTTAATTGTGCGTTGCTGGCCCAGGCCGTTTTGCCGATACCATAAGATGCGTTTCGTATTCAGCTTCTGGCCGCTGCCAGCGGCCGGCATTCAAGGCGAAAGAGGTATGCAGGAAAACCCCGCCCACCGCACCGTGGCCATGGTGCTGTTCAACGATGTGTTGCTGCTGGATGTCACCGGCCCCATGGATGCATTTGCCATCGCCAACCGGTTCCTGCCTGCAGAGCGGCAGTACCGGCTGCTGACCGTGGCCGAGGGGGAAGCGGCGGTACGCGGCTCATGCGGCCTGAAAGTGGTGCCTGACCGGCGCCTGGAGGATATGCCGGAGGCCGTCGACCTGTTGCTGGTGCCAGGTGGCCCGGGGGCCTATGACATCGCCCTGCCCGGGATCGAGCGCTGGTTGCCCCAGGCCGTGCGCCGGGCCAGGCGCTTCGGCGCCATCTGTACCGGGGTGTTCCTGCTGGGGCGGGCCGGGTTGCTGGATGGCTATCGCTGCACCACCCACTGGAACTACGTGGAGCGCCTGGCCCAGGCGTTTCCCCTGGCCAAGGTCGAAACCGAGCAGATCTACGTGATAGACCGCTGCCTGATCACTTCGGGCGGCATCACCGCTGGTATCGACCTGGCGCTGGCGGTGGTCGCTGAAGACCACGGCAAGGCACTGGCCCTGGACGTAGCGAAAGTGCTGCTGGTCGCCCGCCATCGCCAGGGCGGGCAGACGCCCTACGGGCCGCTGCTGGCGGCGGTGCCGCGGGATGACTCGCCGATTGCCCGGGTACAGGCGTACATCGTCGACCATATCGAGCAGGCGTTTACCGTACAGAAGATGGCCGACCTGGTGGCCATGAGCGGGCGCAACTTCGCCCGCACGTTCCAGCGCGAGGTGGGCATCACACCGTTGCAGTACTTGCAGAACGCGCGCATCGACCGGGCGCGCAAGCTGCTGGAAGGTAGCGATCTGCCGTTGAAGGTGGTGGCCGCGCAGTGCGGGTTCGGCAGCGACCGGCATATGCGCAAGGTGTTCTGTGAGCGGATCGGCATGACGCCGGCGCAGTATCGGGCGCAGTTCGGGGGCAGTTGAGCTGCAGGTCTACTGTGCCGACCTCTTCGCGGGTTCGCCCGCAAAAGGGCCGACACAGGCTGTCACCTATTTCGGGACAATCTTTCTCCGCCCAGGCGGATTGTCTGCCTCCAGCCGTGCCCCCAGAATTGTCCGTCAAACTGATCTAACGCTGCCCCGGCAGCTCATGGAGTACGAGCCAATGCCACACGAAGGCAGCCTTCTGCAAACCGCGGTGATCTTCCTGCTCGCCGCAGTCCTCGCCGTTCCCCTGGCCAAACGCCTGCAATTGGGTGCCGTGCTCGGCTACCTGCTTGCCGGGGTGATCATCGGCCCGCAGGCACTCGGCCTGATCCGCGATACCGAAAGCGTGGCGCATATTTCCGAACTGGGCGTAGTCCTGCTGCTGTTCATCATCGGCCTGGAATTGTCGCCCAAGCGCTTGTGGCTGATGCGCAAGGCGGTGTTCGGTGTCGGGACTGCCCAGGTACTGCTGACCGGCGCAGTGATCGGCGCCATCGCGCTGTTCGGCTTCAGCCAGACGCTAGCGGCAGCCATCGTGCTCGGCCTGGGCCTGGCGTTGTCGTCCACCGCCCTCGGCCTGCAGAGCCTGGCCGAGAGCAAGCAGCTCAACGCGCCACACGGTCGCCTGGCGTTCGCCATCCTGTTGTTCCAGGACATTGCCGCGATCCCGCTGATCGCCCTGGTCCCGCTGCTGGCCGCCAGTGGCCCGGACACCAGCAGTGGCGACAGCCTGGGGCATGGCCTGAAGGTGTTCGCCAGCATTGCCGTGGTCATTGTCGGTGGCCGTTACCTGCTGCGCCCGGTGTTTCGCACCGTGGCCCGCACGCGCCTGCCGGAAGTGTCCACGGCCACCGCGCTGCTGGTGGTGATCGGCACCGCCTGGCTGATGGAACAAGCCGGTATCTCCATGGCCCTGGGTGCGTTCCTTGCCGGGCTGCTGTTGGCCGATTCGGAATACCGCCACGAGCTGGAATCGCAGATCGAACCGTTCAAAGGCTTGCTGCTGGGGCTGTTCTTCATCAGCGTCGGCATGGGTGCCAACCTGCGCCTGCTGCTGGAGATGCCGCTGGTGCTGCTGGGCCTGACCCTGTTGCTGGTGGCGGTGAAGCTGGTGCTGCTGATCGGCGTCGGCCGCCTGGCCGGTGGCCTGAGCAGCGCCAGCGCGCTGCGCCTGGGCATGGTGCTGGCCGCAGGTGGCGAGTTCGCCTTCGTGGTGTTCAAGCTGGGCAAGGACCAAGGCCTGTTCGACACCCAGACCTATGACCTGCTGTTGATGACCATCACCCTGTCGATGGCGATTACCCCGCTGTTGATGATTGGCTGCGCCCGCGCCCTCAAGCGCCCGCAAGCGGTGCGTGAAGTGCCTGAGCAGTACAAGCAGATCCAGACCGACACGCCACGGGTGGTGATCGTCGGCATGGGCCGCATGGGCCAGATCGTCGCGCGCATCCTGCGCGCCCAGAAGATCCCGTTCATTGCCCTGGAAACCTCGGTGGACACCATCGAGATGACGCGCATGTTCGAACAGGTGCCGGTGTTCTACGGCGACCCGCTGCGCCCCGAGGTGCTGCATGCGGCCAAGGTGGGCGAGGCGGAGTACTTCATCATCACCATCGATGACCCGGAGGCCGCCATCCATACGGCAGAGCGGGTCAAACGCCTGTACCCGCACCTGAAAGTGCTCGCCCGAGCGCGTAACCGCCAGCATGTGCACAAACTCGTGGATGCGGGTGCCGAACCGATTCGCGAGACGTTCTACTCCAGCCTCGAGATGACCCGCCGGGCATTGGTGGGGTTGGGCTTGAGCGACGAGCAGGCGGCGGACCGCATCGAGCGGTTTACCCAGCATGACGAAGAGGTGCTGGTGGCCCAGGGGCAGGTGCGCGATGACCGGGCCAAGGTGATGCAGACGGCCAAGGAGGCGCGGGTGGAGTTGGAGCGGTTGTTTGCTTCGGATGCGGATTGAAGAAAGGCGCATCGACATAGGAAGAGGGCTCAGCCCTCTTTTTTTTGCCTCGCGATAGCGGGACTGCTGGAACCCCATTTAGGAAACGCCCTACAAGACGAGTCACTCCCCGTCTGATTGTTCGAGGAAACCCTTCTCCCTAGGCTCACTTGCCGCCATCGCGTCAGCGACACTGATCGCAGCCAGGTATTGCATTGAGCCCCAACAACCCAGTCGCGAAGATCGCCGAGAAGAAAGGCCAGAGCACTTGGCTGGATGAAAAACTACCGGACCTCAGAACGCTTGCACGTGAATTACGTGCCCAGGCTATCGAAGAGCTGGCTGCTGCCGATTCGCATGACTCCGTAATTGAATTCGCTGCACAGTATCTGGGTTTGGATACAGATAAAGCCGGTGTTGTAACTGTCAAAACGCCAATGGGTGATGTTCGGATTCAGCGGAGCTGTCTCTATCACATCTTCGAAAAGCGGCAAGACGCCCGAGAACGCTATGTGAAAGTAGCGCTGGATACGCTGCTCGGACCATTTGAGATCTGGCAGGTTGCCTACACCAATCGCACCCACAGGCTGGCCTTCATTGGCGTCTACGAAACCAAGCGGCAGGTGCTGGTGGTCGTGACGCTCGATAGAGGCAAAATGCTGTGGAATTTCATGCAATGCGATGCAAAGGCGCTGAACAAGCATCGCCACGGTAAGCTGCTTTACAAGCGGTACACCTTTCTGGCGAGCAACGAAAAGGGCCACTGTCACCAGTGGCCCTATGTCCGTGCTTGATATTCATATACACACCCTCAAGCCGGGGTGTGGAGGTCTCACCCGACGCTGATGATTCAGCCATCGACGGGGTTCCTACACCAGCTATTGCCGCTGAATGGCAGCTGGTTTCGCGCTCAGGTGAAACGCTAACAACACGCTTGGCCCTAGTCAACGATGGCCTCCGGCAGAGGCCATCCATCAAGTTGCTTGATGTTACTTAGCCGCAGTCAGAGCGTTATAGCTGGTAATCAGATTGCGATAGTCCGGAATATGGTTGGAGCACAGCGCCGCCAGGCCCTCGATGTCGTTGCGCCAGTCGCGGTGCAGTTCGCAGGCCACGCCGAACCAGGTCATCAGCTGTGCACCGGCCTGGCTCATGCGGTCGTGGGCGGCGTCGCGGGTCATGGAGTTGAAGGTGCCAGATGCGTCGGTCACCACGAACACTTCGAACTCTTCTTCCAGGGCCGACAGCGCCGGGAAGGCTACACAGACCTCGGTCACCACGCCGGCGATGATCAGCTGCTTCTTGCCGGTGGCCTTCACTGCCTTGACGAAGTCTTCGTTGTCCCAGGCGTTGATCTGGCCTGGGCGGGCGATGTACGGGGCGTCCGGGAACAGCGCTTTCAGCTCGGGTACCAGCGGGCCGTTGGGGCCTTGCTCGAAGCTGGTGGTGAGGATGGTCGGCAGGTTGAAGAACTTGGCCAGGTCAGCCAGCGCCAGCACGTTGTTCTTGAACTTGTCCGGCTCGATATCGCGCACCAGCGACAGCAGGCCAGCCTGGTGGTCGACCAGCAGGACAGCGGCGTCGTCTTTGTTCAGGCGGTTGTAGGTGAATTTGCTCATGGTCTGTGCTCCCAAGGGTTTATGAATTTTTCAGCATTTCGAGATGTTTCGCGTTGATGGGCACAGATTAAAATCACCCCCTTTAAGGCGGTAGATAGCAAAATTTGGCTTTAGCGTTCTGATTCATGAACGATGATTTGCTGGGCCAGCACCGGCAACCACACGCCTGGAGACCGATCATTGGAAGACCTCAACTCGCTCTACTACTTCACCCAGGTAGTCGAGCACGGCGGCTTCGCCCCGGCCGGGCGAGCGCTGGACATGCCCAAGTCAAAGCTCAGCCGGCGCATCGCCGACCTTGAAGACCGCCTGGGTGTACGCCTGCTGCACCGCACCAGCCGCCATTGTTCGCTCACCGAGATCGGCCAGGCCTACTACAACCGCTGCCTGGCCATGCGCGTGGAAGCCGAGGGCGCGGCGGAGATCATCGAGCGCAACCGCAGCGAACCGCGCGGTCTGGTACGCATCAGCTGCCCGACTACCCTGCTCAACTCCTGGGTTGGCCCGATGCTGACCCGCTACATGCTCAAGTACCCCCAGGTGGAACTGTTCATCGAGAGCACCAACCGCCGCGTCGACCTGCTGCACGAAGGTTTCGACGTCGCTCTGCGGGTGCGCTTCCCGCCACTGGAAAACACCGACATGGTGATGAAGGTACTGAGCAACAGTACCCAGTGCCTGGTCGGCCAGCCGCAGTATCTGGAGCGGCTGCCCAAGGGCTTCGACCCGCAGCTGCTCGGCACGCTGCCCAGCCTGCACTGGGGCAGCGCCCAACGCGAATACCACTGGCAGTTGTTCCAGGGCGAGAACACCAGCCACAGCATCGTCATCCCGCATACGCCACGCATGGTCACCGACGACCTGTTCGCCCTGCGTCATTTCGTGGTCGCTGGTGTGGGCATCGCGCACCTGCCGCGGGTGGCAGTGCGCGAGGACCTGGCGTCCGGGCGGCTGGTGGAGCTGTTGCCGGGTTGGCACCCGCGCTGCGGCATCGTGCATGCGATCTTCCCGTCGCGGCGCGGTTTGCTGCCCTCGGTACGGGCACTGATCGATCACCTGGCCGAAGAGTTCGCCATCAGCGACATGGCCTGATTGTCGCTGGCCAGCATGTCCACCAGCAGCGCCAGCACCACCGCACCGGCCGCCACGGCGAACAACACGCCGTAGTGGCCACCGCTGGCGGCGAACAGCGCCGAATAGGCGTAGCCGGCAATGGCCTGGAAGCTGGCGAAGGACACCGTAGCACGGCTCCAGGTCGCATTCTGTCGGGCATGCCCCGGCACCAGTTGATGGACCCGCGCCAGCGCCAGCGGCACGATGCCGGGCGGGAACGAGCCGATCAGCAGCGCTGCGGCCCCCAGCAGGCGCAAGTCGTGGCTACCCAGCAGCACAGCCAGGGCAGCCAGTTGTGCCAGCAACACCCAGCGGATGCCGGCACGCGCCCCCAGATGGTCAGCCAACAACCCGTAGAGCACCGGGCCGGCGATCGCCCCCAGGCCATACAAACCCCAGATCATTGCACCGGCATGGGTACCCGCGCCCAGCCCACGGCTGACGTAGTCCACCAGGAACATCATCGGCGCCACCAACGCGGTGGCCATCAGCGCGTATTGCCCGAACAGTACCAGCACCGCCGGTGAAACTGCAGCCGGGCCCGGCGCATGGCCGCCCTGTTGATGCTCCTGCTCGGCCGGCCACCCGCCCCAGCTGCTGAGGCTCAACAGCAGTGACAGCGCGGCCAGCCCGAACCAGGTTTCCTGCAGCCCTTGGCCAAGCAGCCACGGTACCAGGCTGGCAGCACCGGCGATGCCCAGGCCAATGCCAAGGAAAATCGCGCCACTGGCCAGGCCCCGCCGCGCGGCAGCGACATGGGGCAGGATCGCGCTGGCCGCCAGCACCATGATCACCCCGCCGGCAACGCCGGACAGCAGGCGCCAGGCAAAGAACCAGGCAACCGACAGCGGCCAGGCACAGGCCAGGAATGCCAGGCTGACCAGCACCATCATGCCGCGCAGCACCGCTGCGCTCGACCAGCGCCTTGCCAGCGGCCTGCCGGCCAGGGCGCCGACCAGGTAGCCGGCGAGGTTGGCCGCGCCCAGGTAGACCACCGCCGAGCTCGCGAACCAGTGCGCCTCGATCAGCGCCGGCACCAGCGGTGTATAGGCAAACCGCGCCAGGCCGATACCGACCAGGCTGGCACACAGCCCGGCCCAGATCGGCAGCCAGGGCGCGCGTTGAGTTTCTGCAGTCATGTTCTTCCCTTGCGCCAGGCAGCGCTTGTTGATGGCGATGGGAAAAGCATAAAGTCGCCAGGCGATGAAATAACGCAGCGATTTCTCATTGCAGGCATGCACTTTTGCATCACAGAGGACAACCTGATGAACTGGGACGACACCCGTGTCTTTCTCGCCCTGTGCCGGGAGCGGACGCTGCGCGGCGCAGCCCGCAGCCTGGGTGTCGACCAGGCGACGGTCGGCCGCCGGCTTGCTTCGCTGGAACAGGCGCTGCACGCCACGCTGTTCCTGCGTGCAGCCAGTGGCTATACGCTGACCCCCGCTGGCGAAACGGCGATGCGCGCAGCCGTCGAAATGGAAGCTGCCGCCGCCGGCCTGCAGCGGCAGGTACTCGGCCTCGACGACCGCCTTGGCGGCGTGGTCCGGGTCACCACAACCGACTCCTTCGCCCTGGACTTCATCATCCCCGCCGTTGCCCGCCTGCGCATGGACCATCCTGGAATAGAGGTGCAGCTGCAGGCCTCCACACAAATGCTCAACCTCAGCCAGCGTGAAGCGGATATTGCCGTGCGCACGCAAAAACCGGACAACCCGGAGCTGGTGGTGCGCCGGCTGGCACGCTGGCAGAGTGGCCTGTTCGCTTCACGGGATTATCTGCAGCGCTTTGGCGAACCCGAGCCTGGCAGCAGATTTGCCGGGCATGAGCTGGTGGTCTACCAACCTTATCTGGACAGCGGCAAGGAGGTGATGCTGGCTGGTGAGCCGATCGCACGCGGGCGCATTGCCATGACCTGCACCTCAGGATTGATGGTGCGCCGGGCACTGGCCAGCGGGCTCGGGCTAGGCGAATTGCCGGTGCCGCTGGGTGAGCGGGATGGGTTGCAGCAGGTGTGGGCGCACGGCAAGCCGTATGACATCTGGCTGGTGACCCATCAGGACGTGCGGCGTACCGCCCGTGTGCGGGCGGTGATCGAAGCGATTGTGCAGGCGTTCGCTGACTAGCCCACCTGCCCTCCAGCACACCCTTACAAGACCCCTGGCCTATCCTTCATCCATAGTCCCGGATCATCCCCGCTGGAGCCCCCATGATCCGCGCCAACCCCGGACCAGGCCGCGCCCTGCTCGCCACCCTTGCCCTCTGTCCACTGCTCAGCCAGGCCGACGAAGCTGGCTGGTCGCTGCTCAGCCGCAATTACTTCCTGCACAGCGACTTCCGCTCGCCCTCCGGTAGCAGCCAGAGCTACCGCCAGGAATGGGCCCAAGGTTTCATCGGCGACATCCGTTCCGGCTTCACCGAGGGCACCCTCGGCGTCGGTATCGATGCCCACGGTTTTCTCGGCTTCAAGCTCGACGGCGGTCGCGGCCATGCCGGTACCGGCCTGCTGCCGCGCGACAGTGATGGCCGCGCCGAGTCCGGCTACTCCAGCGCCGGCGCCGCCCTCAAGCTGCGCCTGGGCGACACCCAGTTGCGCTACGGCGAGATGACCGTGGAAACCCCGGTGTTCGATACCGCCGACAAACGCCTGCACCCGGAATACGCCACCGGCTGGTTGCTGGAGAACCGCAGCCTGCCCGACTGGCGCCTGCAGGCCGGGCGCTTCACCGCCTTCAACAACCAGGACAACAGCGCTAGCCATGATGATTTCAGCGGCTACGGCGCCAGCACCGCCAACCGCGCCATCAGCCTGGCCGGCGCCACCTTCGCGCCCCCAGGCCCATTCGGCGCTGCGCTGTACGCCGGGCAGTTGCAGGACACCTGGCGCCAGGCCTACCTCAACCTGAACCTTGCCGAGGGCAACTGGCGCCTGGACGGTAACCTGTACAAGACCCGCGACACCGGCAACGCCAGCGCCGGGGCGATCGACACCCTCGCCTACAGCTTGCTGGCCAGGTACAGCTTCGGTGCCCAGGCGCTGAGCCTGGGCTATCAGAAGGTCGAAGGCGACACCCCGTTCGACTTCGTCGGTGGCGACTCCATCTACCTGGCCAACTCGATCAAGTACGCCGACTTCAACGGCCCTGGCGAGCGCTCCTGGCAAATCCGCCATGACCTCGATTTCGCCACCCTCGGTGTGCCCGGCCTGAGCCTGATGGGCCGCTACGTCAGCGGCCGCGGTATCGACGGCAGCCACGCCCCGGCGCGCGGCGCCTATGTAGGCCAGTATGGCAAGGGCGGCAAGCACTGGGAGCGCGACATCGACCTGAAATACGTGGTGCAGTCGGGCGCCGCCAAGGGCTTGAGCCTGTCGCTCTCCCATGTCAGCCACCGCGCCAACCAGGCCCAGGCCGGCGATGACATCGATCGCCTCTACCTGATCATCGAATACCCACTCAAAGGCAGCTTCTGACATGAGCACATCCCCTTCAGGCGCCTGGAGCCCGTTGCGCAACACCACCTTCCGCATGCTGTGGATCGCCACCATCGCCTCGAACATCGGCACCTGGATGCACGAGGTGGGCGCCGGCTGGCTGATGACCACGCTGTCGGCCAGCCCGCTGCACGTGGCGCTGATCCAGGTGGCCGGCTCGCTGCCGATGTTCTTCCTGGCCCTGCCGGCCGGCGCCGCGGCGGATATCGTCGACAAGCGCCGCTACCTGTTGCTGGTACAACTGTGGATGGCCGGCGTGGCCGCTGTACTGGCGGCCCTGACCTTGCTCGGGCTGATGAACGTCACCTTGCTGCTGGTACTGACCCTGGCGCTGGGCATCGGTACGGCACTGATGATGCCGGCGTGGAGCGCGCTGACGCCGGAGCTGGTGGGCAAGCAGGACCTGGCCAACGCAGTGGCGCTTTCCAGTGTCGGCATCAACGTGTCCCGTGCCATCGGCCCGGCTTTGGCGGGGGTAGTGGTGAGCATGGTCGGCCCGTGGCTGACCTTTGCCCTGAATGCCATCTCGTTCGCCGGCGTGATCCTGGTGTTGTTGCTGTGGAAACGCGAGGTGAAGGAGCCACTGCTGCCGGCCGAGCGCTTCGTTGGCACCATGCGTACCGGGTTGCGTTTCGCCCGCAGTGCCAAACCGTTGCAGGCGGTGATGCTGCGCGCGCTGGCGTTCTTTTTCTGCGCCAGTGCCGGTACCTCACTGCTGCCGCTGATCGTGCGTGGCGAGATGCGTGGCAGCGCAGCAGATTTCGGCCTGCTGCTGGCCGCCATCGGAATTGGCGCAGTGGCTGGCGCCACCTTGCTGCCACGCCTGCGCGAACGCATCAATCGCGACCGCCTGGTGATGCTGGCCAGCCTGCTGTATGCCCTGTTCCTGTTGGCCCTGGCGCTGGTGCGCAATTTCTATGTACTGCTCCCGGCAATGCTGCTCAGCGGCGCGGCGTGGATCGCGGTGCTGTCCAACCTGCAGGTGGCAGCGCAGACCTCGGTGCCGGCCTGGGTACGGGCGCGGGCATTGTCGGTGTACATCCTGATCTTCTTTGGTGCCATGGCCGCCGGCGGGCTGCTGTGGGGCACGCTGGCCAGTCATGCATCGATCACCTTGAGCTTGCTGCTGGCCGCAGGCGGGCTGGCATTCGGCACCTTGCTGACCTGCAGGGTGACGCTGCCGGAAACCGAAGCCGAAGCGCTGACACCGTCGCTGCATTGGCCGGTGCCGGTGCTGAGCGATGACCTCGACCAGGACAACGGGCCGGTGATGGTCACCGTCGAATACCATATCGAACCGGCCAAGGCCGCAGCCTTCCAGCGGGCCGCGCGGGAGCTGGAGGCGATGCGCAAGCGCAATGGCGCGTTGTCGTGGGGGTTGATGCGCGACAGTGCCGATCCGGCAGTGTGGCTGGAGTTCTTTTTTGAAGAGTCGTGGCTGGAGCATTTGCGGCACCACCACCGGGTGACCCGGGGTGAGCTGAAGATCGAGGCCCGAGTGCGGATGTTGCAGACCGATGGGGTGGAAGTGAAGATCCGGCATCTGTTGGCTGGAGGGGAGCACAAGGCTCACCATTGATGTTGGCTTTTCCGGCCTCTTCGCGGGCTCGCCCGCTCCCACAGGAATCGCACAAAGCCTGAGGGCTGTGGTGTACCTGTGGGAGCGGGCGAGCCCGCGAAGAGGCCAGCACTGAAGGAGCAAAAAAAGGGGCCAGATACTGGCCCCTTCTTCACATCAGCTCAGCTTAGAAAGCGAAGCACGTACAACCCAGCGCCCCCCAGAAGCCCTGGAAGTCATTCACTGGCACATTCGAATGCCGTGCCTTCTCATGACTGTGCGCATGCACCCCGCAAGGCCCGACGCACTGGTGCGCCACTGCTGCCAGCGATGGCGTACCCACGCGCCAGTGGCCCGGCACCTTGGTCACCGGCGACCACTCCGGCAGCACCGGCACCTGTGGCGGGCCGAGCTTGTCGAACTCGGCCGCGGCGTAAACCACCTTGCCATCGACCACGGTCAGCACCGACTCGATGCCCTTGATCGCTTCTTCATCGACGCTGAAGAAGTCCAGCGACAATGCCGCCAGGTCGGCCAGCTGGCCCACCTTGATTTGTCCCTTCTTGCCCTGCTCGCTGGAGAACCACGCGCTGCCCTGGGTAAACAGCTGCAATGCAGTGTCGCGGCTGAGGCCTTCAGGGTACAGCTCCATGCCACCGACAGTCTTGCCGCTGACCAGCCAGTACAGCGAGGTCCATGGGTTGTAGCTGGACACGCGGGTGGCGTCGGTACCGGCACCCACTGGCACGCCCATGTCGAGCATGCGCTTGATCGGCGGGGTCTGCTCGGCAGCCTTGGCGCCGTAGCGGTCGACGAAGTACTCACCCTGGAAGGCCATGCGGTCCTGGATGGCGATACCACCGCCCAGCGCACGCACGCGTTCGATGTTCTGCGGGGTGATGGTTTCGGCGTGGTCGAAGAACCACGGCAGGCCATTGAACGGAATGTCGCGGTTGACCTTCTCGAACACGTCGAGCATGCGCGTGATCGATTCGTTGTAGGTGGCGTGCAGGCGGAATGGCCAGCGTTGCTCGACCAGGTGGCGCACCACCGGCTCCAGCTCTTGCTCCATGGTCTGCGGCAGGTCCGGGCGCGGCTCGAGGAAGTCCTCGAAGTCGGCGGCGGAGAACACCAGCATCTCACCGGCACCGTTGTGGCGCAGGAAGTCGGTGCCGCTGTGCAGCTTGACGCTGGAGGTCCACTTACGAAAGTCGTCCAGCTCTTCCTTGGGCTTCTGGGTGAACAGGTTGTAGGCGATGCGCACGGTCAACTGGTTGTTGTCGGCCAGTTGCTGGATCACCTGGTAGTCGTCCGGGAAGTTCTGGTAGCCACCACCGGCGTCGATGGCGCTGGTCAGGCCCAGGCGGTTGAGTTCGCGCATGAACTGGCGGGTAGAGTTGACTTGGTACTCCAGCGGCAACTTCGGCCCCTTGGCCAGGGTGGCGTAGAGAATCATCGCATTGGGGCGGGCAATCAGCATGCCGGTCGGGTTGCCGAACTTGTCACGCTGGATCTCGCCACCCGGTGGGTTGGGCGTGTCCTTGCTGTAGCCGACAGCCTTGAGCGCAGCGCGGTTGAGCAACGCGCGGTCATACAGGTGCAGCAGGAACACTGGCGTGTCCGGGGCGGCCTGGTTGATTTCTTCCAGGGTGGGCATGCGTTTTTCGGCGAACTGGAATTCGTTCCAGCCACCGACCACGCGCACCCACTGCGGGGTAGGCGTGCGCGCGGCCTGGTCCTTGAGCATGCGCAGGGCATCGGCCACCGACGGCACGCCTTCCCAGCGCAGCTCCAGGTTGTAGTTCAGGCCGCCACGAATCAGGTGCAGGTGCGAGTCGTTCAGGCCCGGAATGACCGTGCGCTGTTTGAGGTCGATGATCTGCGTGGAGGCGCCCTTGTGGGCCATGGCCTCGGCGTCGTTGCCCACGGCGATGAAACGGCCATCCTTGATGGCGACGGCGGTCGCGGTGGGTTTTTCACGATCAACGGTGTGCAGTTTGCCGTTGAACAGGATCAGGTCGGCGGTCATGGAACCTCCTTGAGTGGATGCGTAAGCGGAACCGGTAAAGGGCAATGCGGACCAGAGCGCACCGGCGGCACCAAGCACGCTGCTGGTGGCGAGGAACTGGCGACGGGTCTTGTCGTTGCGGTCCTGGGACATGGTCTTCTCCGTCTGGTGGCGGCGCCGGCAGGCGCAACTGCGGAGCATGCCGGTGAGTGCAGGGCCAGGGCTTGGATGGATGTGCGGTGGGTTGTAGAAGGTTAGCCCTGTTCAAGCTTTGTGCTGCCTGGGCTGCCGCTTCGCGGGTGAACCCGCTCCCACAGGGACATCACGGGCCTGTAAGACTGTGGTGTCCCTGTGGTAGCGGGTTTACCCGCGAATGCCTTCCACAATTACTTCTGGAGGAACGCCAGCAAGTCCTCATTCAGCTGCTGTGCATGAGTCACCGCAAACCCATGCGGCGCCCCGGCATACACCTTCAGTTCAGCTCCGCGAATCAGCTCCGCCGCCTGCTTGCCGGTGGTCTCCAGCGGCACGATCTGGTCGTCGTCGCCATGGATCACCAGGGTCGGCACATCGACCTTGGCCATGTCCGGGCGGAAGTCGGTCTCGGAAAACGCCGTCACGCAATCCAGGGTGCCCTTGATCGACGCCATCAGCGCGATGTTCAAGGTCTGCGTCTGCACCCCCTGGGATACCTGCTGCCCATGGTTCAGGCCATAGAACGGCGTGGCGAAATCGGCGATGAACTGCGCCCGGTCGGCACGCAGACCGGCGCGGATGCCTTCGAACACCGACAGGTCGACACCCTGTGGGTTGTCGTCACGCTTGCCGAAGATCGGCGTCACTGCGCCCAGCAAGACCAGGCCAGCCACACGCTCGCTACCGTGACGGGCGATGTAGCGGCTGACATCGCCACCGCCCATCGAGAAGCCCACCAGGGTCACCTCGCGCAGGTCGAGGTGCTCGATCAGCTGGGCAATATCGTCGGCGAACGTGTCGTAGTCGTAGCCACTCCACGGCTGGCTCGAGCGGCCGAAGCCACGGCGGTCGAAGGCGATGGCGCGGTAACCGCGGCTGGCCAGGAACTCCATCTGCGAGTCCCACATGTCGGCATCCAGCGGCCAGCCGTGGCTGAACAGCACGGGCTTGCCACTGCCCCAGTCCTTGAAGTAGATCGAAGTGCCATCGCGGGTAACGAACGTGCTCATGTCGGTATCTCCTTGAAAATGTCGAAGTAAAGGCTTGCTCAGCCGCGCAACCAGTTGGCGCAGCGACGGGTGACCCAGGGCATGATGTAGAACACCACGGGCAGGATGACGAACAGGTTGGTGATCAGGTTGCCGATGATCGCGCCGCCCAACTGCGGAAAGCGCGCGAACAGCGGCGCCAGCAGATGTGGAATGACCAGGGTCATCGGGCAGATCACCAGGTAGGTCAGCAGCGCCTGCTTCCAGCGCGGCGGTTGCGCGGCACGGGTGTTCGGCGGGGTGAACCAGAACTCCGGGTCGTCATGCACCTGGGTGTGGTCACCGCCTTCGAGCAACGGCAGCACTTCGTTGACCAGTGCCTGGCGCTCGGCCGAATTGACCCAGGCCTGCAGCAGGCTGGCGTCGGCGAAGCGCACCACGGTGGTGAAGTGCAACCCGCCGTCGTCGGGGCGAATGACGTTGACGTCCAGGTGCCCCGGTTGCCGCCGTGCAGCGCTGACCGTGCGCTTGAGCCAGGCTTCATAGGCGGCCAGCGACGCGGCGCGGACCTTGTGCTGGATGACCAGGGTCACCACATTGCGGTTGTCTTGGAATGCGGTGTTCATCGGCGTTCCTTGGGATGAGCTTGCCCGCATCCACTGTGCAACGATGGACGGGCGGAGGATTGGACGGGTGTGCTGCACTGGCCGGGCACCGACTGGCGGTGCCCGGGACCGTGGCTTACTTGCTGGCGTTGAACGCGTTGTAGCTGGTCATCAGGTTGCGGTAGTCCGGGATGTGGTTGGAGCACAGCGCCGCCAGGCCTTCGATGTCGTTGCGCCAGTCGCGGTGCAGTTCACAGGCCACGCCGAACCAGCTCATCAGCTGCGCACCGGCCTGGCTCATGCGGTCATGCGCGGCGTCGCGGGTCATGGCGTTGAAGGTGCCGGAAGCGTCGGTCACCACGAACACTTCGAACTCTTCTTCCAGGGCCGACAGCGCCGGGAAGGCTACGCAGACCTCGGTCACCACACCGGCGATGATCAATTGCTTCTTGCCGGTGGCTTTCACGGCCTTGACGAAGTCTTCGTTGTCCCAGGCGTTGATCTGGCCAGGGCGGGCAATGTACGGGGCGTCCGGGAACAGCGCTTTCAGCTCGGGTACCAGCGGGCCGTTGGGGCCTTGCTCGAAGCTGGTGGTGAGGATGGTCGGCAGGTTGAAGAACTTGGCCAGGTCGGCCAGCGCCAGCACGTTGTTCTTGAACGCGTCCGGCTCGATATCGCGGACCAAGGACAGCAGGCCAGCCTGGTGGTCGACCAGCAAGACAGCGGCGTCGTCTTTGTTCAGGCGGTTGTATTTGAAGTTGGTCATGGTCGTTGCTCCTAAGGTTTTGAAGTTCAGTAAGTTGGGTGTTTCGCGTTGATGGGAGAAGATTAAAACCATCACCTTTAGTGCGGTAGATAGCGGTTTTTGGCTTTAGCGTTCTATTTTATGAACGATCAATTGGCGTTGGATTTGTTGGCCACTTCGCGGCCAAATCCGCTTCCACAGGCAGTGAACTGGCTTTGCTATTTGCGCGATCCCTGTGGGAGCAGGTTTGCAGGCGCCCATTGCCTGCAACGACAACCTGCTCTATTACTACCCACAGCCCTCCCCTACACCTGAGACCTTCATGCTGGCGTTCATCCAGTCATACCCGCTGTTGCTCGGCATCGCCTTGATCCTGCTCGACCTCGTGCTCTGGCAGCTCATTCCCCTCCAGCACCGGGCCTGGCGCATCGGCGCGCGGCTGGTGCTGTTCTTGCTGTTCAGCTCAGTACTGGTGGCCGCCGGCATGAGCCCACTGCAACCGCCTCCCTGGGCCGACGATGTCTCACGCAACCTGTTGGCCACGGTATTGGCCATCGGCTGGTGGCTGTTCGGCGCGCGTACGGTAACGGTGGTGTTCGGCCTGTTGCTGGTGGCCCGTGGCAGCCATGGCGGGCGCTTGCTGCAGGATGTGCTGGGGGCGTTGATCTTCCTGGCTGCCGTGGTCGCCGCGGCAGGCTATGTGCTGCAGCTGCCGGTGAAGGGCCTGCTGGCCACCTCCGGGGTAATGGCCATCGTCATCGGCCTGGCGCTGCAAAGCACCCTGGCCGACGTGTTCAGCGGCATCATTCTGAACACCACGCGGCCCTACCAGATTGGCGATTCGATCTCGATTGACGGCACCGAAGGCAAGGTGCTGGAAATCGACTGGCGGGCTACCCGCCTGCTCACCGGCAGTGGCAGCCTGGCAGTGATCCCCAACTCGGTGGCAGCCAAGGCGCGGCTGCTCAACCACAGCCGCCCGGCCGACGTACATGGCGTATCGATCAGCGTGGTGGTACCGGCCAAGGTGCGCCCCAAGCGCGTGTTCGATGCGCTGGAAAAAGCCTTGCAAGGCGTCAGCGCCATTCTTGCCACGCCAAAGCCGAAGGTCGCGGTGAAGGCATCGACGCTGGAGTCAGTGGAGTACGAGGCCAGCGGCTTCGTCGCCGACGCAGGCGCCAAGGGTGATGCGCGCAATCAGCTGTTCGACCTGGCGCACCGGCACCTGGAGGCCAGCGGGGTGATGTGGAACGTTGACCTGGCCATGCCGCCGCGCAGCCGCCAGCGCGAGGTACTGGACGAAGTGCGGGTGTTCCGTTCGCTGAGCGATGAAGAACGCGATGCCTTGAGCCAGCGCATGACGGCAGTGGAATACCTGGCAGACCAGGTGATCCTGGGCGTGGGTGAGCAATCCGAGCACCTGCTGGTGATTGGCAGCGGCGTCGTATCGGCGTCGATCCGTGATGGCGACAGGCTGGTGGAGGCCGGGCGCATGGGGCCCGGTGAGGTGTTGGGAATTGAGGGCATCATCGACGAGGACGACTCGTTTGCCGAGTTCCGTACGTTGACCAGTTGCGTGCTGTATCGCATCGACAAGGAACAGGTCAAAAGCTGCCTGGTGCAACGTGGCGAGGTGCAGGCAGCGCTGGGCAAGTTGCAGCGCTTCAGGCGGCAGAGCCGGGAGTCGCTGTTGCTGCAGAAGCCGGCTTCGATCAAGAAAGGCGGCTTCCTGAGCTGGTTGCACAAGTAGGCCTGGGCCGCCACGCTCCTATGAACGCGACGTAGCGCTTACAGCACGACCCTCAGGCATTGCCCAGCGTGGTACAGCGAGAACCCGGACTCGTAGAATGCAGTGCGCAGCGAAGGTGCACTCACCCCCTTCATCGGCGAGAACGGAATCGGCAGGCTGCCCGCCTCGCCCTTCAGCAGGAACTCGGCAAACGCTCGGCCGATCACGGTCCCGGTGGTATTGCCACGCCCGTTGTAGCCGGTGACAGCCACCAGCCCCGGCGCTGGCTCGAACAGGCGCATCAGGTGGTCGGGGGTGAAGTCGATACAGCCGGTCCAGTGCATCTCCCATTCAACCTTGCCCAGCTCGGGGTAGTAGTGGCTCTGAATCCGGTCGGCCCAGCTGCGCACGAACCAGGCCGGCTTGTTGTCGACCCGGCCGAGGCTGCCCAGTAGTAGGCGGCCCTGGTCGTCGCGGCGGATGCTGCTGAGCACGGTGCGGGTGTCCCACGAACCCTGGCCATGCGGCAGGACCTTGTCGGCGGCAGCGCCGTGCAACGGCTTGGACGCCACCTGGTAGTAGTAACCGCGGAAGAACTGCTTCTGCAGGTTGCTCCAGTCGCCTTCGGTGTAGGCACCGGTGGAAATCACCACCTTGTCGGCGCGCACCGCGCCACGTGCGGTCTTCACTCGCCAGGCATCGCCATCACGCGCCAGGCCCTCGACCGACGACTGCTGGAACAGCTTGCCGCCCAGGCGCGCCACCGCGGCAGCCAGGCCCTGGGTATAGCCCATGGGGTTGATGGTGCCGGCGCGGCGGTCGAGCAGCGCGGCGGAGATCTTGTCGGTACCGCAGTATTCCTGGCATTGGGCGCCGGTCAGCAGCTCCACATCGGCACCCCGGCGGCGCCATTGTTCATGGCGGGCTTCGAGGTCGGCGATGCCGGTGGCGTTGTGCGCCATGTGCAGGGTGCCTTTGTGCTGGGCCTGGCACTCGATGCCAAGGCGCTCGATCATGGCGAACACTTCAGCCGGGGCCTCACCCAGCACCTTGTTCAGGCGGCTGCCCTGCTGCAGGCCGAGGGTGGCTTCGACGTCGTCAGGGCGAATCCAGGTACCGGCGTTGACCAGGCCGACGTTGCGCCCGGAGCCACCGTGGCCGATCTTCCAGGCTTCCAGCAAGATCACCGACTTGCCCTGCTCGAGCAGGTGGATGGCCGCTGACAGGCCGGTAATGCCGCCACCGATCACGCAGACATCGGCCTTGTGCTCACCGGCCAGGGCCTGGGCGGCGACGCTCGGTTTGCTGACAAATTCCCACAAGCATTCTTGACGCAGTTCGGACATGGCCCGGCTCCAGCAATTTGTTCTTGTTTGGGGCCGCGTTAGGGCCCATTCGCGGGCAAGTCCGCTCCCCCAGGAGGTACACAGGTTTCGAAATCTGTGGCGACCTGTGGGAGCGGGCTTGCCCGCGAACCGGGGGCCAAGCCCCCGGCCATGCAGCATCAACCCATCAGTCGAACACGATACCCTGCGCCAGCGGCAGCTCGCGCGAGTAGTTCACGGTGTTGGTCTGGCGACGCATGTAGCCTTTCCAGGCGTCCGAACCGGACTCACGGCCACCGCCGGTTTCCTTCTCGCCACCGAACGCACCGCCGATCTCGGCGCCGCTGGTGCCGATGTTGACGTTGGCGATACCGCAGTCGCTGCCCGAAGCACTCTGGAAGCGCTCGGCCTCACGGATGTCGGTGGTGAAAATGCACGACGACAGGCCTTGTGGCACTTCGTTGTTCAGGCGCAGGGCCTCTTCGAAATCGTCATAGGCGAGCACGTACAGGATCGGGGCGAAGGTTTCGTGGCGCACCACGTCGCTCTGCGCCGGCATTTCGGCAATGGCAGGCGACACGTAGTAAGCGTTCGGGTACTGGTCGGCCAGCTGGCGCTCGCCGCCAAACACTTGGCCGCCTTCGTCACGAGCCTTGGCCAGCGCACCCTGCATGGCATCGAACGACTGCTTGTCGATCAGCGGGCCAACCAGGTTGTCCTTGCGTGGGTCGCCAATACGCACCTTGCCGTAGGCGGCTTTGACGCGGGCAACCACTTCGTCCTTGATCGAGCGGTGCACGATCAGACGACGCAAGGTGGTGCAACGCTGGCCGGCGGTACCCACAGCGGAGAACAGGATGCCGCGCACGGCCAGGTCCAGGTCGGCACTCGGGGCCAGGATCATGGCGTTGTTGCCGCCCAGTTCCAGGATGCTGCGGCCAAAGCGGGCAGCCACGCGCGGGCCTACTTCACGGCCCATGCGGGTGCTGCCAGTGGCGCTGACCAGCGGTACGCGCGGGTCGTCGACCAGGGCTTCGCCGGCTTCGCGGCCGCCGATCACCAGTTGCGCCAGGCCAGCCGGGGCATCACCGAAGGCTTTCAGGGCTTTTTCGAAAAGCGCCTGGCAGGCCAGGGCGGTCAGCGGGGTCTTTTCCGACGGTTTCCACACCACCGAGTTGCCGGCCACCAGGGCCAGGGCGGTGTTCCAGGCCCAGACCGCAACCGGGAAGTTGAAGGCACTGATCACACCGACCACGCCCAGCGGGTGCCAGGTTTCACGCATGTGGTGGCCAGGGCGTTCGGAGGCGATGGTCAGGCCGTACAGCTGACGCGACAGGCCAACGGCGAAGTCGCAGATGTCGATCATTTCCTGCACTTCACCGAGGCCTTCCTGGGTGATCTTGCCGGCTTCGATCGATACCAGCTCGCCGAGGTCGGCCTTGTGCTCACGCAGCACTTCACCGAACAGCCGCACCAGTTCGCCACGGCGCGGGGCCGGCACGCTGCGCCAGGCTTCGAAGGCGCCTTGCGCCTGGTCGATGCGGGCGATGGTCTCGGCCTTGCCGAGCAGTTTCACCGAGGCGATCTGGCTGCCGTCGATCGGCGTGTGAACAGGGTAGTCGCCCTGGGTGTAAGCCTCGGCGGCAACGCCAAGGCGCTCGAGCAATCCAGCAACCATTGTGCTTCTCCTACATCGGGTGATGGGGTGGAAAAATGATGTGGATCAGTATTAATCCGATCACATAGGTACAACAAACGACCTTTATTCCGCATATCATTCCGTCAGGTAATGATTTGAGCCGCAGAGACCGCTATGTCCAAACGCCTGGTGCCGTCCATGACCGCCCTGCAGTGCTTTGAAGCTGCAGCCCGCCATTTGAGCTTTACCCGTGCCGCCGAAGAACTGCACCTGACCCAGAGCGCGGTCAGCAAGCAGGTGGCGCAGCTGGAGGACATGCTGCGCCACCACCTGTTCCTGCGCATCCGCCGCCGCCTGCAGCTGACCCCGGCCGGCAGCCTGTACCTGGCCGAGGTCAACAAGATCCTCACCCAGGTCGACATGTCCAGCCGCTACGTGCTCACCTACGGCGAGCAGACCGAGATATTGAAGGTAGCCACCCAGCCGAGTTTCGGCGTGCGCTGGCTGATTCCGCACCTCAAGGGTTTTGGCAAACGCCACGGCAATATCCACCTCGACATCCGCAACGAGATGGAGCCGTTCGCCTTGCTGCAGGGTTCGGCGGACGTGGTGTTCTTCTACGGCCAGGGCACCTGGCCGGGGGCCACCTGCGTGGAGTTGTTCGGTGAAGAGGTGGTGCCGGTGTGCGCACCGGAGCTGCTGGCCGGCCGCGAACTGGCCGATGCCGGGCAACTGGCCGAACTGGTGCTGCTACAGAGCACCTCGCGGCCAGAGGCGTGGCACGAATGGTTTCTGGAGCTGGGCCTGGAAAGCGTGAGCGCCTACCACGGGCCGCGCTTCGATACGTTCTATATGGCCTTGAGCGCTGCGCAGTCCGGGTGCGGGGTGGCGCTGGTGCCGCGCTACCTGGCGGCGAAGGAACTGGCCGAGGGCAGCCTGGTAATGCCGTGGAACCATGCAATGCCCAGTGCCGGGGCACATTACCTGGCGTATGCCGAGCATGCAGCGGAGGTGCCCAAGGTGCGGGCGTTGGTGGAGTGGATTCGCGAGCAGCTGGCGGATTGAGAGCGCCAGGGCCGCCTTTCGGCCCCAGCACCCTTCAGGTCGATCAAAAAAGGAATGACACACTCACTTTTTTTCGCTTGTAAGCCAAGTGCATTCCCCGCTTTCATGTAAGCGTCCGAACCCAACCAATGGAAGCTAGCGATGCCCGCCCACGATTTCGTCAGCCCCGACAACATCCGCGCGCAGTTCTCCGCCGCCATGTCGCTCATGTACAAACAGGAAGTGCCCCTGTACGGCACGCTGCTGGAGCTGGTGAGCGAAATCAACCAGCAGGTCATGGCCCGGCAACCTGAAGTCGCCGAGGCCCTGCGCTGGACAGGCGAGATCGAACGGCTGGACCAGGAGCGCCACGGGGCCATCCGCGTCGGCACTGCTGAAGAGCTGGCAACCATTGCCCGCCTCTTCGCCGTGATGGGCATGCAGCCGGTCGGCTACTACGACCTCAGCTCCGCCGGAGTGCCAGTTCACTCCACCGCCTTCCGCGCAGTGCATGAGCAGTCGCTGCACGTCAGCCCGTTCCGCGTGTTCACCTCGCTGCTGCGCCTGGAACTGATCGACAATCCGCAGCTGCGTACATTGGCAGAGAACATCCTGGCCAAACGCAAGATCTTCACCGACCGCGCCCTGGAACTGATCGCCCAATGCGAACGTGACGGTGGCCTGAACGCGGCAGATGCCGAGGCGTTCGTGCAAGAAGCGTTGCATACTTTCCGCTGGCACCATGACGCCACCGTGACTGCCGAGCAGTACCAGCAGCTGCACGACCAGCATCGCCTGATCGCCGACGTGGTGGCCTTCAAGGGCCCGCACATCAACCACCTGACCCCGCGCACGCTGGACATCGATGCGATCCAGGCCGGCATGCCGGCCAAGGGCATCCCGCCAAAGGCTGTGGTCGAAGGCCCGCCTACCCGCCGCCATCCGATCCTGCTGCGCCAGACCAGCTTCAAGGCCCTGCAGGAAAAGGTCGCCTTCAGCGACCAGCAGGGCAGCGAAGGCAGCCACACCGCGCGTTTCGGCGAAATCGAACAGCGCGGTGCGGCCCTGACACCGAAAGGCCGCCAGCTGTACGACAAGCTGCTCGATGCCACTCGGGCCGCCTTGGGTGGCGTGCCGGCCGAGGCCAATGCCGAACGCTACATGGCGCTGCTGAAGGAGAACTTTGCCGAATTCCCTGACGACCTGGCACAGATGCGCCAGCAGGGGCTAGCGTATTTCCGCTACTTCGCCACCGAGAAAGGCCTGGCCGCGCGTGACCAGGATGCCCGCCCGAGCACCCTGGAAGGGCTGATCGAAGCGGGTCATGTGCACTATGAAGCGCTGGTTTACGAGGATTTCCTGCCGGTGAGTGCGGCTGGGATCTTCCAGTCCAACCTGGGTGACGATGCGCACACCGAGTACGGCAGCAATGCCAACCGGGCTGCGTTCGAAGCGGCGCTGGGCATGCAGGTGCAGGATGAGCTGGCCCTGTATGCACTGAGCGAGCGGCGGTCGCTGCAGGCCTGTGCGCAGGCATTGAACCTGGGTGCGATGTAAGGATTCAGATTACCGGGGGGCGCCGGGCGCCCCCTGCGGTTTCAGCGGAAGCGGTCCACTTCCTGGCGTAACTGTGCCGCCAACCCTTCCAGTTCACGCGCGGTGAAGGCCAGTTCATTGGCCACCTCGCGTTGTTCGCCGTTGGCCTGGGCAATGCTCTGCAGGTTGCGGCTAAGCACCGTCGCGGTGCTGCTCTGCTCCTGAGTCGCGGTACTGATCACGGCAAACTGCTCACCGGCCGCACGGCTCTGCTCGTCGATACGCGCCAACGCCTGGGCCACCTTGTCGTTGCGTTCCAGGCCTTCCTGCATCAGCTGGTTGCCTTGCTCCAACGTGGTGATGGCGTGCCCGGTCTGTTGCTGGATGCTGGTGATCATGCTGGAAATCTCGTCCGTGGCCTGACGGGTGCGTGCAGCCAATCCCCGCACCTCATCGGCCACCACGGCAAAGCCACGCCCCTGCTCGCCGGCACGGGCCGCCTCGATGGCAGCGTTCAAAGCCAGCAGGTTGGTCTGCTCAGCGATCGCGGTGATCACGCTGATGATGCCGCCAATTTCCTGCGAGCGGGCGCCCAGGCTGTCCATCACCGTAGCGGTACCGCCAAGCGCCTCGGCAATCTGCGTCAGCGAGCGTGATGCCTCGTCCATGGCATTGCGGCCGATGCGGGTCTGCTGGGCGTTGTCACGGGCCATGCGCTCGGTGCCGGCCATGTTGTCGGCGATGTTCATCGAGGTGGCGCTGAACTCTTCCACCGCGCCGGCCATGCTGGTGATTTCACCGGATTGCTGGTCCATGCCCTCGCACGCGCCGGCCGACAGGCCAGCCAGCGAGCGAGCACGGGTACTGACCTGCTCGGAGGCGCCGCGGATGTGCTCGACCATGGTTGCCAGTGCTTCGCCCATCTTGTTGAAGCTGCGTGCCAGCTGGCCGATCTCGTCATCGCTGGTCACGCTCAGGCGTGCCCCCAGGTCTCCCGCCCCAAGCGCTTCTGCCTGGCGCACCAGGTCATCCAGCGGGCGCAGCTTGCGGCGCAACAGCCACAGCGTGGCGGCAACAGCCAGCAGCATCGCCAGCAGGCTGCCGACGGCCAGGCGCAGGCCAACGCTCCAGGTCACTTCGCGGATCTCTGCCATCGGCATGCTGGCGACCACGGTCCAGGGCCCTTCGGCGAAGGGGGCGGTGGCGCTGTACAACTGCTGGTCGGCATTGGCCGGTGGCACCAGCCAGGCGCCCTTCTCGTCGCGCAAGGCCAACGAGCCGGTCTGGCCAATGCGGAAGCGCGCCAGGTTGGCGAACTGGGCATTCTGCGCGTCGGTATAGTCGAAGCCGACGAACAGCACGGCGATCACCCGGCCGCTGGCATCGGTCACCGGCACATAGCGGGTCATGTAGTTGCGCTCGAACAGCACGGCGCGGCCAACATACATCTGCCCGGCCAACAACCGGGCATAGGCCGGGTGCTGGCGATCGAGCAGGGTACCGATGGCACGGCTGCCGTCCTGCTTCTTCAGGTTGGTGCTGATGCGCACGAAATCGTCACCGCTGCGCACGAACAGCGTGGCGATGCCAGCGGTCATCTGCTGGAAATCGTCGACCAGCTGGAAGTCGTTGTTCAGCAGCTGGTTACCCAGGTACAGGGCAGGCGTGGCCTGGCCGGCGACCTGCACGGTCTCGCCCGCATGCAGCGACAGGCCCGAGGCGAAGCGCCGCTCGAACAGCCCGCTGAGGCGCTGGGTGTTGTCCTTGAGCGAGCCGTGGAAGGTGTCGAGCTGGTCGGCCAGCAAACGCGCCTCGCTGGCCAGGTGGGCCTGGCGGGTGGCGAGGTTGGCATCGTCCAGCGAGCGCAAGGCGAACAGGGTACTGCCGGAAATCACCAGCGCCAGCACAATGGCGAGGGCAACCCCCAGTTGCGAGGCGATTCGGGCACGCGGTTGAGACATGGTCAAGCTCCTGGCAAGAGGCCGGGATCGTCCTGATCACGTAGGCCACCCGCTTGTTGTCGTCGGGAAGCGCGCCCTCTTCCGGGACGCTGGTGCCACTTGATCGGCGTCGCCGGGGAATACTTGAGTGTCGGACCGGGATATTCGCAAACCTTTGCGCCTACCACTCAAGGCGCCGGCAGGATCTGCACATCGGGCAGATCCACTGCCGCCGCTTCGTCCTGCAGGAACCTGCTCAAGCGCCGCAAGCGCTCCCCGCCCGGGCGGGTGCGCGGCCACACCATGTAATAGTCCATGCCGCTGGGAACGGCGGTCGGCCACGGCAGGCTCAAGCGCCCCTGGGCCACGTCCTCGGCAACCATCAGCAGGTCGCCCATGGAGATGCCGTAGCCGCGCGCGGCCGCGATCATGCCGAGTTCCAGGGTATCGAATACCTGCCCGCCCTTTAGCGAAACCTGGTCGCCGAGGCCCATGCGCTCGAGCCAGGCGCGCCAGTCGCGCTTGTCCGGCGTCGGGTGCAGCAGCTCGATACCGGCCAGCTGTCGTTCGTCCCATGGTCCATCCGCGAGCAGGTCCGGCGCCCCTACCGGGATCAGCAGTTCGGCGAACAACCGGCGCACCTCCCAGTCCGGCGGAAACACGCCGTCGCTGAGCAGCACCGCACAATCGAACGGTTCGTTGCTGAAGTCCACATGGTCAACGTCCATCCAGGCACTGGTCAGTTGCACTTCGTTGCCGGGTTGCAGGTGCCGGAAGCGGCTCAGCCGCGCCAGCAGCCAGCGCATGGTCAGGGTCGAAGGCGCCTTCATGCGCAGGATGCCGTCCTCGCCACGCAAGCTCTCGCAGGCCCGCTCCAGCGCAGCGAAGCCTTCCCGCACGCCTGGCAGCAGCACCCGCGCTGCTTCGGTCAGTTGCAGGCTGCGGCCATTGCGCAGGAACAGGCGACAGGCGAAATGGTCTTCCAGAGTACGGATATGCCGGCTGATCGCGCTCTGGGTGATCGACAGCTCCTCACCGGCACGGGTGAACGAGCTCAGCCGGGCGGCAGCTTCGAATGCGCGCAGGGCATACAACGGTGGGAGCTGACGTGACATGAGGCACCTGCCATGCGGGCTGGGAAAGGATCACCGGCAAGCATATATGCATGAGTCGAACTCATGCCAACGATCGCTTTTATCCTTTTGTGCAAAGTTGACCAAAGCCTCAGAATCGCCCTTCGTTGATCGCCCCAGGAAAAAGGACCGTCCCATGCACGTCGCGCCCACTACAGAACTCAAGGCTTTGCTGCGCCTGGCCGGGCCGCTGATCGCCTCGCAACTGGCGCACATGCTGATGGTGCTCACCGACACCCTGATGATGGCGCGCATCAGCCCGCAGGCACTGGCCGGCGGTGGCCTGGGTGCGGCGAGCTATTCGTTCGTGTCGATCTTCTGCCTGGGCGTGATCGCTGCGGTCGGCACATTGGTGGCGATCCGCAAGGGTGCCAACGACATCGAGGGTGCCACCCGCCTGGCGCAGAACGGCCTGTGGCTGGCCTGGGGCCTGGCGCTGTGCGCCGGGCTGGTACTGTGGAACCTCGAGCCGGTGCTGTTGCTGTTCGGGCAAAAACCGGAAAACGTGGCTTCGGCCGCCGAATTCCTTACCCTGCTGCCCCTCGCCCTGCCCGGTTACCTGACCTTCATGGCCTTGCGCGGCTTCACCAGCGCCCTGGGCCGCTCGACCCCGGTGATGATCATCAGCCTGGTGGGCACGGTGCTCAACTACCTGCTCAACGTGGCGCTGATCGAAGGCATGTTCGGCCTGCCCAAGCTGGGCCTGATGGGCATCGGCCTGGTCACCGCAGTAGTGTCTATGGGCATGGCCATCGCCCTGGCGCTGTATATCCGCTGGCACCCGGCCTATGCCGCCTACCCGCTGCGCAAGGGCCTGTCGCGCCCGTCGCTGCCGGCCCTGCGCGAACTGTGGCGGCTCGGCCTGCCGATTGGTGGTACCTACATGGTGGAAGTCGGCCTGTTCGCCTTCGCCGCGCTGTGCATGGGTGTGCTGGGCAGTACCGAGCTGGCGGCGCACCAGATCGCCCTGCAGATCGTTTCCACGGCGTTCATGGTGCCGACCGGCTTGTCGTACGCGGTGACCATGCGGGTGGGGCTGTACTTCGGCGCCGGCAACCTGCTGGCGGCGCGCAGCGCCGGGCGGGTGGGCATCGGCTTCGGGGCGATGATCATGTTTGCCTTCGCCGCGTTGTTCTGGCTCCTGCCCGATGCGCTGGTGGGGCTGTTCATCGACCGCAACGACCCGGCCTTCGCGGCGATCTTCCAGCTGGCGGTGCAGCTGCTGGCGGTGGCGGCATGGTTCGAGCTGTTCGACGGCATGCAGACCATTGCCATGGGTTCGATCCGCGGGCTGAAGGACGCCAAGACCACCTTCCTGATCGGGCTGGTGTGCTATTGGCTGGTGGGGGCACCGAGCGCCTGGCTGTTCACCTTTACCCTGGGCGGTGGCGCGGTCGGGGTGTGGTGGGGGCTGGCGTTGGGGCTGGCGTGTGCGGCGGTGGCCCTGACCTTTGGCTTTGAGTGGCGGATGAAGCGGCTGCTGGGGAAGGCCGGGCTGACTGGCAGGTCTGCAGTGTCTGCATGACCGTTGGGGCTGCTTTGCAGCCCTTGCGTCGCGATGGCGGGCGAAGCCCTCCCAAGGCTGTTACAGACTGACAAGCTTCGGCTTGCTGTAATCCAGCAAGAACGCCATCAACTCGCCCACCGGCAAAGGCTTGCTGACCAGGAACCCTTGCACCTGGTCGCAACCGAACCCGCGCAACAAGGCCAGCTGCTCTTCACTTTCCACCCCCTCGGCCACCACCTCGAGGTTGAGGTTGTGCGCCAGGTTGATCATGGCGTGCACCAGCTTGCGGTTCTCCTCACGCATTTCCATCTCGGCCACAAAACTGCGGTCCACCTTGAGCAGGGTGATCGGCAGGCTGTTGAGGTGCACGAACGAAGAGAACCCGGTGCCGAAGTCATCCAGCGAGAAACGCACGCCCAGGCGCCCCAGGGCATCCATGGTCTGGCGTACCAGCTCGTTGCGGCGCATCACCGCGGTTTCGGTCAGCTCGAACTCCAGCCAGCGGGCATCGACACCATGCTCGATGATCAGGCGGCTCAAGGTCGCCAGCAGCTGGCTGTCCTGGAACTGCCGGAAACTCAGGTTGACCGCCATGTGCAGTGGCTCCAGCCCACCCTCGCACAGTGCCTGCATGTCACGCAGGGCACGGGAAATGACCCAGTAGCCCAACGGTACGATCAGCCCGCTCTGCTCGGCCAGCGGCACGAACTCGCTGGGCGGCAACAGGCCACGCTCGGCATGGCGCCAGCGCACCAGCGCCTCCAGGCCGACGATGCGCCCGTCGGCCAGGTTCAGCCGCGGCTGGTAGTGCAGCTCCAGCTCGTCACGGCGCAAGGCGCGACGCAGTTCGCTCTCCAGGTCGGCAAGGCTGCGGGCATTACGGTTGATCCGCTCGTTGAACACGTGGAAGGTACAGCCCTGGCTACCCTTGGCCTGGCGCATGGCAATGTGTGCATGCCACATCAGCGGGTCGGCCCCGCCCTGCACGCGCGCATGGGCCAGGCCCAGGCTGCAGCCCAGCAGCAGGCTTTCGCCGTCGATCCAGTACGGCTCGGCCAACGCTTCGACAATGCGCTCGGCCATCCACTCGGCGCGGTTGGCGTCTCGGCGGGTGTCGATCAGCAGGGCAAATTCATCACTGCCCAGGCGTGCCAGCTGGTCGCCCGCCTCCAGCTGCTGCTTCAGGCGTGCCACCACTTGCAGGATCAGGCGGTCGCCACTCTGGTGACCAAGCGCATCATTGACGTGGCGGAAGTTGTCCAGGTCCAGGTGGCCAAGGGCAACGCCACGGCCTTCGTTCTCGGCCAGGCGCGCGGTGAGCAAGGCCTGGAAACCCTGGCGGTTGGCGATACCGGTCAACGGGTCCTGTTCGGCCAGGCGTTGCAAGGTGGCCACCAGCACGCCGCGCTCACGCACATGGCGCAGCGAGCGGCGCAAGGTATCGGCATTGAGTTGCTCGCGCACCAGCCAATCGCTGACCGCACTCGGTGGCAGCTCGGGCTCGTGCTCGAGCAGCAGGATGGTCGGCAGGTCGCAGCGCGCGGGTGCAGGCTGTAGCGCCGGGGTCGCCAGTACGACAGCCTGGCGGTCATGACTGAACAGGCTGTCTACCGCCTCCCAGTTGGGCGCAGTCAGCAGCACTGCAGCACCGTCCAATGCATGCACGCAGTCGCGCAGCAATACGGTCCATTCCGGCTCATCAGCCAACAGCAGCAAACGCAGAGGTTCGACAGGCGTGGACAAGCGGGCTCCTTAGGGCTTCACGGTGCAACGGAAGAGTCCGGGTATGCTACTGCACAAATGAGAATGATTTTTAAATTTGTGAGCGCAAAAGCTGGCGTAGCGTCCCGACGCATTTTGTCGTGCATCCTGCGCGAAACGGACTCAACCGGCAAATACGTTTTTTTCAGTACCTTGCATTACTCACACTAATACTGGCGTTCCCATAAAAGTCTGACTCAGACGTCAGACGGTCGCGCCACAACGGGCCCATGCCTGATAGAATGCGCGGCTATTTTCTGGCGACCCCCGGTTTCTAGCATGTCCCGACTCAATCCCCGGCAGCAGGAAGCCCGTGACTATGTCGGCGGCCCTCTTTTGGTGCTCGCCGGTGCAGGTTCGGGCAAGACCAGCGTGATCACGCGCAAGATTGCCCACCTCATCCAGAACTGCGGCATCCGTGCCCAGTACATCGTGGCGATGACCTTCACCAACAAGGCCGCCCGCGAGATGAAGGAGCGGGTCGCCACCCTGCTGCGTCCGGGCGAAGGCCGTGGCCTGACAGTGTGCACCTTCCACAACCTTGGCCTGAACATCATCCGCAAGGAGCACGAGCGCCTGGGTTACAAGCCGGGCTTCTCGATCTTCGACGAGTCCGACATCAAGGCGTTGCTGTCGGACATCATGCAGAAGGAATATTCCGGCGACGACGGCATCGACGAGATCAAGAACATGATCGGTGCCTGGAAGAACGACCTGATCCTGCCGCCCGAGGCCCTGGAAAAGGCGCGCAACCCGCGCGAGCAGACCGCCGCCATCGTCTACACCCACTACCAGCGTACGCTCAAGGCATTCAACGCGGTGGACTTCGACGACCTGATCCTGCTGCCGGTCAAGCTGTTCCAGGAGCACCCTGACGTGCTGGAGCGCTGGCAGAACCGCGTGCGCTACCTGCTGGTGGATGAATACCAGGACACCAACGCCAGCCAGTACCTGCTGGTGAAGATGCTGATCGGCATGCGCAACCAGTTCACCGTGGTCGGCGACGACGACCAGTCGATCTATGCCTGGCGTGGCGCCCGACCGGAAAACCTCATGCTGCTCAAGGAGGACTACCCCTCCCTGAAGGTGGTGATGCTGGAGCAGAACTACCGCTCCACCAGCCGCATCCTGCGCTGTGCCAACGTGCTGATCGCCAACAACCCGCACGCGTTCGAGAAGCAGCTGTGGAGCGAGATGGGCGTAGGCGACGAGATCCGCGTGATCCGCTGCAAGAACGAGGAAGCCGAGGCCGAACGCGTGGCTATGGAAATCCTCACCCTGCACCTGCGCACCAACCGTCCCTACAGCGACTTTGCCATCCTCTACCGGGGCAACTACCAGGCCAAGCTGATCGAACTGAAGCTGCAGCATCACCAGGTGCCGTATCGCCTGTCGGGCGGCAACAGCTTCTTCGGCCGCCAGGAAGTCAAGGACCTGATGGCCTACCTGCGCCTGCTGGTGAACCCGGACGATGACAACGCCTACCTGCGAGTAATCAACGTACCACGCCGGGAAATCGGCTCCACCACCCTCGAAAAGCTCGGCAACTACGCCACCGAACGCGGCATCTCGATGTATGCCGCCAGCGAGGAGCTGGGCCTGGGCGAGCACCTGGACGCCCGTTACACCGAGCGCTTGCAGCGCTTCAAGCACTGGCTGGACGGGGTGCGCCACAAGGTCGCCCTGGAAGACCCGATTGCCGCACTGCACGAGATGATCCGCGATATCGACTACGAGAACTGGATCCGCCAGCAGACCGCCAGCGACAAGGCTGCCGAGTTCCGCATCAGCAACGTCTGGTTCCTGGTCGAAGCGCTGAAGAACACCCTCGAGAAGGACGAAGAGGGTGACATGACCATCGAGGACGCCATCGGCAAACTGGTGCTGCGCGACATGCTTGAGCGCCAGCAGGAAGAGGAAGAGAACGCCGAAGGCGTGCAGATGATGACCCTGCATGCTTCCAAGGGCCTGGAGTTCCCCTACGTGTTCATCATGGGCATGGAAGAGGAAATCCTCCCGCACCGCTCCAGCATCGAGGCCGACACCATCGAAGAGGAACGCCGCCTGGCCTACGTGGGTATCACCCGCGCGCGCCAGACCCTGGCCTTCACCTTCGCCGCCAAGCGCAAGCAGTACGGCGAAATCATCGACTGCACGCCGAGCCGCTTCCTCGATGAACTGCCGCCGGAAGACCTGGCCTGGGAAGGCCTGGACGACGCGCCGGTCGAGGTCAAGGCGGCACGCGGCAACAACGCCCTGGCCGATATCCGGGCGATGCTCAAACGCTGATCAACCATTACTCTTACTATTGCCGCGTACAGCGGCCACCTTTGTTTCGAGGTAAACACAGTGGAAGCACTGCACCAGAAGATTCGCGAAGAAGGCATCGTGCTTTCCGATCAGGTTCTCAAAGTCGATGCGTTTCTCAACCACCAGATCGACCCTGCGCTGATGCAGCTGATCGGTGACGAGTTCGCCCGCCGGTTCGCCGACGCCGGCGTGACCAAGATCGTCACCATCGAGGCCTCGGGCATCGCCCCGGCGGTGATGACCGGCCTGAAGCTGGGCGTGCCGGTGATCTTCGCCCGCAAGCACCAGTCGCTGACCCTGACCGAAAACCTGCTGACCGCCTCGGTGTATTCCTTTACCAAGCAGACCGAGAACACCGTGGCCATTTCGCCACGCCACCTCAACAGCAGCGACCGTGTGCTGGTGATCGACGACTTCCTGGCCAACGGCAAGGCGTCGCAGGCACTGATCTCGATCATCAAGCAGGCCGGCGCGACCGTGGCCGGCCTGGGCATCGTCATCGAGAAGTCGTTCCAGGGCGGCCGTGCCGAGCTGGACAGCCAGGGCTACCGCGTTGAATCGCTGGCCCGGGTGAAGTCGCTGGAAGGTGGTGTGGTGACCTTCATCGAGTAAGCCTGCACCGCCCCTACGCCGGCAAACCAGCTTCGACAGAGACCGCACAACGCTCAAGCCTTGTGCAGTGCCTGTGGCAGCTGGCAGGCCGGCGATGGGCTGCCAAGCAGCCCCCGGCAATTCAACCGGCTGCCGCCAACCCCGCCAGCAACAGCCGCTGATACAGCTCTTCCTTGAGCCCCTGCGGCTGATCCAGTCCCATTCGCAGCAGATGCCGTTCATACCCTTCGGGCCCCGGCGCATCCAGTGCTGCCTTGCCCAGCTCCAGCACCTCGCTCAGCTTGAACTTGCTCTTCAACCAGTTCAGCGCCCGCAGCAAATCCCGCTCTTCAGCCGTAAAGTCCGTGCCCAGCGGGTACTCCGGGAACAGCCGCGAATGCTTCGTCCTGATCGCCTCCAGGCGCTGCGGCGTGTTGTCGGTAAAGCGTGAATCCAGCTGGAAATCCCGGGCGAGCTTGCCAGCGTCTTTTGCCTGTTCGATCAGCCCCTGTTGGAAGCGTGAATCACACACCGCCAGCAAACGTGCGATTACCTCGCTGTCGGTCTGCCCGCGCAAGTCGGCAATGCCGTATTCGGTCACCACGATATCGCGCAAGTGCCGCGGTATGGTGCAGTGGCCATAGGTCCAGAACAGGTTCGAGGTCACCTCCCCGCCCGCTTCGCGCCAGCTGCGCAGCAGCAGGATCGAGCGCCCACCCTCCAGCGCATGCCCTTGGGCAACGAAGTTGTACTGGCCACCCACGCCGCTGAGTACGCGGCCATCTTCCAACTGGTCGGCCACCCCGGCACCGAGCAGGGTCATGCCGAACGCGGTATTGATGAAGCGCGCATCGCGACGCTGGCGACGCTTGAGTTGCTCCTGCCCATACAGCTCGTTGATGAAGCTGATGCGGGTCATGGCAAACCGTGCCCGCTGTTCCAGCGTCATGTCGCGCAAGCGCTGGTAGAAGGCCTGGGGGCCAAGGAAGAAGCCGCCATGCAGCACGGTGCCCTGGGCATCCGCCGGGGGTCGCAACAGGCCCGCCTCCGCCAGCACCAGCAGGCCGTTGACGAACATCTCGCTGCAGCCATACAACCCCTGGGCGAAACCACCCAGCCCTCCTTCCCGCTCGATCAACGCTTGCCATGGGCCCATATCCAGGTCATCGAGTACGGCACGGTAGCCGGCGTTGTCGCCCTGACGCGCCAACAGGGCGGCGGCTACCGCGTCGCCCATGGCACCGATGCCGATCTGCAACGTGCCGCCGTCCCGTACCAGGCTGCTGGCATGCAGGCCAATGCAATGATCCTGGGTGCTGACCGGCATGTTCGGCGTGGAAAACAGGCGACGCTGCTCGGCTTCATCGAGCAACAGGTCGAAGGCATCCATGGGCAGCTCGGCGTCGCCTGGCATGTACGGCAGTTCGGCATGCACCTGGCCGAGCATGAGGATGGTTTCGCCAGCGGCACGGCGCCTGGCGATCATCGGCAGCAGGTCGAGGGTGATGTCGGGGTTGCAGGCCAGGCTCAGATGCACCGGCCGCTCCGGGGTAGCCGCCACCAGCTGGGCGATCAGGTTCAGGCCCTTGGCGTTGATATCGCGCGCGGCGTGGCTGTAGTTGCTGCTGACGTAGTCCTGCTGGGCAGACTCGCTGTGCAGCAGGCTGCCGGGCTGCAGGAAGAACTGCTCGACCCGAATGTTCGGCGGCAGGCTGTCGTTGCGCAGGTCGGCGAGGTAGCTGAGGTCTTCGTAGTCGGCGAAAACCCGCTCGACGAAGGGTTCGAGAAAGCGCCGCTGCAGGCCATCGCCCAGTGATGGACGGCCGAGCGAGAGTGCGGTGTAGATGGTCAGGCGGCGCTCGGGCCGCTCGCGTACACGGGCATACAGGGCATTGACGAAAGCGACCGGCTTACCCAGCCCCAGCGGCAGGCCCATGTGAATATGGGCTGGCAAGCGCGCCAGGACCTGCTCGACAGCCTGATCGATGGAGCAGAGGTGCATCGGGGCCTCCTGAGACATCCATGGGTTCAGGGGTTGGACACGGGCCGTAAGTCATTGGTTGCCGGTACTGGCGCGATAAAAACAAAGCCCGCCAGAATCAGGCGGGCCTTGTGCAATTCAGCTGCTTCTCACAGCCCGGACATCTTCTTGATGGCCCCTTTGAGGTCATCATCCGAACAATCCGCGCAGGTGCCTTTCGGCGGCATGGCGTTGATACCGGTAATGGCCTTGGCCAGGATGCCGTCCAGGCCGCCCTGGTGGTCGGCACGTTCTTTCCAGGCTGCGGTGTCGCCGATCTTCGGTGCGCCGAGCAGGCCAGAGCCATGGCAGGCGTTGCAGTGTTTGGCGATGATCTCGTCCGGTGTCTTGGCGCCCCCGCCACCTGCGGCAGCGGCCACTTCCATGCCCTTGCACTCCTGGCCCTGCACACACACCTGGCCAACCGGCTCCAGGCGCTTGGCGATGTCGTCATTGGTCGCAGCGGTTGCGCTCATTGCCCAGAGGGCGAATACGGCTGCTGGTACGGCCAGCATCTTCTTGATTTGGTTCACGCGAACACCCTCATGGTGGCTAATCACGCTCGCGGCCACGAATCGGCGAGCGCTGAAAAGTATAGCGGGAACCCGGAGGCCGTGAAACGACCCCACACGGGAAAGGGGTATTGCCGAATCAATGCACTGCGCTGGATCAAAAGTTCGATGGTGTCGCCGCGCTGATCAACCGCGCCGGCCGGTCGAACGGGTTGCGAAAGCGGTGCGGGCGGGTGCTTTCGAAGTAGTAGCTGTCGCCCTCTTCGAGAATGAAGATCTCGTTGCCGACCACCAGCTCCAGGCGGCCTTCCAGCAGGATGCCGGTTTCCTCACCGTCATGGGTGAGCATTTCGGCACCCGTATCGGCGCCTGGTGGGTATACCTCGGTGAGAAAGGCGATGGCGCGGTTGGGGTGCGACTTGCCGACCAGCTTCATGGTCACCGCACCGTCCGAGATATCGATCAGCTCATGGGCCTTGTAGACGATCTGCGTGGGGCTTTCAGGTTCCAGTTCGACCGAGAAGAACTCGACCATGGACATGGGAATGCCGCTCAGCACCTTGCGCAGCGAACTGATCGAAGGGCTCACGCTGTTCTTCTCGATCATTGAGATGGTGCTGTTGGTCACCCCGGCTCGCTTGGCGAGTTCACGCTGGGACAGGCCCTTGAGCTTGCGGATGGCTTGCAGTCGTTCGCCGACGTCCAAAGCTGGAGCCTCCTGAAACGGTGGAAAAGGGGGTGGATGTGAACGATATCATGGCAATGCCGTTCAGTATTTACAACACACAGCCCCTTAACCTGTCCGCTTCAGCGTTTCATTCGCCGCAGTAGTCCCGCGGTACCCGCTTCAGGTTGCAGAAGATCTGGTAGGGAATGGTGCCCGCCTGGGCGGCCACCTCGCTGGCCAGCACCTGCTTGCCCCACAGTTCGACGGGGCTGCCGACGGTCGCTTCCGGTATGTCGGTCAGGTCGACGTTGAGCATGTCCATCGATACACGGCCGATCAGCTGCGTGCGCTTGCCGGCGACCAGCACCGGGGTGCCATTCGGCGCCTGGCGTGGGTAGCCATCGGCATACCCAATGGCGACCACGCCCACACGGGTCGGGCGTGGGCTGATGAACTTGGCGCCATAGCCCACCGGCTCGCCGGCGGGCAGCTCGCGCACGCTGATCACCCGCGATTGCAGGGTCATGACCGGTTGCAAGCGCTCGGCCTCGGCCTGGGCCCCTTCGAACGGCGTGGCACCGTACAGCATCAGGCCCGGGCGTACCCAGTCACTGGGTGCCTGCGGCCAACCCAGCACAGCGGGCGAGTTGCGCAGGCTGCATTCGGCGGCCAGGCCCTGGCGGGCGGCCTCGAATACGGCGATCTGCTGGGCGGTGGCGTCGGCATCCAGCTCGTCGGCGCGGGCAAAGTGGCTCATCAGCACGATGCGCGCGACCTTGCCACTGGCCAGCAGGCGCTGGTAGGCCTCGTGGTAATCCTTGGGGTGCAGGCCGACTCGGTGCATGCCGCTGTCGAGCTTGAGCCAGACTGTGAGCGGCTTGTGCAACTGGGTCTGCTCGATCGCTTCCAGCTGCCACAGCGAGTGCACCACACACCACAGGTTGTGCTCGGCGATCAGCGCCAGTTCGCTAGCCTCGAAAAAGCCCTCCAGTAGCAGTACCGGCGCCTTGATGCCGGCGGCGCGCAACTCCAGCGCCTCTTCGATGCAGGCCACGGCAAAGCCGTCGGCTTCGGCTTCCAGCGCGAGGGCACAGCGCACGGCACCATGGCCGTAGGCATCGGCCTTGATCACGGCGAGGGCTTTGGCACCGGTCAGTTCACGGGCCAGACGGTAGTTGTGGCGCAGGGCCTGGAGGTCGATCAAAGCGCGGGCGGGACGCATGGCGGCTGCCTTATGGTGGTTCGGGTTGAAATCGGTGTTGGGTTCTTCGCGGGCTCGCCCGGGCCCACAGGTACTGCACAGTTTTCAACCTCTGTGGTGTTCCTGTCGGAGCGGGCGAGCCCACGAAGAGGCCGGTACAGGCGAACTTACTGCTGGTGAGCCGGCGCAGCCTGCCCATGCTTGGCCACTTCCCGGCTGTTGCCATAGCGGAAGATGTCCAGGCCTTCGGCACTGATCTGCGGCTTCTTGCGCGCAATCAGGTCGGCCAGCAGGCGACCGGAGCCGCACGCCATGGTCCAGCCCAAGGTACCGTGGCCGGTGTTCAGGAACAGGTTGCGGAACGCCGTGGCACCGACGATCGGCGTACCGTCCGGGGTCGCCGGGCGCAGGCCGGTCCAGAAGCTGGCCTGGCTCAGGTCACCGCCGCGAGGATAAAGGTCGTTGACGATCATCTCCAGCGTTTCGCGCCGACGAGGGTTCAGCGACAGGTCAAAGCCGGCGATTTCAGCCATTCCGCCAACACGAATACGGTTGTCGAAACGGGTGATCGCGACTTTGTAGGTCTCGTCGAGGATGGTCGACGTCGGGGCCATGTCGGCGTTGGTGATCGGCACCGTCAGCGAGTAGCCCTTCAGCGGGTACACCGGGGCCTTGATGCCCAGCGGCTTGAGCATCTGCGGCGAGTAGCTGCCCAGCGCCAGCACGTAGCGGTCGGCGGTTTCCAGCTTGCCGTCGATCCACACGCCATTGATGCGGTCGCCGGCGAAGTCCAGGCGCTGGATATCCTGGCCGAAGCGGAACTCCACACCCAGCTTGGTGGCCATGTCGGCCAGCTTGGTGGTGAACAGCTGGCAGTCGCCGGTCTGGTCGTTGGGCAGGCGCAGGGCACCGGCCAGGATGTCTTTCACGCCAGCCAGGGCCGGCTCGACACGGGCAATGCCGTCGCGGTCAAGCAACTCGTAAGGCACGCCGGACTGCTCGAGCACGGCAATGTCCTTGGCTGCGGCGTCTACCTGGGCCTGGGTCCGGAACAGCTGGGTAGTGCCCAGGCTGCGGTTTTCATAGGCGATGCCGGTTTCGGCCCGCAGCTCGTCGAGGCAGTCACGGCTGTACTCGGACAGGCGCACCATGCGCTCCTTGTTCACCGCGTACCGGCTGGCGGTGCAGTTGCGCAGCATCTGCGCCATCCACAGGTACTGGTCGACATCGCCGGTGAGCTTGATGGCCAATGGGGCGTGGCGCTCCAGCAGCCATTTGATGGCCTTCAGCGGCACACCCGGTGCAGCCCAGGGCGAGGCATAGCCGGGCGAGATCTGGCCAGCGTTGGCAAAACTGGTTTCCATGGCCACCGCCGGCTGGCGGTCGACCACAGTCACTTCGAAACCTTGCCGGGCCAGGTAGTAGGCACTGGCGGTTCCGATCACACCGCTACCAAGTACCAGAACTCGCATCGTTTTATTCCTCGCACGCGGCGCACCGCAGTCTTTTGTTGAGATGGCATGGATGCGCGCAGTATAGGAATTTGAAGGCAGTGCAATTCACTATATAAAAGCCTATTATTGGCGAGAATTCTCGGCAATATCGCCTTTCACGGAGGGGCATCCCCTATGCGAACCCAGCACCAGAGCAAGCGTGAGCTGGACAAGATCGACCGCAACATCCTGCGTATCCTGCAGAACGACGGGCGTATTTCCTTCACCGAACTGGGCGAGAAAGTCGGGCTGTCCACTACCCCTTGCACCGAGCGGGTTCGCCGCCTGGAGCGCGAGGGCATCATCATGGGCTACAACGCCCGCCTTAACCCGCAGCACCTCAAGGGCAGCCTGCTGGTGTTCGTGGAAATCAGCCTGGACTACAAGTCGGGGGATACCTTCGAGGAGTTCCGCCGTGCGGTGTTGAAACTGCCACACGTGCTGGAGTGCCACCTGGTTTCGGGCGATTTCGACTACCTGGTGAAGGCGCGCATTTCGGAAATGGCCTCGTACCGCAAGCTGCTCGGCGACATCCTGCTGAAGCTGCCGCACGTGCGCGAATCGAAGAGCTACATCGTGATGGAAGAGGTAAAGGAGAGCCTCTGCCTGCCGATTCCGGACTGAGGCTAGACCAGCACCTGGCGGGTGGTGGCAATGAACTGGTGGACCAGCTGCTCGGCGGCAGGGTCGATCATCTGCTCCGGGCCACGGCCCCGCGGGCAGGCCAGGCGCGGGGTGGTGCCGAACAGCCGGCAGATCATCGGGCGCTCTTCATAGACGGTGCAGCCGTTGGGGCCCAGGTGCACGCAATCCAGGCGCTCCAGGGCAGCGACCTGCTCGGCCTGCAACTTGCGCGGCAGGCGTGCCATTTCTTCTGCCGACGTGGTGACCGGGCCGCAGCAGTCATGGCAGCCGGGTTCGCACTCGAAGGAAGGGATGAGTTCGCGTAGGAAATGGATCTTGTGGCGGATGCAGGACATGGTGAAGTCCAAGTCAAAGAAGTTGCAAGAGCATAACCTTATACAGAAACCATCCATCGCGGAGCGGCCTTGTGCCGCGACAGATCTGCAAAATTCTCTAAATCGCGGCCCCAGCTTGCCAGTTCAGCGTGTCGAATAGCTTCACTGTCGACTTGATCTGTCATACGACGACTTCTTGACGTCATTGAAAATGAGCTCTGATTCCTGTGTTGTAGCATATCCTCAATGCGGCTGCACTGTCTCATGCTGATTGATAACAGAGCCAACTTAAACGCACTTCCCTCCAACAGCGCTTGAGAAGGCAAGGCCCACCATTGACATTATCAACAGCGCGACTCAAAGCGGCGGCTGCCGCCGCCTCGAATTCCATTTAGGGCAATTAAAAATCGATACGTCGCAAACAGCCCTTGAATTAATTTCAGGAGTTAATAGCGCTACTGCACCGTCTTGCAGATCATCAAATTCGCCAATGGTCGCGACGAGAATGATTTCGGCGGCTTGTAGATATTCGCAGTACATCTAAAGTGAACCAATAGGATCTATAGCCTTATGCGTTCACCCGTATAGAGTTCAATGTCATCAAGCGCGTCTTCAACTCTTCCGGCAAGACAGATATCTTGGTTCGCGAACTGCAGTGCAGTAGCGACCAAGCTGCGGTCAATTCTTCTATGTATTCTAGCAACGTGGCCGATGCATGTTATTGCAAGGCCTTGTATGTCATTGTCGCGGCTATTTAGAATGAGGCAGGCACATCTGCCCACTATCCAATCGGGATCATCCATATTCATGGCCGCGTACAAAATCGCTTCGATTATCGTATCCCTTTCGCCAGAATTTAAATCTTTTTCAATTTCGGAATATTGTTTGCTAGTCACTTGATTTTACCTTTTCGTGTAACCTTACCGGCGTTACGTAGAACGTTTTGCTGGTCTGTATGCAAATCACACCAGCATCTGACGTGCCCGTGAAATTCCTCGTCGCCATTAACGTAGGTCTTAGTCAGGTCTAAAACTACCAGCTCCTTATTTTCCGTATCGACTCCAACCCGTCTGGGCGAAGTACTTTTTACTAATATAGAGTTGTCAAGAGCTGCTTGGCCATCTGCAGGCGCCTTGCTCTTTAAAATGTTATCCTTTTTACCATGATAGTCCGCATTTTTAAAAATTCGAGCCAGACCGAAAGGGTCAATCCAAAACACCGGATTTGGACAATAGGCGTATACATTAAGACCGCCATTAAATCCAATTGGATCTTTGGCAATAAACCGGCCTAGCTGGGGATCATAAAAACGGTATCGGTTATAGTGCAGCCCCGTATCAATATCAAAATACTGTCCCTGAAACCGCAGGGGATTTGGATTGTCATTCCGCTTCGCATGCTCAATGCGCTTTTCCTCAGCCAACCCCCAAGCCTCGTAGCTACCACACCAAGCCACGTGTCCCATTTCATTGGTCAGCTCCATCGGCGTCCCAAGGTGATCACATTGATACCAAGCTAAAGTGTCGAACGGCTTTAGAGTGGGCTTGGACTGCCACACCGGATCTCGGTTAATGTCATACGGGAAGCCATAGATCGGCGGATGCAGCATCTCCTCAATATGGTTCATCATGCCTTGAGCGACTGGAATGAAAGTACCCGGCTCAAACACGTAGTGCGTGGTCTGCCCCTTGCCCTCTCGGCCTCGCTGCTCAAACGCCAGCGTATCGCCGTCCCATATGAACAACGTCAGATCGCAGCCTAACTTTTCATCCAGTGCGCGCCGCGCGTTTTCGTTCCAGACTGGCCCAGCTTGAACCCGCTTGCGGTACTTCGAACGTGAGTCCTTGTACACTCGGCGGCCCAACGCGTCGTAGCCGAACTCGACAGTCAGGCGGTCATCCTCGTATCGCCGCAGGCGGTCATACAGGTCCCAGGTGAATTTACCTGTTTTACCGTTCTCAATTCGCTCCAGCAGGTTGCCGCGCTCGTCATACCGATACTGCGTCCCGCAGTAACTGCGCAGCACGTTGTCCATCAACTTGCGTGGCGAGTGCGGATTAGCGCTTGGCGGTGCCTCTGGGTCCAACAGGTTACTCGCGGGATCGAAGGCGAACGTTTTCTTCTCATAGTTTTCGCTGGCTTCGATCAAACGGCCGACCGGGTCATACCGATAACGCAAATCGCCACGGTTCAAGTCGTTAATGTGGAGCAATTGGCCAGCTTCGTCGTAGCGGTAGTTGCGTGCTGCTATGCGTTTGGATTCTCCCTGGCGCACCAGGGACTGTTCCAGCAACTGGCCATTCGGGCTCCAGGTCTGGCGCTGGATCAGGCCATTGCCCTGTACGCGCCCGATTTCCCTATGCAGATCATCACGCTCGTAGCTGATCAGCTCCTGGTCATCGAGCTTGAGAGCGAGCAGATGGCCGCTGCCATAGGTCAGCCAGCTGACCCGGTGCCCATCGGGACGGGTGGTGGCGATGCGTTGGTTGAGGGCATCGTACTCATGCTTGAACACGGCAACCTGGGGCTTGGCAAGGTAATCCAGCCACTGGTGCTCACGCGTATTGTTGCCCGCCGCATCGTAGAACCATTGCAGCCTGCAGGCGCCATTGTTGGCCGCCAGCAGTTTGCCATTGCCGTCATAGGCGAAGGTTTCGGTTTCCCACTTCTTGCCGCCGCGCCTACCAGCATGGCTTTCGAGCAAACGGCCCATGGGGTCATATTCGAAATGCGTGATGCGATCGCCGTCGAGACGGCGAGTGGGCAGGTTGCTGCCATGGTCGTACAGGTAGTGAGTGGTCTGCTTGTCGAACCCGGTTTCCTTGAGCAGCCGCCCTACAGGGTCATACTTGAAGCTGGCTTCACTGTTGTTCTCATTGCGCAGGCGCACGAGTTGACCGAGCCTGTCCCAGTGGTAGGTAAGGGTGGTGTCGTTGGCGTTGTGGCGCTGATCGATTAGCCCGGCTTCGTTGTAGGTCCAGCGGGTGCGTCGGTACAAAGCATCGGTGTGGCTGAGCAGGCGCCCTTCGGCATCGCGCTCGAAGCGCTCGGTGGTCTTGTCCGGGTGGACCAGCAGCACCAGTTGGCCCGCTTCGTACTGGTACTCGGTGACCTCACCGGCAGCGTTGATCAGCTTGATCAGTTGACCCGCAGGGTCGTACTTCCACTGTGTGGTCTTGCCTGAGCAATCGGTATAGCTGATCAATTGCCCATCGCGGTTGTACGCCAGTTTCTTCTCACCGCCGTTGGCATCGGTGATGGCGATGGGCAGGTTGTCGCTGTTGTAGGTGTAGAGGGTCTTGTTCTCTAGTGGGTCCTGGGTTTCGATGATGTTGCCGCGCTGGTCATAGTCGTACTTCCACAGCCCGCCTTCGGCATCGCAGCTTTTGAAGCGCTGGTCAGCATCGTCATAGGCGTGATGCACCGAACGGCCATCTGCCTGTATGTGCTGCAGCAAATTGCCGCGCTCGTCATAGGCGTAGCGGTCGAGGGTGCCGTCGGTGTGAACATGCGAGGTGAGGTTCTTGCCAGCATCGCGGTAGAACCATTCCTCGTTGCCATCGGGATGGATGATACGGTAGGTGAAACCGAGGCTGTCGTAGAAGTGCCAGGTTTCATGGCCGAGCGCGTTGGTGACGTAGGTCAGGCGGATATTCCGGTCCCATTCCAGTCGGGTATCGAGACTGCCATCGTCTGCCCATTCACGTACGGCTTTGGCGTCGGCGCCTTCGCCTTGCCATTGCAGGTTCATGCTTCGGCCGGTGCGGTCGGTGTAGCGGGTGATCAGATGGTGCTCATAGCGGTATTCCCACTGTGCCGCATGCTCGTCACGGGCAGCGCACAGGTCCCCGTGGCTGTCATAGTCATAGCCGGCCAACTGGCGCACGGGGCGGCCGTCCCGCATCAGCCACAGGGCGATAACCTGCCCATGCGCATCGATATCGGTGTGCAGGTGCAGGTGCGCTGTCTCATTCTGATAAGTGACCAGATCGGATAACACAGGCTTGCCTGCACACCGGTGCTCATAGTGCAAGGCGATGCGGGCGCCACCGCGTTTCTTGATGGTGGTCAGCACATACCGCTCGCCATGCCTATGATAATGCTCCTCGACCTCGAGACCTCGGGCGATCACCAGGCGTTGCTTAGAGGGACGTACCAGCACTACAGCCTCGACAGGGTCATAGTGGAACTTGCCGAGGGCTGGGTCGGGATACCTATGGGTACGCCCGTCAGCCCCGTGATAGGCCAGTTGGCGGCTGCCGAGGTCGTCGATGCAGAGGGAGAAGGGCGTGACCCAGCGCGCGCCGAAGGGGCTGTCGTCCAGTGCTGCCAGGCTTGACCGGTACGTGCGAACCCAGGCGATGGGAAATACGCCGGGCAGCGTGAAATCGGTGTGGATGATGGTTTCGCTGCCGGTGGCAAAGCTTATGCTGCAGCCACTGCCCATAGGAGCGCCGTTACGGCAGTTGGGATCTTTCTTTGCCGGGCGCTCGGTACCGCGTGTGATCAGACCCTTCTGACCTTGCACATGGCGAGCCTGTGTGGTTTGGCCGCTGGATACGGAGACGGATAGCGGCCTGAGTGCTTTGCGTTTTTTCAGCGCCGTGATCAGGACATTGACAAGGTAGCCAATGCTGCCTTCTACACGGGCATCCGCCATGCCCATGATCTTGCCGGAGGCCTTGTGACCAATCTGCTCAGCCCGGTCGGCGGTGTCGAGCAGGCGCTGGCAAGTGCTCTTGTACAGCACGCGGTCTTCGATCATGAAGTGGGCGGCTAACGCCACGGTCGGGCCAAAGAAGATCGATGCGCGCTTGGCCTTCTTGACCAATGCGTCCTGACCGACGTCGCTGGCAACGCTTCTGAGCATTTGCGCGAAGGCCATGCAGGCCTTGCGGATCTCTGCGGCCACCTGAGTGAGCAAGTCGCCAAGGCGTGCCTCGAGGCCAGTGGCGAACTTTTCCAGCGTGCCGGGCACCTTTTCGTTGAGGTGTTGCTCCAGCGCCTCCAGCAGGGCTTCGGAAATGACCGCCGGCCCATTGCGGCGAATGCTGGAGAGGGTGCTGCGGATGGCCAGGCGCGCTGCGCCGACACCGGGGAACGGCACCAGACCGAATACGTTGACGCCGAAGCTGACCCAGGTGAAGTAATCGTCCTGGTCGCCCTCGATCAAGGTCAGCAGGTCACCAATGGCATCGATGGCTGCGAAGACAGTACCGACGCCGGGGATGACCGAGCCGGCAGTGTGCAAGGCATCCCAGCCGACGACACCGCCAGTGAGCTGGCGCAGCCATTGATCAAGCTTTTCCTTGCCGGCTTCGATGTCGTCTTCACTGACAAGGTCGACGGGGACGGTTGCGGCTTGGGGAACGCGTATGGCAGGCGCATTCATCGTGCAGGCCCTCCATCATCGAGTTGGTGTTTTGAGGTGGGATTTAGGGTGTTTTCGTGAGCCATTAGCGCTCCTGCTGTTCATTCCATCGGGCAGGTGAAAGACCGCAGGTAACGATGAGCACCTGCGGAATCAGTGAGCGGCACGGGCGTGTCGCGTCACCGGACGCTAACGGGGTATCGCTTCCAGGTCGCCTTCATGACGTCCTCAAAGCACGTAGGAAAAGTCGACGCAACTCACGAGATCGAGAGCAGGAGTTTTGACCGCGTCAGCTAGGCAGGCGGGTTGCCCGCCTCCGACCCCCGGCTTATCCTCCTCCAAACGCCCACCGCCCAAGGACTTGTTCCAATGATCCACAGCGCGCAGCACGCCGCCTCCTACTACGCCGCCAGCAGCGCGCCCCACCCTGATCACTCTTTCCTGCAAGGCGAACACAGCGCCGATGTGTGCATCGTCGGTGGTGGTTATTCAGGCCTGAACACCGCCATCGAACTGGCCGAGCGCGGCTTCTCGGTCATCCTGCTAGAAGCTCGCAAGCTTGGTTGGGGCGCCAGTGGGCGCAATGGCGGGCAACTGATCCGCGGTGTCGGCCATGGCCTGGAGCAGTTCGTCCCGGTGATCGGTGAGGAAGGCGTACGCAGCATGAAGCTGATGGGCCTGGAGGCGGTGCAGATCGTCCGTGAGCGGATCGAGCAACATGCCATCGCCTGCGACCTGACCTGGGGCTACTGCGACCTGGCCAACAAACCGGCCGAGTTGCCGGGTTTTGCCGAAGACGCCGAGGAATTGCGCAGCCTGGGCTACGCCCATGAGCTACGCCTGGTCGGCAAGGACGATATCCACAGCGTGGTCGGCGCCGACTGCTATGTGGGCGGGCTGGTCGACATGGGCTCGGGGCACCTGCACCCGCTCAACCTGGCCCTGGGTGAAGCCGCCGTGGCCAGCCGCCTGGGCGTGAAGCTGTTCGAGCAGTCCGAGGTCACCCGCATCGACTATGGCCCTGAAGTGCAGGTACATACCGCGCAGGGCCGGGTGCGGGCCAAGACTTTGGTCCTGTGCTGCAATGCCTACCACAATAACCTCAACCGCGAACTGGGCGGCAAGGTGCTGCCGGCAGGCAGCTACATCATCGCCACCGAACCGCTGGGCGAAGAGCGTGCCCGCACACTGTTGCCGCAGAACATGGCGGTGTGCGACCAACGGGTAGCCCTGGACTATTACCGCCTGTCCGCCGACCACCGCCTGCTGTTCGGCGGTGCCTGCCATTATTCGGGGCGTGACCCCAAGGACATTGCCGCCTACATGCGGCCAAAGATGCTCAAGGTATTTCCGCAACTGGCCGATGTCCGCATCGAATACCAGTGGGGCGGCATGATCGGCATCGGCGCCAACCGCCTGCCACAGGTCGGCCGCCTGGCCAGCCAGCCGAATGTCTATTACGCCCAGGCCTACTCCGGCCATGGGCTGAATGCCACGCACCTGGCCGCGCGCCTGTTGGGAGAGGCCATCAGCGGCCAGGAGAGCGGGCGCTTCGACCTGTTCGCCAAAGTGCCGCACATCACCTTCCCGGGCGGCCAACACCTGCGCTCGCCACTGCTGGCGTTGGGGATGCTGTGGCATCGCCTGAAAGAGCTGATCTGAAAGCGCAGGAGCGGCACCTGCCGTGACTAGTCTTTCCAGAAGGGTTTGCGCCCTTCTGTACGCGCCTGTTCCCAGCTCAGCCCGACGTCGCGCAACTCCTCGTCAGTCAACTGCAGCAGTGCCCTGCGGGTATGCCAGCGATGCAGCATCAGCCCCCAACGTCCCAACCCTTGCGGCGCGTTGAACACCTTGGCCTGCTGCCCGGCTTCCAGTTCCCTGGCCAACAGTTGCAAGCGCACATCGCTCATGCCACCCATCGCTGCATCCTCCGTTCGATTGATACCGTGGAGAAAGCATGCGCGCTGCAAGCACCGGCAATACAGATCCAATACAGGCCTATTATTCCCATACAGAATTGGCCGTCGGCCAACTGAATGCTGTATTTTCAACGCAACTGTACCGGTCGCTATGCCAATGCAGCACAGGAGTATGCCGTGACCCTCTACCTGAACCTCGCCGAGCTGCTCGGTGCCCGTATCGAGCAGGGCCTCTACCGTCCCGGCCAGCGCCTGCCATCGGTGCGCGCCCTGAGCGTGGAGCACGGGGTCAGCCTGAGCACCGTGCAGCAGGCCTATCGCATGCTGGAGGACAGCGGCATGGTCTCGCCGCGGCCCAAGTCCGGCTACTTCGTCAGCAACCTTCGCCAGTTGCCCGCTCTACCCGCCGTCAGCCGCCCGGCCCAGCGCCCGGTGGACATCTCGCAGTGGGAACAGGTGCTGGAACTGGTACGCAGCACGCCGCGCCAGGATGTTGTCCAGCTCGGTCGCGGCATGCCCGACATCGACAGCCCCACCCTCAAGCCACTTCTGCGCAGCCTCGCCCAGCTGAGCAGAAGGCAGGACATGCCAGGCCTGTACTACGACAACATCCACGGCAACCTGGCCCTGCGCGAACAGGTAGCGCGGCTGATGCTCGACTCTGGCTGCCGCCTGGGCCCGGCCGACCTGGTGGTGACCACGGGCTGCCATGAGGCGTTGTCGTGCAGCATCCGTGCAGTCTGTGAACCTGGCGACATCGTCGCAGTCGACTCGCCGAGCTTCCATGGCGCCATGCAGACCCTCAAGGGCCTGGGCATGAAAGCCCTGGAAATTCCCACCGACCCGGTCACCGGCATCAGCCTGGAGGCGCTGGAGCTGGCCCTGGAGCAGTGGCCGATCAAGCTCATCCAGATCACCCCCAGCTGCAACAACCCACTCGGCTACATCATGCCCGAAGCCCGCAAGAAGGCCCTGCTGAGCCTGGCCCAGCGCTACGACGTGGCCGTTCTGGAAGACGATGTCTACGGCGACCTGGCCTATACCTACCCACGCCCGCGCACGCTCAAGTCCTTTGACGACGATGGCCGCGTGCTGCTGTGCAGCTCGTTCTCCAAGACCCTGGCCCCCGGCCTGCGCATAGGCTGGGTGGCACCCGGGCGTTACCTGGAGCGGGTGCTGCACATGAAATACATCAGCACCGGCAGCACCGCCAGCCAACCGCAGCTGGCAATTGCCGACTTCATCGCTGCCGGGCACTACCAACCCCATGTACGGCGAATGCGCAGCCAGTACCAGCGTGGCCGCGACCTGATGAGCGACTGGGTGACGCGCTACTTCCCGGCGGGCACGCGGGTCAGCCGGCCCCAGGGTGGTTTCATGCTGTGGGTGGAATTACCCGAACATTTCGACACGTTGCGGCTGAACCGCGCTTTACTGGAACAAGGCGTACAGGTAGCCGTGGGCAGCATCTTCTCGGCCTCGGGCAAATTCCGCCACTGCCTGCGCATGAACTTCGCCGCGCGGCCGACACCGCAGGTCGAAGATGCAGTGCGCAAGGTCGGTGAAACCGCCCTTCGTCTACTGGATGAAGAAAACGCTGGCGCGTAACTTTGCGCCGCCCGCTACGGTCCAACCTTTCAAGCCTTCGTTGCACAGGACGATCCACCCTTGAGACTCCAGCGAGCCCTGCCTCTGCTGCTGGTGCTGCTGCTCGGCCTTGCCGGCTGTGCCAGCGTCGGCGCGCCCCGCGAAACCAGCCAGGCGCTGCCTGCCAACGACTCGGCCTTCGGCCGTTCGGTCCTGCGCCAGGCCGCGCCCTATAGCGGCCGCTCGGGCTTTCGCCTGCTGCCCAACAGCAACGAGGCGTTCCGCGCCCGCGCCGAACTGATCCGCAACGCCCAGGCGAGCATCGACCTGCAGTACTACATCGTCCACGACGGCCTCAGCACCCGCGCCCTGGTACATGAACTGCTGCGCGCGGCCGACCGTGGCGTGCGCATACGCATCCTGCTCGACGACACCACCAGCGACGGCCTGGACACCATCATGGGCACCCTTGATGCCCACCCGAACATTCACATCCGTGTGTTCAACCCGCTGCACCTGGGCCGTAGCACTGGCGTGACGCGCGCCGTGGGCCGCCTGTTCAACCTGTCGCGCCAGCACCGACGCATGCACAACAAGCTGTTCCTGGTGGACAACAGCATGGCCATCGTCGGCGGGCGCAACCTGGGCGATGAGTATTTCGACGCCGAACCCAACCTCAATTTCACCGACATCGACCTGCTCGGGGTAGGCCCGATCGCCGAACAACTGGGGCACAGCTTCGACCAGTACTGGAACAGTGCCCTCAGCCGGCCGGTTACCGACTTCCTCTGGCGCGACCCGGATGCCAGCGATCTGCGCGCCAGCCGCCAGCGCCTGGAAGTATCGCTGGCCGAAGCCAGGACCCAACACAAAGCCCTGTATGACCGCTTGATGGCCTACCAGTCACAGCCGCGCCTGGATGTGTGGCGCAATGAACTGATCTGGGCCCACGCCCAGGCACTCTGGGATGCGCCGAGCAAGGTACTGGCCGACGACGAACCGGACCCGCAACTGTTGTTGAGCCAGCAACTGGCGCCGGACCTGGCCAACGTGCACCGCGAACTAATCCTGATGTCGGCGTATTTCGTGCCGCGCGAGCCGGGCCTGCTGTACCTGACCGGCCGTGCCGACGCCGGCACTTCGGTGAAGCTGCTGACCAACTCGCTGGAAGCCACCGACGTGCCGGCTGTGCACGGCGGCTATGCGCCCTACCGCCGGGCCTTGCTTGAGCACGGTGTGCAACTTTACGAACTGCGTCGGCAACCCGGTGACCCCAGTGCCGGGCGTTTGAGTTACCACGGCAGCTCGGATTCGAGCCTGCATACCAAGGCAATCGTGTTCGACCGACGCAAGACCTTCATCGGCTCGTTCAACTTCGACCCACGTTCGGTGCTGTGGAACACCGAGGTTGGTGTGCTGGTGGACAGCCCGGAACTGGCCGAGTACACGCGCGAGCTGGCCCATCAGGGTATGGCACCTGCGTTGAGCTACCAGGTGAAGCTGGTGGGCGACAAACTGGTGTGGGTGACCGAGGACAATGGCCAGCGGCACATGCTGACTTCCGAGCCGGGCGGGATATGGCGGCGGTTCAATGCCTGGATCAGCAAGGCGGTCGGGCTGGAGAAGATGTTGTAACCGGATTTGGGGCTGCTTTGCAGCCCCAGATTCCATCAAGCCGATGCAGGCTCGAAAGCCCCGCGCCGTCGGGTCAACACCACCAACCCCGCAGCCCCCAGCGCCATCAGCAACGGCAGCGCGTGCCCACTGAGCCACTGGCTTCCCGCCCCTGCCAGCAATGGCCCGAGCAGGCAGCCGATGCCCCACAGTTGTGCCACATGGGCATTGGCCCGCACCAGTTCATCATCGCGGTAGCGCTCGCCGATCAACACCAGCGACAAGGTGAACAAGCCCCCGGCACTGGCTCCGAACAACACCCACAGCGGCCAGATCAGCGGCGTTTGCAGCAGCAGCGGAATGACCAGGCTGGACACCAGCAAGGTCACCGCACAGCCAGTGAACAAGGCACGTCGCGACATCCGGTCGGCCAGTGCGCCAATCGGCAGCTGCAACACCGCATCGCCCACCACCACGGTACTGACCATAAACAGGGCAATTTCGGTACTGAAGCCCTGCTGCAGGCAGTACACCGGCAGCAAGGTCAGGATCATCGCCTCGAACGAGGCGAACAGGGCGATGGCCCAGGCAATCACCGGCAAACGCCGGCAGAACGCGAATAGGTCGCTGAAGGTGACACTGCAGGCTTCGGTGCTCGGTGCGCCGCCACGCCCCAGGAGAATCAGCGGTGCCACCAGTAGCAAGGCGGTAGCGGCCCAGAAGCCAAAGTCATCATCGGAGCCGAGAAAGCCGAGCACCAACGGCCCGGCCAGCTGGCTGAGGGCATAGCTGCTGCCATACAGCGCCACCAGGCGGCCTCGCCACTGCTCGACCACCAACTGGTTGATCCAGCTCTCGCCGAGGATGAACACCACGGTCAGCGACATACCGATCAGCAGGCGCAAGAACAGCCACAGCGGATAACTGGGCAGCAAGGCGACCAGGCCGATCGACAGCGCCCCGCCCCACAAGCAAAGGCGCATGGCTGAAGGGACGCCGACCCAGCCAGCCAGGCGGCTGGCCAGGCTGGCGCCGACCAGTACACCCAGCGCCGGCATCGCGGCCATCACGCCAATGGCGAAGCTGCCATAGCCCCACGCCTCCAGGCGCAAGGATACCAACGGCATGCTCACGCCGAGCGCCAGCCCGACGCTGAGCACCGATGCCAGTACGGCGAAGTAGGTCCCCCAACGCATTGCAGCCTCCCAGGCAGAAATTCGAACAGCAGAAACGACGAAGCCGGGCAGCGTGAGCCTACCCGGCTATCGTTGGGGCTGCCGTGCAGCCCCCTGGGATTACAGCTTGATCCAGGTCGCCTTCAGCTCGGTGTACTTCTCCAGCGCGTGCAGCGACTTGTCACGGCCGTTGCCCGACTGCTTGAAGCCACCGAACGGCGCGGTCATGTCGCCGCCATCGTACTGGTTGACCCAGACGCTGCCAGCGCGTACGGCACGAGCCGTCTTGTGCGCCTTGGAGATGTCCGAGGTCCAGATACCAGCCGCCAGGCCATACGGCGTGTCGTTGGCGATGGCCACGGCCTCTTCGGCGGTATCGAAGGCGATCACCGACAGTACCGGGCCGAAGATCTCTTCCTGGGCGATCTTCATGGCATTGGTCACGCCGTCGAAGATGGTCGGCTCGACATACGTGCCGCCGGTCTCTTCCAGGGTGCGCTTGCCGCCAGCCAGCAGCTTGGCGCCGTCCTTGTGACCAGCCTCGATGTACGACAGCACGGTGTTCATCTGCTGGGTATCGACCAGGGCACCGACAGTGGTCTGTGGATCCAGCGGGTTACCCGGTTTCCAGCCTTTCAGGGCCTCGACCACCATGGGCAGGAACTTGTCCTTG
>NZ_JATAAG010000065.1:0-229 GCF_030341915.1 Pseudomonas sp. BCRC 81390 | reverse complement strand
AGGCAGCAGTGGGGAATATTGGACAATGGGCGAAAGCCTGATCCAGCCATGCCGCGTGTGTGAAGAAGGTCTTCGGATTGTAAAGCACTTTAAGTTGGGAGGAAGGGCAGTAAGCTAATACCTTGCTGTTTTGACGTTACCGACAGAATAAGCACCGGCTAACTCTGTGCCAGCAGCCGCGGTAATACAGAGGGTGCAAGCGTTAATCGGAATTACTGGGCGTAAAGCG
>NZ_JATAAG010000064.1:0-229 GCF_030341915.1 Pseudomonas sp. BCRC 81390 | reverse complement strand
CTCTTTCGAGCAGAACTCACAAATTTTACCTTAGCCTGATTAACCAGCAGTGAAACTGGTCATCAGTCTATATCTATCACATATCCGAATTTTTAAAGAACGATCTGACAAAAGTCAGAAATCAACATTCGAAGCGAATGCTCATTTCTGAGTTTGATCAGGCACAACATTCGCCCCATACAGGGCGCTGGTCGTCTTCAACCATGAATCAAGCAATTCGTGTGGGAGC
>NZ_JATAAG010000063.1:331474-421711 GCF_030341915.1 Pseudomonas sp. BCRC 81390 | reverse complement strand
GGCATACCTGGCGGAGGAAAACGTCGAGAACTCCAGCACATCCTCCAGGCCGAAGCGGAAGCTGTCGGTCATGGCGATGCCGAGGCTGGCAGGGTCGTTGCGCGCGGTGTCCAGGTCCACCTCGACAAAGCGGGCGAGGGCGCCCGGGTCGCCGCTGGCGATACCTTGCCGGTAGCGGTCGAGTACCACCCGCGGCCAGGGGTCGTTGGCGAAGGCGATCCAGGCTTTGCGGTAGAGCAGGGTATCGATGTTGATGAACGAGGCGATGACGTCATGGCCCTCGGTGGCGCACCACTGGGGCACTGGCCTGGGTGGCGCCAGGGGCATCTGCGACACCGGGAAACGCTTGAGGGTCCCGGCTGCCGCAACCTCGTAGGCTTGCCAGATTTCCCGGTCGAGCAGCACGTAGACGTAACCCTGGCGCAACAGGCGCAACTGATCGGTGTGCATCGGGTGAAAAGTGATCTCGCTGTCGTGCGCCAGACGATAGGGGCGCTCGGTATCCGGGCGCGGGGCGTAGGCTTCGCGCAGCAGCAGGATCGGCAGGCCGGAGCGTTCGCAGAAATGACAGCGCCCGTAGGTGTTGGGAATCTCTTCCTGCATGGCGATGTGGATGGCTTTGCTGATGCTCATGAGTAACTCCTTGCCTGCGGCAAAGCCGCGACGATGTGCGACCAGGTGCGGTCGTCGTAGCTGGCGAAGCGGGCTGCCAGGCGTCGCTCGCCGGCAGCCGCCAGTGCCACATCGTGCTGTATGGTCGGGTGCTGCAGGAGCAGTGGGTGAATCATGAGCAGGTGCAGGCACATGCACTGGAGATCGGCGCGTTCGCGCAGGCCTTGTCTGAAGGCTTTGAGGATCAGGTTCATGGCATGGGCGGGCGCGTGGTCCGGCAAACCCGCTGCGCCTGCGAAGCGCCAAGGAGCATAGGTTTGCTGCACGGCATTCAAGCGACGCCAGGCAGCGAGCAGTTGAATGATCTGCGGAGCGACGTGCTGGGTCGCCCTCACGGCTTCGGGGACGACCAACTCGCCAGCCAATGGTTGCCATGCAAACACCGCGCAACCGCCATGGCCATCCGGGTGTAACCAGCTACGAATGGGCCCGAGCACCTCGGCTGCGTTTCTCATGGTCGCGCGCAGCAAGGCCAAACGCACAGGCTGGAACCAGGCCGTGATGCCATGCGGTGGTGGCTGATGCAGCACCTGGCATTGCTGGCTGATGTGCCGACCGATGAGGTCGGCGGGTTGCTCGCTGAGCAGCCAGCCACACACATGGTGCCAGGTGGCCGTTGCCTCCCGTGCGGCGCAGGTCGCGCTGAGGGCGGCCAGGGTTGGGAGCACTGAACCAGGTTTGGCGAGCTGGACCAGGGCTGGCCAGTATTGCGGGTCCTGGACCAGCCCGGAGCAGTCGATGCGGGTTACGGCTTCACTGCCTAGCGCGTCGATGAGCGCCGGAATGCTCAAGGGGTGCTCGGGCGGACACCCGGCAAACGGGTCGAGCAGAAGATAGAGGGCTTCTTCTGGTTTGCGCTGTCGGGTGGCGAAGTCATGGAGGCGCTGTGGGTAGCGAATGGCCGTTTCTGCCTGGCTCTGCATGTGAAATTCCTTTTCGGCTAGTGCACCTTGAATGGCGTCTGCTTGGAGGGCAGAACACTAGCGAGGAATCAATTCGCAGAGGAGGTTTGGGCGTCCCAAAAGCTTGTAGGAAGTTTCGCTTCTTGCGTTTTCAATGGTCTTGGAGGCTGCCGACCCAGCCACGATCAGGCCCGCGGCGGCTCCTTCTCGAACAGCTGGCGCATGACCTCCAGGTAGCGTCGCGCACCCAGCCCCAGCGGGCGCGGCTTGACCCAGATGATGTCGACCCACAACCGTAGGCGGCTGGCCATGTTGTCGAAGCGCACTTCCGCCAACGCACCCGACGCAATCAGCGGTTCCACCAGCGGCTGCGGCAGGTAGGCCCAGCCCAGGCCGGACTGCACCAGGTCCAGCGTGGCCAGGTAGCTGTCGGTCAGCCAGATGCGTCGCGACAGCACCATGCGCGGGTCCGAACCGGTGGCCTTGCCCGAGGCCACGATGATCTGCCGTTGTTCGGCGAAAGCCTCTTCGGGTAACGGTGCGACACGGTTCTGCCCGGCGGGATGGCGTGGTGACGCCACGGCCACCAGCAACTGGCTGCCGGCTTCAAGGAATGACTCGCGCTCGTCGATGCCGGGCCGCTCGAACACCAGCGCCAGTTGCACGCTGCCGTCATGCAGCAGGCGAATGGCCTCGGTCTGGGTGGCCGAGCGCACTTCGATCTCCAGGCTGGGGAATTCCTCGGCAAGGATTTCCAGTGGCTGGCTCCAGCGGCCGGTCTGCAGTTCGGGCGCCATGGCAATGGTCAGGCGTTTTTCCAGGCCCTTGTGCAGCTGCAGGGCCTGCGCGTCGAGCAGGTTGAGCTGGCACATCACCTGCCTGGCCTGGGGCTCCAGTGCCAGGGCGGCACTGGTGGGCAAGGCCTTGCGCGTGGCCCGGTCGAACAGCACCAGGTCGAGCTCGGCCTCGAGCTGGGCGATCGCCATGCTCACGGCGGAAGGCACGCGCCCCAGCTTGCGCGCGGCGGCGGAGAACGAACCCGCCTCCAGCACGGCGAGGAAGATTGCCAGGGAATCACTGCTGAAGGCCATGGCGGCAAACCTGATGATCGGGCCGGAAATTATGACCACTCGCCGGCCCGCTTGACAGCCCTTTACAGGCCTTCGCCCAGCACCCGGTCGATGCTGTCGACAAAGTAGTCGACGCTTGCCCGGGTAGTGCACATCGGTGGCTTGATCTTGAGGATGTTCAGGTAATCGCCGGTCGGCTGCATGAAAATCCCCAGGTCACGCAGGCGGTCGCACAGCGCCATGGTTTCCTCGGTGGCCGGTTCGAGGGTTTCGCGGTCGCGCACCAGTTCCAGCCCCAGGTAGAAGCCTGAGCCATGCGCGGCGCCGGCCAGCGGGTGCTTGTCCACCAACGCTTGCAGGCGTGCCTTGAAGTAGCGCCCGGTGTCGCGGGCGTTGTCCCACAGGCCTTCCTCCTGCATCACGTCCAGCACGGCCATGCCGATGCGGCAGCTGACCGGGCTACCGCCGGCCGAGGAGAAGAAGTAGCCCTCGGCTTCCAGGGCTTCGGCAATTTCGCGGCGGGTGATGACCACGCCAAGCGGCTGGCCGTTGCCCATGCCCTTGGCCATGGTGATGATATCGGGCACCACGCCCTGTTCCTCGAAGCCCCAGAAGTACTCGCCCAGGCGGCCATACCCGACCTGCACTTCGTCGGCGATGCATACCCCGCCACGGGCGCGGACCTTGGCATAGGCCTGGCGCAGGTAACCGACCGGCAACGCAATGCCCCCGGCGTTGCCATACACCGGCTCGCAGATGATGCCTGCCAGTTGGCGGCCACGGGCGTCGAGGTCGGCCAGCTTGGCGTCGACATCGTGCAAGTACTGCGCGGCGCTGTCGGACCCACGGAAGCGGCCGCGGAAGGTGTTCGGCGCTTCTACCGGGTGCACCCAGTCCGGACGGGTTTCCAGGGCTTGCGGGTTGTCGGCGATCGAGGTGGAGATGGCATCGGTGGCCACCGACCAGCCGTGGTAGGCCTCCAGCACGCTGAGGATGTCGCGCCCGCCGCTGTAGGCCCAGGCCAGGCGAATGGCCAGGTCGTTGGCTTCGGTGCCGCTGTTGACCATGAACACCCGGTCGAAGCCTGCGGGTGCCAGCGCCAGCAGGCGTTCGGAGAACTCGCTGATGGCCGCATAGTGGAAGCGCGAGTTGGTGTTCAGCAGCGACCATTGCCGCGCCGATTCGGCGACCATGCGCGGGTGGCCGTGGCCCAGCACGGCGACGTTGTTGAGCATGTCCAGGTACGAGCGGCCCTGCATGTCGATCAGGTAGTTGCGCCAGCCACGCTCGATATGTGGCGGCTGTGCGTAGTAGTGCTTCTGCGAGCGGGCGAAGCTGGCGTCGCGGCGGGCCAGCAGGGCCTGCGGGTCCGGCAGCGGTTCGGCATCGCAGTCGAAGCCCAGCAGTGCCGCCGGCGACGGGCACAGGGCCAGCCAGGCCGGCGCATGCGAGGGGGTGGCGAAGAAGGGCGGCTGGATGCTGCTGTCCAGGCACAACTGCACGCTGAGGAAGCCACAACTGCTGCCCAGCGACTGGCCTTTCTCCACGACCTGGCCGTCGGCGGGGGCGCCTTCCAGGCCTTGCAGCCACAAGGCCCAATGGGCGCTGCGCAGGCAACCACGGCTGTCGCCCTGGCGCTGCCAGGTACCGCTTTCCGGCGCTTGCACCAGGCTGCCATTGGGCACGTGCAACTCGACGCCGAGGGCGCAGGTGGCGGGCTCTTCGGGGCGGTCGATATGGGTTTGCGACAGGCGATACTGGCCGTGCAGGCTGCAGGCCGGGGCCGGCTGCATGCTCAGCAGGTGCTGGTCGAAGCCTGGTTGTTCCCAGTTGCCTGCCTGGTAATGCACGCTGAGCACGCCGAGGTCCAAGCGAATGACGGGCTGCTCATTCAGCTCCGGGAGCAGGGGCGCGCAGGTGCTCAGGTCTGGCGTGGCAGGTTGCAGCCCCGCCGCTTGCAGGATGGCTACTTCCATCAGCGCGAAAGGCACGGCAGTGGCGGTGTCGAAGATTTCCCATTCATGGGCGATGTTGTCGCGGATGTACTGGTTGCCCGGATCGATGCTGAGCTGCTGCTCGCTGCTCAGTACCAGCACGGCGGCGCGGTTGACCACCAGTGGCCACAGGGCGCGTAGCTCGGCTTCGCTCAGTGGATTGAGCGCCTGGTAGGCGTGCACGGCCGGCAGGACGCGTAGCGGGTCACCCTCTGCGTGGTGCAGCAACGCCGCGCAGGTTACCGACAGGTCGGCGATGCGCCAGGTACGCAGCAGGTCGCCGAAATCGATCACGCCCTGCAGCTGCCATTGGCGCGCAGCGTCGCGGGCCCACACCGCATTGTCGTCAGTGATGTCCAGGTGCACGGCCTGGGTCGGCAGTTGCCCGACCAGCGGGGCCAGATGCGCGGCTGCCACGGCGCTGGCCTGTTCGACACGCGCGCGTCGTGCGGGGTCGGACAGTACCGGCAACAGGTGCTGGATCAGCGCCTGTGCGTGCTGCGGGTCCCATTGCAGGGTCCGCGCCAGGCCTGGGTGGTCGAACCCGGCGAGGGCTTTGTCCAGCCTGGCGCAGAGGCCGCCCAGCTCGGCCATCAGGTACGTTGGCATGTGCCCGAGGCGGGTCAGCGGCTGGCCTTCGATGTAATCGAGCAGGCGCATGCGCAGGGCCTGGCCGTTCACTTCCACTTCCAGCAACGCCTGGCCGTCGTTGGCCGGACGCACGGTCGGCACGGGCAGGCCCTGTTCGCGCAGGTAGGCCAGCGCTGCATGTTGAGCTTCAAGTTCCTCTCGCGCATAACTGCCGTGGCATGCCTTGAGCACGAAGCTGCCCTGAGCGGTGTCAACCCGCAGGTTGAGGTCCTGTTGGCTGCCCATGGCCGACAGTTCGCCGGCAATCCCGTAATGGGCCAGCAACAGATCGCTGGCCTGGCACGGGTCGAGCGCCGGGTTTGGCAGGCTGGAACGCTGGGCCAGGATGTCAATGACGGAGGAAGTGGGCGTTACTGGCTGGGTGGGCATGGCTCTACCGTGTTTGCTGAAAGAGGGCGGTAGAAAATTTATGCGGGTTTTGATTGATGATGAAAGACGATAATCGTCAATTTTTCTGATGACTGCACAATGACCCCAACGGTCGGCGGTCGTAAAATCTATACAATACTTGTACAAATATTTTGTGTTGTACACATATTGGGTGTAGCGTAGTGCTATTACTTTTTTGGCTCCCCCGGTGGGACAGGTGAAACGACATGAAGGTTGCGCCCGTTCCGACCTACGAGCAGGAGCGTCTGGCCACAGTTGCCGAGTGGTGCGTGCAGCATCAGGAGCAGAGCAGTGAGTTGCGTGCGCTGGTAGAGCTGGCCCGGCATTATTTTGCGGCACCCATCTGCCTGGTTTCGATAGTCGGTGAATGCCAGCAATGGTTCACTGCCCGCGCTGGCCTGGAGGCACCGGGCACGGCCAGGGACGTATCGTTCTGTGCTCACACCATCCTGCAGGCGCAGCCGCTGGAGATACTCGACGCTGCTGCCGACCCGCGCTTTGCGGACAACCCGCTGGTGACCGGGGAACCGGGCATTCGCTACTACTGCGGTGCGCCGCTACGGGTCGAGCAGCGGGTGGCGATTGGCAGCTTCTGCATCATCGACACCGCACCGCGCGCACCGCTGAACGACGCTCAGCGCGGGATGCTGCTGGCCTTCGCCGACATGGCCATGCAGATCATCGCCGGCATGCGCCGCAACAACTTTCACGACCAGGCCACAGGGCTGTTCAACCGCCTGAAGCTCGAATGTGACGTTGGCGCGGGGCTGGATCGCGGCCAATCGATGACACTGCTGGCCGTCGACATCATGTCGGCAGAGGCGCTGAGCGAGCTGATTCGCGGGCTGGGGTACAATTTTGCCCATGACTTGACCTTGCAGGCCAAGTCGCGCATTGCCAGCCAGCTGGAAAGCGGCTTGTCGTTGTACAAGATCAGCCCCACCCGGTTCGCCGTGCTGCTCGAGGATGCCGCTGCTGTCCTGCCGCTTTGCCAGCGCATCCTCCAGGCGCTCCAGGCGCCTGCCCATTGTCACCAGATACCCGTGCTGCTCGACGCAGGCATCGGCATCGCGCCCATCACCCCGCTGGAAGATGAGCGCAACAGCCTGGAGTGGCTGCGCCGCGCCGTGGCCGCTGCCGATACGGCACGGCGCAGTGCGGGACGGCATGCCTGGTACCAGACCGAGGTGGATGCGGCCCAACGTCGTGCGTTCATGTTGCTCGCAGCGCTGGCGCAGGCGTTGCACAGCGAAGATGAACTGAGCCTGCACCTGCAGCCGCGGGTCGAGCTGCCCTGCGGTAAGTGTCGCTCTGCCGAGGCCTTGTTGCGCTGGCGCCACCCGCTGCTGGGGGACGTTGCGCCCGGCGAGTTCATCCCGCTGGCAGAACAAACCGCGCTGATGGCCAACCTCAGCCTCTGGGTAATGCGTGCCGTGCTGCGCATTCTGCAGTGCACCCGCGGCCTGGATTTCAGCGTCAGCTTCAACGTCACCGCGCGGGACCTGGAAAGCGCGACGTTCATGGACACCTTGCTGGCCGAACTGCAACACCAGGCGGTTGAGCCGGGCCGCGTACAGCTGGAGTTCACCGAAAGTGTGCTGATGGAGCAGCCCGAAGAGGTGCACCGGCAATTGCAGCGCGCCGGCCAGGCCGGCATTGCTGTCGCCATCGACGACTTCGGCACCGGTTACAGCAACTGGGCCTACCTCACTCGCCTTCCGGCCTCGCTGGTCAAACTGGACAGAAGCCTTGTGCAGCGGTCCGCGCGTGGGGGCAAGGAGGCTTTGCTGGTGCAGTCGCTCGTCAGCCTGGCCAGCAGCCTGGGTTATCAAGTGGCTGCCGAGGGTATCGAGACGGCCGAGCAGCTTGCCCAGGCCAAAGATTGGGGCTGTGCCGAGGCGCAGGGCTACCACATCGCCAGGCCAATGCCGGTCGAGGTGTTCCGGCAGTGGTACTGCCGCACCCGGTTGGCAGGCCCGTTGGCCTGATCACATCTTGTCATTACGCAGGTACTTCCATGTTCAATCGGCAACTCAAAGCCGCGCTCGCCGAGCGCGATGCGGAAATACTGAGCCTTCGCCAGCGTCTGGCCCAGATCGAACAGGGACCTTTCATGCGGCTGGATGCCCAGGGCCGCGTGCTGGAACTCAACCCGGCATGCGCTGCCGCCCTGGGCGCAGAGCCCGGCAGTGCCGTTGGCCAGCCACTGGCGCAGTGGCTGCCGACCCCGGCCCAGCAGGGCCAGGCACTGCTTGACGCGTTGCTGCGTTCGACGGCGGTGATCCAGTTCGGACTCGATGGCACCGTGCTGGAGGCAAACCCGATGTTTCTCGATGCCATGAGCTATCGGCTCGAGCAGGTGGTGGGCAGGCATCACCGGATGTTCTGCAGCGCCGAACAAGCCAGCAGCCCTGACTACGCCGTGCTCTGGCAGACGCTCAATACCGGCCGTTATGTGGCGGGTCGCTTCTGCCGCCTGGACCGGCAAGGCCGTGAGGTCTGGCTGGAAGCCAGCTACAACCCGGTCACCGACGCCCGGGGGCGCCTGGTGAAGGTGGTCAAGTTCGCCTCGGTGGTGACTAGCCAGGTGCGGCGGGAGGCGGAGGTCAAGCGTGCGGCGCAGATGGCGCTGGACGTTTCCCGCAGCACCGACGCTGGCGCCAGCGAAGGCGTGGCGGTGATGCACGTCATGGAGCAGACCATGCACGACGTGGCTCGCCAGATGCAGGCTGCGGGGGTCACCATCAGTGCGCTGGGCGAGCAATCGACCAGCATCAGCGCCATCGTGCAGACCATTGGCGGGATTGCCGCGCAGACCAACCTGCTGGCACTCAACGCGGCCATTGAGGCGGCACGTGCCGGCGAGCAGGGCCGAGGCTTTGCGGTAGTGGCCGATGAGGTACGCAAGCTGGCGGCACGCACCAGCACGGCCACCGCCGAGATCGATGCCGTGGTCGCACGTAACCAGGACCTGGCCGGCCAGGCAGTCAGCGAGGTCGAGCGTAGCCGGATGGAGGCGGCCAGCGCATTGCAGTTGGCGCTCCAGGCTGGTACGGCCATCAGCGCCATCCAGGCCGGGGCACGCAAGGTGGTGGATGCGGTGGAGCGGGTGAGCGAAGACCTGGGCTAGGCATGGCGGCGGGGTAGTCAGATTTGCCATATATGTTTGCGAAGCATTAGCATTAGCAAAATCATTTATCTCGCCCCGGAACCTGACATGCCTTCGCCGCCACCGTCACGGCCAGCTCTGCTGGCGTTCTGCTGTTTCGTCCCGTTGCTGGCCCACGCTGGCGAACCGATCCAGCTGGAGGCTACCGACATCAATGCCGATGCCCTGAAGGCGCGGCCAGGCGCAATGCCCGAGGCGTTCGCCGGTGGCCAGGTTGCCCGTGGTGGGCAGATGGGCGTGCTCGGCAACCAGGACTACATGGATGTGCCGTTCACCATGACCAGCTACACCGCCAAGGTCATCGAAGACCAGCAGGCCGAAGACATCGGCGACGTGCTCGCCAACGACCCTTCGGTGCGCGAGTCGTACGGCTTTGGCAACCAGTCCAAGGTGTTCGTGATCAGGGGATTGCCGCTGGCCGGCGATGACATCTCTTTCAATGGCCTGTACGGCATCCTGCCGCGCCAGATCATGTCCACCGATGGCGTGGAACGGGTCGAAGTGTTCAAGGGGCCGAACGCCTTTCTCAATGGTGTCAGCCCGACCGGCACTGGCCTGGGTGGCAATGTCAACCTGCAGCCCAAGCGCGCCGAAGACTTGCCGACACGCCGCTACACCCAGGACATCAGCACCGACGGGCGCATTGGCGAACACCTGGATATCGGCCAGCGCTTCGGTGAAGACAACCGCTTCGGCGCGCGCCTGAACCTCAGCCAGCGCGAAGGCGAAACGGCGGTCGACGATCAGGACCAGCGCACCAAGCTGTTTACCGCAGGCCTTGACTACCGCGGCGACAATTTCCGCCTGTCGACCGACATCGGCTACCAGAAGCAGCGGATCAACCACCTGCGCAACTCGGTGCGCCTGGGCGGCTCCACCACCCGCCTGCCGACCGCGCCGGATGCCAGTCACAACTATGGCCAGGCCTGGAGCTACAGTGAGTCGGAAGATACCTTTGGCATGGCGCGCGGCGAGTGGGACCTGAACGACAGCTGGACGGCCTACCTGGCCGGCGGTGCGCGGCATACCCGCGAACACGGCACCTATGGCACCCCGGTGTTGGTCGGCAACAGCGGCGCGGCGACGATTACGCCTTCCGACATTGTCCATGGTGAAGACAACAGCAGCTTCAGTGCCGGCCTCAATGGCCGGTTGCAGACCGGAGCGATCAGCCACCAGATCGCCGTGGGGGCGAACACCTTGTGGACCCAGGCGGAAAACGCCTACACCTTCTATTCGCCGATCAGCACCAACATCTACGACACTGTGCAGCAGGCCAAGCCGAGTAACGTCACCAGCACAGGTGGCGAAATGGGCGACCCAGGTGTCACCGGCAAGACCCGCGCCCGCAGCATCGCGATTTCCGACACCGTCGGCGTATTCGAGGACCGCCTGTTGCTGACCTACGGGGTGCGCCGCCAGCAATTGCGGGTGGAAAGCTATAGCTACGATGGCACCACTTCGCAGGGCGAGGCCAACCCAGCCAATGACGGTAGCCGCCGAGGCGACCCTTACGACAAGTCGATTACCACGCCGGTATACGGCGTCGTGTTCAAAGCCACCGATAGCGTTTCGCTGTACGCCAACCGTATCGAAGGCCTCGCCCAGGGGCCAACGGCGCCGGCCAATGTCTCCAACGCCAGCCAGATGTTCCCCCCGGGTCGCACCAAGCAGCTTGAAGCCGGTATCAAGTTCGACCGGCAGACCTTTGGCGCGAACCTGGCCGTGTTCCGCATCGAGAAGCCGTCGGACGGCTACACCTTGGACAACGTCTTCATCCGCGACGGCGAACAGGTCAACAAAGGCCTGGAACTGAGCCTGTTCGGCGAGCCCGTCGAAGGCCTGCGGCTGATGGCCGGTGGTACCCGCATGAGCTCGGAGCAGAAGAACACTGCCAACGGCAGCAATGACGGCAACCACGCCATCGGGGTGCCGACCTTCCAGCTCAATGCCAGTGTCGACTGGGACGTGCCGGGTGTGCCGGGGCTGGCGCTGAATGCGCGGATGCTACGTACCGGTGGTCAGTTCGTCGATGCGGCGAACAATGTCAGCCTGCCGACCTGGAACCGTTTCGACGTCGGTGGCCGCTATACGCTGAAAGTAGCGGAGAAAGACCTGACCTTGCGGGTCAACGTGGAAAACCTGACTGACAAGAACTACTGGGCTTCGGCCAATGGCGGTTACCTGACCCAGGGCGATCCGCGGCTGGTGAAGTTCTCGGGCACCATCGATTTCTGAATGGCCGACCGGGGCGCGCGGTCCACAGAAGTTCGTGGCGTGCCAGGGCGGGCGCCTTCGCGGATCTGCCCGCAAAGGGCCCGCCCTGGCGGTGGCTAGCTACGACGCCTCCACCTCCAGAAACGCCGCTTCCAGCAACTGCCGGGTATACGGGTGCTGTGGCGCATGGAAGATCGCCTGCGCGTCCCCTTGCTCCACCACCTGGCCATGCTTGATCACCATCAACTGGTGGCTCAGCGCCTTGACCACCGCCAGGTCATGGCTGATGAACAGGTAGGTCAGGTTGTACTTCTGCTGCAGATTGCGCAGCAGTTCCACCACTTGCCGCTGCACGGTGCGGTCCAGTGCCGATGTGGGTTCATCCAGCAGGATCAGCGCCGGCTTCAACACCAGGGCCCGGGCAATGGCAATGCGCTGGCGCTGGCCACCGGAAAACTCATGCGGGTAGCGATGCCGGGTGCGCGGGTCCAGCCCGACTTCCTCCAGCGCCGCGATGATCGCCGCTTCCTGTTCCTGCGGCGTGCCGATCTTGTGAATGCGCAGCCCTTCACCGACGATGTCCGCCACGCACATGCGCGGGCTCAGGCTGCCGAACGGGTCCTGGAACACCACCTGCATTTCCCGCCGTAGTGGCCGTACTGCCTTCTGGTTGAGGCATTCGAGCTGTTGCCCGTGGAAGCGAATCCCGCCCTGGCTGGCAATCAGCCGCAGGATCGCCAGGCCCAGCGTCGACTTGCCCGAGCCAGACTCGCCGACAATCCCCAGCGTCTGCCCCTGCGGCAGGCTGAAGTTGACACCGTCCACGGCCTTCACATGGTCGACCGTACGCCGCAGCAAGCCTTTCTTGATCGGGAACCACACCTTGAGGTCATCCACCTCCAGCAACGGTGCGCCCACCGGGTTGTGGGCCGGCAGCCCGCTGGGCTCGGCGTTGATCAGCATTTGCGTGTAGTGGTGCTGCGGGGCGCTGAACAATCGGCTGCATTCAGCCTGCTCGACGATCTGCCCGCGTTGCATCACGCACACCCGGTGGGCAATGCGCCGCACCAGGTTGAGGTCGTGGCTGATCAGCAACAAGGCCATGCCCAGGCGCGCCTGCAGTTCCTTGAGCAGGTCGAGGATCTTCAACTGCACGGTCACATCCAGCGCCGTGGTCGGTTCGTCGGCAATCAGCAGGTCGGGTTCGTTGGCCAGCGCCATGGCGATCATCACCCGCTGGCGCTGCCCGCCCGATAGCTCGTGGGGCAGGGCCTTCAAGCGCTTGCGCGGCTCGGGGATACCGACCATTTCCAGCAGCTCCAGCGTACGTGCCGTCGCTTCCTTGCCGCTCAGGCCCTTGTGCAGCAAAAGAATCTCGTTGATCTGCTTCTCGATGCAGTGCAACGGGTTCAGCGAGGTCATCGGCTCCTGGAAGATCATTGCAATGCGGTTGCCGCGGATGCGCTGCAGGCTCTTCTCGTTCTGTTGCAGGAGGTCCTTGCCCTCGAAGCGGATGCTGCCGCTGGGGTGCCGGGCCAGGGGGTAGGGCAGCAGGCGCAGGATCGAGTGCGCGGTCACCGACTTGCCCGAGCCGCTCTCGCCGACCAGGGCCAGCGTCTCACCCTTGCGGATATCGAAGCTGATGCCATCCACCACGCGGTTGACCTGCTCCCCGGTGACGAACTCCACCGCCAGGTCGCGCACTTCGATCAGGTTCTGTTCACTCATGTCACTTCCTCGGGTCGAAGGCATCGCGGGCGGATTCGCCGATGAACACCAGCAGGCTCAGCATCAGCGCCAGCACGGCGAAGGCACTGATGCCCAGCCAGGGCGCCTGCAGGTTGGACTTGCCCTGGGCAACCAGCTCGCCCAGCGACGGTGCGCCGGGCGGCAGGCCGAAACCGAGGAAGTCCAGCGCGGTGAGGGTGCCGATGGCGCCGGTGAGGATGAACGGCATGAAGGTCATGGTCGAGATCATCGCGTTGGGCAGGATGTGCCGGTACATGATCGCGCCATTGCGCATGCCCAGGGCACGCGCGGCGCGCACGTACTCCAGGTTGCGCCCGCGGAGGAATTCGGCGCGTACCACGTCCACCAGGCTCATCCACGAAAACAGCAGCATGATGCCCAGCAGCCACCAGAAGTTCGGCTGCACGAAACTGGCCAGGATGATCAGCAGGTACAGCACCGGCAGGCCGGACCAGACTTCCAGGAAGCGCTGCCCGGCCAGGTCGACCCAGCCACCATAGAAGCCCTGCAGCGCCCCGGCGATCACGCCGACGATGGAACTGAGCAGGGTCAGGGTCAAGGCGAACAGTACCGAAATACGGAAGCCGTAGATGACCCGTGCCAGCACGTCGCGGCCCTGGTCGTCGGTGCCCAGCCAGTTGTCTGCCGACGGTGGCGCCGGGGCCGGCACGCGCAGGTCGTAGTTGATGCTCTGGTAGCTGAACGGGATCGGTGCCCACAGTACGAAGCTGTCTTTCTTCGCCAGCAGTTCGCGGATGTACGGGCTCTTGTAGTTGGCTTCCAGCGGGAATTCGCCGCCGAAGGTGGTTTCCGGGTAGCGCTTGAACGCCGGGAAATACCACGCGCCGTCGTAGCGCACGGCAATCGGCTTGTCGTTGGCGATCAGCTCGGCGCCCAGGCTCAGGCCGAACAGGATCAGGAACAGCCACAGTGACCACCAGCCACGGCGGTTGGCCTTGAAGCGCTCGAAGCGTCGACGGTTGAGAGGGGACAAGGCCATGTCAGTGCTCCCGGCTGGCGAAGTCGATACGTGGATCGACCAGGGTGTAGGTCAGGTCGCCGATCAGTTTCACCACCAGCCCCAGCAGGGTGAAGATGAACAGGGTGCCGAAGACCACCGGGTAGTCGCGGTTGATGGCCGCCTCGAAACTCATCAGGCCCAGGCCGTCGAGGCTGAAGATCACCTCGATCAGCAACGAGCCGGTGAAGAAGATCCCGATGAATGCCGAAGGGAACCCGGCGATCACCAGCAGCATGGCATTGCGGAACACGTGGCCGTACAGCACGCGCGGTCGGCTCAGGCCCTTGGCCTTGGCGGTGACCACGTATTGCTTGTTGATCTCGTCGAGGAAGCTGTTCTTGGTCAGCAAGGTCATGGTGGCGAAGTTGCCGATGACCAGCGCGGTGATCGGCAGGACCAGGTGCCAGAAGTAGTCCAGCACCTTGCCGGTGGTGCTCAGCTCGTCGAAGTTGTTGGAAGTGAGGCCACGCAGCGGGAACCAGTCGAAGTAGCTGCCGCCGGCGAACAGCACGATCAGCAGAATGGCGAACAGGAACGCCGGGATGGCATAGCCGACGATGATCGCCGAACTGGTCCACACGTCGAAGTGGCTGCCGTGGCGCACCGCCTTGGCGATACCCAGCGGGATCGACACCAGGTACATGATCAGCGTGCTCCACAGCCCCAGCGAAATCGACACCGGCATTTTCTCGATGATCAGGTCGATGACCTTGGCATCACGGAAGAAGCTGTCGCCGAAGTCCAGGCGGGCGTAGTTCTTGATCATGATCCACAGGCGCTCGGGTGCCGACTTGTCGAAGCCGTACATGCGCTCGATCTCGGCAATCAACGCCGGGTCCAGGCCCTGGGCGCCACGGTAGTTGGAACCGGCCACCGACACTTCGGCGCCGCCACCGGCAATCCGGCTGGTGGCGCCTTCGAAGCCTTCGAGCTTGGCGATCATCTGTTCGACCGGGCCGCCGGGGGCGGCCTGGACGATGATGAAGTTGATGATCAAAATGCCGAACAAGGTCGGGATGATCAGCAGCAGGCGGCGCAGGATATAGGCCAGCATCTCAGTTGGCCTCGTCCGCAGGGGCTTCGCTGACCGCCGGCGTCACGCCGGGCTTGATCCACCAGGTGTCGATGCCGATGTCGTACTTGGGCGATACCTTGGGGTGGCCGATGTGGTTCCAGTAGGCCACGCGCCAAGTCTTGATGTGCCAGTTGGGGATCACGTAGTAGCCCCACAGCAGCACGCGGTCGAGGGCGCGGCAATGGTCGATCAGGCTCTGGCGCGAATCGGCGTTGATCAATTGTTCCACCAGCTGGTCGATGGCCGGGTCGCGCAGGCCGATGAAGTTGCGGCTGCCAGGGTTGTCGGCGGCGGCGCTGGACCAGAACTCGCGCTGCTCGTTGCCCGGCGAGTTGGACTGCGGGTAGCCGCCGACAATCATGTCGTAGTCGCGTGAACGCAGGCGGGTGATGTACTGGGACACGTCGACCCGGCGGATATTCAGCTCGATACCGAGGTCGGCGAGGTTGCGCTTGAACGGCAGCAGGATGCGCTCGAACTCGGTCTGGGCCAGCAGGAACTCGATGCTCACCGGCTTGCCCTGGGCGTCGACCATCTTGTCGTCGACGATTTTCCAGCCGGCTTGCTGCAGCAGCTTGTAGGCTTGGCGCTGCTGTTCGCGGATCATCCCGCTACCGTCGCTGACCGGGTTGTGGAAGGCCTCGCTGAACACCTGCTCGGGCACTTTGCCGCGCAGCGGTTCGAGGATTTTCAACTCGCTGGGGCTGGGCAGGCCGCGGGCAGCCATTTCCGAGTTTTCGAAGTAGCTGCCGGTCCGGGTGTAGGCGCCGTTGAACAGCTGTTTGTTGGTCCACTCGTAGTCCAGCAGCAGGCTCAGCGCTTGGCGCACGCGGATATCCTGGAACACCGGGCGGCGGATGTTGAAGATGAAGCCCTGCATGCCGGTGGGGTTGCCGTTGGGCAGCTCTTCCTTGATCAGGCGACCGTCGCGTACCGCAGGTACGTTGTACGCCGTGGCCCAGTTTTTCGCGCTGACTTCCAGCGCATAGTCGAACGCCCCTGCCTTCAATGCTTCGAGGGCGACGGTGGTGTCGCGGTAGGAATCGAAGGTCATCACGTCGAAGTTGTAGAAGCCGCGGTTGATCGGCAGGTCCTTGGCCCAGTAATCCTTGACCCGCTCGTAGCGTACCGAGCGCCCGGCTTTCACTTCGGCGACCTTGTACGGGCCGCTGCCCAGCGGGATTTCCAGGTTACCGCGGTTGAATTCGCGGTTTTCGTACCAGTGCTTGGGCAGCACCGGCAGCTGGCCAAGAATCAGCGGCAGCTCACGGTTGTTCTTGTGCTTGAAGCGGAACAGCACCTTCAGCGGGTCTTCGGCGACCACTTCGGCAACGTCGGAATAATACTGGCGGTACAGCGGCGCACCGTCCTTGATCAGGGCATTGAAGGTGAATACCACGTCGTCGGCGCGCATCGGGTGGCCGTCGTGGAAGCGTGCTTCCGGGCGCAGGTAGAAGCGCACCCAGCTGTTGTCCGGGGCCTTCTCGATCTTGCCGGCCACCAGGCCGTATTCGGTAAACGGCTCGTCCTGGCTCTGGCGCATCAGGGTGTCGTAGATGATGCTGATGTTCTCGGCCGATACGCCCTTGTTGATGAATGGGTTGAGGCTGTCGAAGCCGCCGAAGCTGGACTGGCGGAAGGTGCCGCCCTTGGGCGCGTCGGGGTTGACGTAGTCGAAGTGCTTGAAGTCGGCCGGGTATTTCGGGGGCTCGTCGTACAGGGTAAGTGCGTGTTGCGGTGCGGCCAGGGCGGGAAGGCTCAGGCAGGCGAGCAACAGGCTGCCGGCCAGCCGGCGCAGGCGGTGCGTTGGCATCATTGGGCTTTCTCCGAAGTCTTGATCCACCAGCTGTTCAGCCCGAGGGTGTAGGGCGGCGTGGTGACGAAGGCGAACCGGTTGCGGTAGGCCAGGCGATGATTGTCGAGGTACCAGTTGGGGATCATGTAGTACTGCCATGAGAGCACCCGGTCCAGGGCGCGGGCGGCAGCCACCTGGTCATCGCGGGTGCGGGCGGCGAGCAGGGTGTCGAGCAGGTGGTCGACCACCGGGTCCCTGACCCCAGCATAGTTCTTGCTGCCCTTGGTCGTGGCCTGGCTGGAGTGGAAGTACAGCCACTGTTCAAGGCCAGGGCTCAGGGTCTGGTTCAGGGTCATCAGGATCATGTCGAAATCGAACTGGTCCAGACGCTGTTTGTACTGGGCACGGTCGACGGTACGCAAGTGTGCATCGATGCCGATGCTGGCCAGGTTTTCGACATAAGGCTGCAGGATGCGTTCGAGGTTGGGGTTGACCAACAGCAGCTCCATGCGTAATTGCTGGCCCTTGCTGTTGACCAGGCGCTGGCCATCGAGCTTCCAGCCGGCTTCGGCGAGCAAGCCGAGCGCCTGGCGCAGGGTCTGGCGGCCGATGCCGCGGCCATCGGTCTGGCTGACCTTGTACGGTTCGCTGAACAGCCTGGCCGGCAACTGGTCGCGGAAGGGCGCCAGCAGCAGCCACTCCTTGCCGGTGGGCAGGCCGCTGGCGGTGAAATCGCTGTTGGGGTAGTAACTGGTCGAGCGGCGGTAGGCGCCGCTGAACAGCGCGCGGTTGGTCCACTCGAAGTCGAGCATCAATCCCAGTGCCTGGCGTACCCGTGGGTCGCTGAAGGTCGCCCGCCGGCTGTTCATGAACAGGCCCTGGGTCTGGGTCGGAATGCGGTGCGGGATCTGCGCCTTGATCACCTCGCCACGGCGCACGGCGGGGAAGTTGTAACCGTTGGCCCAGTTCTTCGCCTGGTGTTCGATATAGATGTCGAACTCGCCGGCCTTGAACGCTTCGAAGGCCACCGTGGCATCGCGATAGAACTCATATTCGACGCGGTTGAAGTTGTACTTGCCACGGTTCACCGCCAGGTCCTTGCCCCAGTAGTTCTTCACCCGCTCGAATACCAGCCGGCGCCCGGGCTGGACCTCGGTGATGCGGTACGGGCCACTGCCCAGCGGCGGCTCGAAGGTGGTGGCCTTGAAGTCGCGGTTCTGCCAGTAATGCCTGGGCAGCACCGGCATCTCGCCCAGGCGCAGGATCAGCAGCGGGTTGCCGGCGCGCTTGAACACGAAGCGGATGCGCAGCGGGCCGAGGATATCCACCCGCTGCACTTCCTGCAGGTTGGTGCGGTAGATCGGGTGGCCGTCCTTGAGCAACGTGCGGTAGGAGAACGCCACATCGGCCGAGGTGATCGGCTTGCCATCATGCCAGCGGGCTTCCGGGCGCAGGTTGAATACCACCCAGCTGCGGTCCTCGCTGTACTCCACCGAGCGCGCGATCAGGCCATAGCTGGAGGTCGGCTCGTCGCCGGACGGGTCGTACTGGCCGGTGCCGACCATCAGCGGCTCGTTCAGCTCGCTGATGCCGTATTGCTGGAAGTTGGGCGTGGTAATCGGGCTCGACCCCTTGAAGGTGTAGGGGTTGAGGGTGTCGAAGGTACCGAAGGCCATGGCGCGCAAGGTGCCGCCCTTGGGCGCATGCGGGTTGACCCAGTCGAAATGGGTGAATGTGGCTGGGTACTTGAGCGTGCCGAACTGCGCGTATCCGTGGCTTTCGCTCACCATCGCGACTGCGGGAAAGCTCAAGGCCAGGCTGAGTGACAGCAGGAGGGGACGTATCAAGTCGGCATCCGATCCAGAGGCGTTGGGCTTTGATCGGGGTACAGTAACAGCTTGCTGGAGTTGGAAAAAGAGAGGCCTTGAAGGAGGCGGTGGCGGTACAGCCCCTTGCCGGTTTTCGCGGGTGGCACGGTAGCTGTGGGAGCGGCCTTGCGTCGCGAAGGGGGCGCGTAGCGGCCCCAGGATTTCAGCTTCGCAGCATCGGTTGCAGGGGCTGCTGCGCAGCCCTATCGCGACACAAGGCCGCTACCACAGGGCCGCGTAGAGGCCACAATCACTGCATCAATGCGAGAGGTACACGGTCAGGGTCTGGCCCGGCTTCAGGGCGTGACCGCTGCGCGGGTTCCAGCGCTTGAGGTGTTGCATTTCGACGTTGAAGCGCTTGGCCACCAGGTACAGCGAGTCGCCCTTGCGCACCTTGTATTGGGTGGAACGCTTGCCGGATGCTGCTACCCGGTTGGCAGCCGCGCTTGGTGCAGTGCCCCCGCGCAGGGCCAGGACCTGGCCAGCGCGTACGCTATTGCCAGAGAGCCGGTTCCAGCGCTTGATGTCCTTGACCGAAACGCGATTGGCCTTGGCAATACTGCCCAGGTTGTCGCCGCGCTTGACCCGGTAGCTGCGCGCCGCCACCGGTGCCTGGGCTTCGGCCACGGCACGGGCGAACACGGCCTGGTTCGGCTGCAGGCTGACCAGTTGCTCGGGCTTGAGGTTGGACAGGCTGTCGCTCAGCAACTGCGCTTTTGCGGTCGGCACCAGCAGTTGCTGCGGGCCGTCCACGGTCATGCGTTTCTTGTATGCCGGGTTGAGCTGGATCAGCTCGTCCTCGTCGATGTTGGCGAAGGCGGCCACACGCGACAGGTCGAGACGGTCGTTGATGGCCACCGCCTCGAAGTAGGGTTCGTTGGCGATCGGGTTGAGGTTCACGCCATAGGCTTCCGGCGTCAGCACCACCTGCGACAGGGCCAGCAGCTTGGGCACGTAGTCGCGGGTTTCCTGGGGCAGCGGCAGGTTCCAGTAGTCGGTCGGCAGGCCGAGCCGTTCGTTGCGTTCGATGGCGCGGCTGACCGTGCCTTCGCCGGCGTTGTAGGCGGCCAGGGCCAGCAGCCAGTCACCGTTGAACATGTCGTGCAGGCGGCTGAGGTAGTCCAGCGCGGCGTTGGTCGAGGCGGTCACGTCGCGACGGCCATCGTAGAAGTTGGTCTGGCGCAGGTTGAAGTGACGACCGGTGGAGGGGATGAACTGCCACATCCCCGCGGCGTGGGCGCGCGAGTAGGCCATCGGGTTGTAGGCGCTTTCGATGGCTGGCAGCAGGGCCAGTTCCAGCGGCATGTCGCGCTCTTCAAGGCGCTCGACGATGTAGTGCAGGTAGAGGCTGCCGCGCTCGCCGGCGGTTTCGATGAAGCTCGGGTTGCTGGCGAACCACAGGCGCTGCTGTTCGATGCGCGGGTTGACGTCGATGTTGTCCTGCAGGGCAAAACCCTGGCGCATGCGTTCCCACACGTCCTGCGGCTGCTCGGCCGGCTTGACCTGCAACGGGGATGGCTTGTGCTTGATCCGTGCCTGGTAGTTATGCGCGCGAACGCTATCGGATTCGTCGAGCTGACGGGTGCTCTGGCAGCCCACCAGGGTGGCGGCCAGGGCCAGCGCACTGATTTGGGCCAGGCGCGTCAGGGCGACGGAATGAGAGGTTCTGCGGCTACGTGAAGACATCGGCTGACACAGGTTTCCGGGCGAAAAATTTCGGCGATTCTAGAAACCGCTCCGGGCCGGGTCAACCGTTGAGCCTCGCTTGCGATATATCTTGGAGTTATCAGAAGGTGTCCTTCCAAGACCTCAAGGCAGCAAAAACAGCGACATGCGAGGGGTTTGAATGTCCCTTCCATTCGTCTGCTTTTTGTTTAACTAATGTTTCAGAGGTGCGCAGGAAGGGGTTGGTCAGGCGTTCCAGGCCGATCGTTGATGGCAAGGTGATGCAATTGTCGGCACGCAAGCGGGTAACGTCCGCGAACCGTTGCTGAACATGCAGGTTGCCAGGTTCCACCGCCTGGGCGAAACGCAGGTTGCTCAAGGTGTATTCATGGGCGCAGTACACCTCGGTGTGCTCCGGCAGCGCCGCCAGCCGGGCCAGGGCTGGCTGCATCTGTTCAGCAGTGCCTTCGAACATGCGTCCGCAACCGGCGGCGAACAGGGTGTCGCCACTGAACAGCACGGGGGTTGCCGGCTGGTCGCTGAAGAAGGCGATATGGCCGAGGGTGTGGCCGGGCACGGCCAGCACCCTGAAAGTCACATCCAGCACGGTCACCTGGTCGCCGTCGTCCAGCGCCATGTCGCGGCACGGAATGCGTTCCCGGGCCGGGCCGCAGACCCGCGCCCCGGTCAGCTGCTTGAGCCGTTCCACGCCGCCGACGTGGTCATGGTGATGGTGGGTGACGAGAATGTCGCTCAGCACCCAGCCCGGGTGCGCCGACAGCCAGCCTTCCACTGGGCCGGCATCTCCCGGATCGACCACCGCGCAGCGGCGTTTGGCAGTATCCTGTAACAACCAGATGTAGTTGTCGGAGAAAGCGGGGAGAGCATCGATCTGTATCATGGTGCGGATCCGATTCGCCTAGCGTGGCACATGAGGGCATCTTAGCCGCGATGGCGCGGTGCGAGAACCTTCGAGGGAGAGCGCAATGACCGACCAAGCCTTTGCCCAGGCCGACCCGGACTGGGTCAAGCTGATCAGCCTGGCCCGTGAGTGGTTCAACGGCCCACTCGGCCAACTGATGCTCAAGGAGGAGGAAAAACTGCTGGAAGAAGAGCTCGGGCGCTTCTTCGGTGGCTATCTTGTGCATTACGGGCCGTGCGCCGAGCCGCCACCCAGCGCCCCGCAGGTGCAACGCAACGTGCGCCTGGGGGCGCCGCTGCCTGGAGTTGAAATCGTCTGTGAAGAACAGGCCTGGCCGCTCAGCGAGCACGCCGCCGACGTGGTGGTGCTGCAGCATGGCCTGGATTTCAGCCTGTCGCCCCACGGCTTGCTGCGCGAGGCGGCCAGCGCGGTGCGCCCTGGCGGGCACCTGCTGATTATCGGCATCAACCCATGGAGCGGTTGGGGCGTACGCCATCTGTTCAGCCATGGCGCCTTGCGCAAGGCCCGCTGCATCTCGCCTTCGCGGGTGGGGGACTGGCTCAACCTGCTGGGCTTCGCGCTGGAGAAACGCCGCTTCGGGTGCTATCGTCCGCCGCTCGCCTCTGCCGCCTGGCAGCAGCGCCTGGCGGGCTGGGAACGCCTGGCCGGGGGCTGGCAGGGTTCCGGTGGCGGCGTCTACCTGCTGGTGGCGCGCAAGATGGTGGTAGGCCTGCGGCCGCTGCGCCCGGAACGTCGCGAACCGATGGGCAAGCTGCTGCCGCTGCCGCTGGCCAAGGTCAACCGTACGGTGGTCAATCCGGACACTGAAAAGCACTGAACATGAGTGGTACATGAGCGAAAGCGTCGAGATGTTTACCGATGGTGCCTGCAAGGGCAATCCTGGCCCGGGCGGCTGGGGTGTCCTTATGATCTACAAGGGCGTCGAGAAGGAACTGTGGGGCGGCGAACGCGAAACCACCAACAACCGCATGGAACTGATGGCGGCGATCCAGGGGCTGATGGCGCTCAAGCGCGAATGCGAGGTGGTGCTGACCACTGACTCGCAGTACGTGATGAAAGGCATCAACGAATGGATGGTCAACTGGAAGAAGCGCGGCTGGAAGACCGCCAGCAAGGAACCGGTGAAGAACGCCGACCTGTGGCAATTGCTGGATGAACAGGTCAACCGCCACAAGGTGACCTGGAAATGGGTGCGTGGCCATATCGGCCACCCCGGCAACGAACGCGCCGACCAGCTGGCCAACCGTGGGGTCGATGAGGTGCGCGCGCAGCGCTGAGCTGGGGTACAATCGCCGCCTTTGTGACTGATGCAAGTTGGAGCGCCCCGCGTGGAGCAGCAGCAAGATAAGCGGTTTGTCATTCTCGATACCGAAACCACGGGCATGCCGGTCAGCGAAGGCCACCGGATCATCGAGATCGGCTGTGTCGAGGTGATCGGTCGGCGCCTGACCGGGCGGCATTTCCACGTCTACCTGCAGCCGGACCGCGAGAGCGACGAGGGCGCCATCAACGTCCACGGCATCACCGATGCCTTCCTGGTCGGCAAGCCGCGCTTCGCCGATGTCGCCGAGGAATTCTTCGAATTCATCCAGGGCGCCACGCTGGTCATCCACAACGCGGCGTTCGACGTTGGCTTCATCAACAACGAGTTCGCCCTGCTGGGCCAGCACGACCGCGCCGACATCTCGCAGCACTGCACCGTCCTCGACACCCTGCTGCTGGCGCGCGCGCGCCATCCGGGGCAGCGCAACAGCCTCGATGCGCTGTGCAAACGCTACGACATCGACAACTCGGGCCGTGAACTGCACGGCGCACTGCTCGACTCGGAACTGCTGGCTGACGTCTACCTGGCGATGACCGGTGGCCAGACCAGCCTGTCGCTGGCGGGCCACGGTGCCGACGCCGAGGATGACGGCCAGGCGGCGGGTGGCAGCGAGATCCGCCGGATTGTCGGGCGTGCACCGGGGCGGGTGATCATGGCCAATGCCGAGGAGCTGGAGGCGCATGCCGAGCGCCTGGCGGCGATTGCCAAGTCGGCTGGTGGGCCCTCGATGTGGCAGGTGCTGACCGAGACGCCAGCCGGTTGATAGCCTGCCGCGAGGTGTTGCGGCCGCGTTGCGGCCCTTTTGCGACACGAGGCCGTTCCTGCAGCTAACCTCATTGGGACTCCATGTCCTTCGGAGGTAGCCACCTGATGTACAAGGACCTCAAGTTCCCCATCCTCATCGTCCATCGTGCCATCAAGGCCGACAGCGTTGCCGGCGAGCGTGTGCGCGGTATCGCCGAGGAGCTGAGCCAGGACGGCTTTACCGTCATCAAGGCCGCCGACCACGCCGAAGCGCGCCTGGTCGCCACCACCCACCACGGCCTGGCCTGCATGCTAATTGCGGCCGAAGGTGTCGCCGAGAATACCCATCTGCTGCAGAACATGGCCGAGCTGATCCGCCTGGCTCGGCTGCGTGCGCCCAACCTGCCGATTTTCGCCCTGGGCGAGCAGGTCACCCTGGAAAATGCCCCTGCCGAAGCCATGAGCGAGCTGAACCAGCTGCGTGGCATCCTCTATCTGTTCGAAGACACCGTGCCGTTTCTCGCGCGCCAGGTCGCCCGTGCGGCGCACACTTACCTCGACGGGCTGCTGCCACCGTTCTTCAAGGCCCTGGTGCAGCACACCGCGCAATCCAACTATTCCTGGCACACGCCGGGCCACGGTGGCGGTGTGGCCTACCGTAAAAGCCCGGTGGGCCAGGCTTTCCATCAATTCTTCGGGGAGAATACCCTGCGCTCGGACCTGTCGGTTTCGGTGCCGGAACTGGGCTCGCTGCTCGACCACACCGGCCCCCTGGCCGCAGCCGAGGCCAGGGCGGCGCGCAACTTCGGCGCCGACCACACCTTCTTCGTCATCAATGGCACCTCCACCGCCAACAAGATCGTCTGGCACGCCATGGTTGGCCGTGACGACCTGGTACTGGTGGACCGCAACTGCCACAAGTCGGTGGTGCATGCGATCATCATGACCGGCGCCATCCCTCTGTACCTGTGCCCCGAACGCAACGAACTGGGGATCATCGGGCCGATCCCGCTCAGTGAGTTCAGCCCCGCGTCGATCCAGGCCAAGATCCAGGCCAACCCGCTTGCGCGCGACCGTGGGCAGCGCATCAAGTTGGCAGTGGTGACCAACTCCACCTACGACGGCCTGTGCTACCACGCCGGGCTGATCAAGCAGACCCTGGGCCCCAGTGTCGAGGTGCTGCACTTCGACGAGGCCTGGTTCGCCTACGCGGCGTTCCACGGCTTCTTCACCGGGCGCTACGCCATGGGCACGGCCTGTGCGGCGGACAGCCCGCTGGTGTTCAGCACCCATTCCACCCACAAGCTATTGGCCGCGTTCAGCCAGGCCTCGATGATTCACGTGCAGGATGGGGCCAGGCGCCAACTGGACCGGGACCGCTTCAACGAAGCGTTCATGATGCACATTTCGACCTCGCCGCAGTACAGCATCCTCGCCTCGCTGGACGTGGCCTCGACCATGATGGAGGGCCCGGCCGGGCATTCACTGCTGCAAGAAATGTTCGACGAGGCCCTGAGTTTCCGCCGGGCCCTGGCCAACCTGCGCGAGCACATTGCCGCAGACGACTGGTGGTTCAGCATCTGGCAGCCGCCAGGCACCGAAGGCATTCATCGCCTGGCCGCGCAGGACTGGCTATTGCAGCCGGGCGCCGAGTGGCATGGTTTCACCGAGGTGGCGGATGACTATGTGCTGCTCGACCCGCTGAAAGTGACGCTGGTAATGCCTGGCCTGAGTGCGGGCGGTGCGCTGGGCGAACATGGCATCCCGGCTGCGGTGGTCAGCAAGTTTCTCTGGGAGCGCGGGCTGGTGGTGGAAAAGACCGGGTTGTACAGCTTCCTGGTGCTGTTCTCCATGGGCATTACCAAGGGCAAGTGGAGCACGTTGCTCACCGAGTTGCTGGAGTTCAAGCGCCACTATGACGGCAACACACCGTTGAACGACTGCCTGCCCAGCGTAATGGCTGCCGATACGTCCCGCTACCAGGGCATGGGCTTGCGCGAGCTGTGCGACCAGTTGCATGGCTGCTACCGCACCAATGCCACCGCCAAGCAACTGAAGCGGTTGTTCACCCGCTTGCCGGAGGTCGCCATGAGCCCGGCCAGTGCCTATGACCAGATGGTGCGTGGCGAAGTGGAGGCGGTGCCGATCGAGGCACTGTCGGGGCGGGTGGCGGCGGTGATGCTGGTGCCGTACCCGCCAGGCATTCCCTTGATCATGCCGGGGGAACGGTTCACCGAAGCAACCCGGTCGATACTCGACTACCTGGCCTTTGCCAGGGCGTTCAACCAGGGCTTCCCGGGCTTTCTCGCCGACGTGCATGGCCTGCAGAGCGAAAGTGGCCGCTACACGGTGGATTGCATCAGGGAATGCGAATGAGCTCGACGCCGCTGCGGGCCAGTTCGAAGCGGTTTTCACCCAGGTGGTTGACCTTGTCGCCGATGGCCAGGCGGTAAGTGGTGATGGGCGCGCCCAGCGTGCTGCCGTCCACTTGCAGGGTCGACTCCTGAAACTCGTGCACGGGGTAGATGCGGCCTTCGGCGTCACGGGCGTGGAATTGGCCGACCATTACTGCTGCCATTTGTGTGAAAACCTCTGAATTTCGTAGGGAATGTCTGAACGGATAGACCGTGGAACCGCCTCGGAAGTTTTCGCCTGCCGGAAAAAAAACCAAAGTGGCGAACAACGGTCATCTATAACTACAACGTCCCTTTACCCAGCAAAGGTTGGAAATTGCCATGACCCAGGTGTATTCGGTAGCAGTCGTCGTCGGTAGCTTGCGCAAGGACTCCTACAACCGCAAGGTTGCCCGCGCACTCTCGGAGCTGGCGCCGTCCAGCCTGGCCTTGAAGATTGTCGAGATCGGCGACTTGCCGCTGTACAACGAGGATGTCGAGGCCGATGCGCCGCCGCAATCGTGGAAGCGTTTTCGCGATGAGATCCGCCGCAGCGATGCAGTGCTGTTCGTCACCCCGGAGTACAACCGTTCGGTGCCGGGCTGCCTGAAGAATGCCATCGATGTCGGCTCGCGGCCCTACGGGCAAAGTGCCTGGAGTGGCAAGCCGACGGCGGTGGTCAGTGTATCGCCGGGAGCCATTGGTGGCTTTGGTGCCAACCATGCCGTGCGGCAGTCGCTGGTATTCCTGGACATGCCATGCATGCAAATGCCCGAAGCCTACATTGGCGGTGCGGCCAGCCTGTTCGACGAGGCCGGCAAGCTCAACGACAAGACCCGGCCGTTCCTGCAGGGTTTCATCGACAAGTTCGCTTCGTGGGTGAAGTTGAACAGGGCGGTTTGACCGCCTTGAGCGGCCTGGTGTCGCGAAGGGCTGCGCAGCAGCCCTTTGGGACACCAGGCCAGCTGTGTGCAGCGCTTCAACGGAAGCTGTAGGAAACCCCGGCATACACAGCGAACCCTTCGCCCGGTGTCGAGCGGGCCACGTCCTTGCCCGCGTCGTTGTAGCCGGGTGTCACCGTTGCCGCATAGCGTTTGTTGGTCAGATTGCGCAGGTCAAGCCAGGTCTGCCAGTCCTGTTTCGGTGAATTCCAGCCGAGGCGCGCGCCGAGCAAGGCATAGGCGTCGGCGTGGTAGCTGTTGGCATAGTCGACTTGCACTTTCGACGCCAGCTGCGTGTTGATCCCCGCGTAGAACCCGCTGGGCCAGTCGTGGCGCAGCTCGGCCTGGTAGTAGTGCATCGGGATGCCGGGCAGGCGGTTGTCGCCGAACTGGTCGTCGTCGCGGTAGTGGAAGTCACTGAAGGTGTAGGCCTGGCGCAAGCTGAGCCTGCCAGCCCCGGCGCGTTCCCACAGCGTGCTGTCGAGGCCTGCCTCCAGCCCCTGGTGCACGGTGGCGCTGGCATTGAATTCCTTGGCCGGTGCGCCCTGGAGGATTTCCACAGCCAGCAGTTCATGGCGCACCTGCGCGTAGTACCAGGCCAGGTCCCAATGGCCTATTGCCGAATCGCCGCGCGCGCCCAGCTCCAGCGTGGTGGCTGTCTGGTTCTGCATTTCGATCGGTTGGTAGGCGGTCGGCGCGCTCCAGATCAGCGACCAGGGATGTGGAGGTTCGACCGAGCGGCTCAGGTTGCCGTACACCTGCAGGTCCGGGCGGATGTCATAGCGCAGCCCCAGGCGAGGTGCATAGTCCCAGTCATGCAGGCTCACCTTGCCGCCTTCGGCAGGGTAGGTGACCGCACTTTCGCGGCGGGTGTAGATCAGCGCCAGGCCAGTGGTCAGCCACAGGTCCGGCACAAGTTCCAGGTCGTTGCCGGCGTGCAGCACCGTGTCCGAACCCTGGTAGGTGAAGTCGCGGGTACGCTTGCCGAACACGTCACCCGTCCGTTCGAATTGCGAGGCGCCGCTGTTGGGCAGGTGCTTGGTGGTGCGCCAGCCTACGGTGGTCTTGCTGTCATGACCCATCAGGGTGTCGCGGCGGAAGTAATTCAAGGTGCCGCTGACATCGGTGTAGGCCACCTTCAGGCGCATCGGGCCTTCGCGCAGGTCCATCGGGTAGTCGTGGTAGACCAGGCCGGCTTCCAGGCGTGCGTCGTCGTCGAGGTAGAAGGTGGTCTTGTTGCCCAGCCAGGTGCTGCCCGGCTGCGGGCGGCTGTCGTCGCGGGCCAGGTAGTTCGGGTTGGCAGCGCGGGGGTGGTGCTTGATCTGCTCCTTGGTCAGGCGCCCGGCCAGTTCGTTCTCGGTTTCCCGATAACGCAGGTAGAAGCGCGTTTCCAGGTCAGGGTTGAAGCGGTAGCCGAAATTGGCGGCAACGCCCTTGGCACTGCCGCTGCTGTGCGCCTGGTAGCCGTCATATTCCGAATCGGTCAAGGCCAGGTAATAGTCGAGTTTGCCCAGTACCTGGCCGGAACTGACCTGCCGGTGCTGGTAGCCACGGCTGCCGACTTCGTAGCGCAGCTGCAGCGGCGCGGCGTCGTAGCCGGTGTGGGTGATGTAGTTGAGCGCTCCGCCCAGGGCCAGCGCGCCCTGGTCGAAGCCATTGGCGCCGCGCAGCACTTCGGCACGGCTCAGCCACAGTGGCTCGAACAGTTCGTAGGGTGTGCCGCCCGGGCCGGTCAGGGGCAGGCCGTCGAACAGCGTGTACACCCCGGAGCCATGGGCCCCTGGGGCGCGGTTGATGCCCGAGCCGCGGATCGACAACTTGATGCCATCGTTGCCCGCCGATTGGGCGAATACCCCCGGCTGGTAGGCAAGCACGTCCTGGTTGCTTGCGAGCCGGCCCTGTCCTGCGCGCTGCATGTCCACCAGGTTGCTAGCCCCTGGCACTTCGCGCAGGCGTTCGCTGGCTGCGCTCAGGTCGTTCTGCTCCTCGTCAGTGACCAGCACCTGGTCCAGTTCGACCGAGGAGGCTGCCGCAGGCTGGTTGGCAGCCAAAGCAGCCAGCAGGCCGAGGCAGGACGATAGGGGCAAAACGCAACGCATGGTACGACTCCAGGTGACAGGGCAAATGACAACGGCGTTGAGACGAGCGAAATCACCCTTGAAGCACGAAGAAACTTGGCAAAAGCTTGCGAGAGCTTCGCATCAGCCTTGGCGCTGATCAAAAGCTTGAGGCGGGAGAGGTGCCTGCAGGAAAAACAAGGCAGATAAAAAAACACCCCGCATGAGCGGGGTGTCTTGTTTTGCCGGGGTAATCAGCCGATCAGTTGCAGGCCTGCCTGCTGGACCATTTCCAGCAGCGGTTGCGGGTACACGCCAAGCACGAAGGCGAGAATGGCGATGGCCAGCAGCATGACGCCGCCGGTACGCTGTTCCCACTTCAGCGGGGCGTCGTGGCGACGCAGGTTCGGCTCGACCAGGTACAGGGTGACCATGACGCGCAGGTAGTAGTAGACACCGATGGCGCTACCGATCACCAGTGCACCGACCAGCCACCACAGGTGCGACTCGACGCCGGTGGCGATGATGTAGAACTTGCCGATGAAGCCGGCGGTCAGCGGGATACCGGCCAGCGACAGCATCATCACGGTCAGTACCGCGGTCAGGTACGGGCGGCGCCAGAACAGGCCGCGGTACTCGTACAGCGCATCGGCGTCACGGCCGCCGTATGGGGACGACATCAGGGTGATGACACCAAATGCGCCAAGGCTGGTGATCACGTAGGTGACCAAGTACACGCCCATGGCTTCCAGGGCCAGGCCCTTGCTGGCAACCAGGGCGATGACCAGGTAGCCGAAGTGGGCGATGGACGAGTAACCGAGCAGGCGCTTGAGGTTGCTCTGGGTCAGCGCCAGCAGGTTACCGATCAGGATCGAGGCCACGGCAATCACCGCCAGCACGGTGCTCAGCACGCCGCTGCTGGCCGCAGGGGAGAGCATGAACAGGCGTACTACCACGGCAAACACCGCCACCTTGCTGGCAGTGGCCAGGAACGCGGCGACCGGCGCCGGGGCGCCTTCGTACACGTCCGGGGTCCACAGGTGGAACGGTACCAGCGACAGCTTGAAGGCCAGGCCGACCAGCATCATGGCCAGGCCCAGCTGGGCCAGCAGGCTTGGCATGCTGGTGGCGGCCAGGGCCTTGCCGATCTGGTCGAAGCTCAGGCTGCCGGCGTCGGCGTACAGCAGGGCCATGCCGAACAGCAGGAACGCCGAGCCGGCAGCCGACAGCACCATGTACTTGATGCCGGCCTCGAGCGAGCGCTTGTTGAAGAAGGCATACGCCACCAGGCCGTAAACCGGTACCGACAGCAGTTCCAGGCCGATGAACAGGCCGGCCAGGTGGTTGGCGCTGACCAGCACCAGGCCGCCAAGGGCCGACATCAGCAACAGCAGGTAGAGTTCTTCACGGTTGCCCGGGAAGCCCTTGGCGCCTTCGCCGAGGTAGGCGTGGGCGAGGGTGACGCAAGCCAGCGTGGCCACCAGCATGATCGCCATGTACAGGCAGGCGAACTTGTCGATGGTCACCAGCGAGGTGACCGCCAGCGGCGCAACCTTCAGCGCCGGCAGGATCGACAGCAGGGCCAGGTTGAGGCCCACGGTGGACAGCAGGAAGGTCTGCGAGTGGTTGCGCTTCCAGGCGATCGCCAGCATCACCACCACCGTGGTGATGGTGGTGATCAGCATCGGCGCCAATGCGATGAAGTGTTGAGTGGTGAATTCCATAGCGCTCTTACCGGGCCGAAGCGAGTTGAGTGAAAGCGGAACCGAGCCACTGCTGCACACCACTCATGGTGGCGGCAGAGGTGTCGAGGAACGGCTGCGGATACACGCCCAGCAGGATCAGCAGTACTGCCAGACCCAGGACCATGATCAGCTCGCGACCGTCCATGCCGGCCAGCACGCTGTCGGCCTTGGCCGGGCCGAAGTAGGCGCGGTGGATCATGATCAGCGAGTACACCGAACCGAACACCAGGCCAGTGGTGGCGATCACGGTGATCCACGGCACGCTGGCGAAGCTGCCGATCAGGATCAGGAATTCGCCGACGAAGTTGCCGGTACCGGGCAGGCCCAGGGAGGCGGCGGCGAAGAACAGGCTGATGGCCGGCAGGTAGGCGATGCGGTGCCACAGGCCGCCCATTTCGCGCATGTCACGGGTGTGCAGGCGCTCGTACAGCTGGCCGGCCAGAATGAACAGCGCGGCAGCCGACAGGCCGTGGGCCAGCATCTGGATCACCGCGCCTTGCAGCGCCTGCTGGCTGCCGGAGTAGATACCGATCAGCACGAAGCCCATGTGCGAGACGCTGGAGAACGCGACCAGGCGCTTGATGTCGGTTTGCGCGAAGGCCAGGAAGGCGCCGTAGAAGATACCGATCAGGCCCAGGGTCATGGCGATCGGCGCGAACTCGGCCGAGGCATTCGGGAACAGCGGCAGGGCGAAGCGCAGCAGGCCGTAGGCCGCAGTCTTCAGCAAGATACCGGCGAGGTCCACGGAACCTGCGGTCGGCGCCTGGGCGTGAGCGTCAGGCAGCCAGGAGTGGAACGGCACCACCGGCAGTTTCACCGCGAAGGCGATGAAGAAGCCCAGCATCAGCAGGTACTCGGTACCGGCTGGCAGTTCGGCTTTCAGCAGGTCGCTGTAGTTGAAGGTGATCACCCCGGTGTTGGTGTAGTTGACCAGCACCAGGCCAAGGATCGCCACCAGCATGATCAGGCCGCTGGCCTGGGTGAAGATGAAGAACTTGGTCGCCGCGTAGATCCGGGTCTTCTTGCCGTCTGCCGAGCTGTGACCCCAGAGCGCGATGAGGAAGTACATCGGCACCAGCATCATTTCCCAGAAGAAGAAGAACAGGAACAGGTCCAGGGCCAGGAATACACCGACCACGCCGCCGAGGATCCACATCAGGTTGAGGTGGAAGAAGCCGACGTGGCGCTGGATTTCTTTCCAGGAGCACAGTACCGACAGCACACCGAGCAGGCCGGTGAGCAGGATCATCAGCAGCGACAGGCCGTCGAGGGCCAGGTGGATGCTGATGCCGAAGCGCTGGATCCACTGGACTTTGTATTCCAGGGCCCAGGCCGGCTCGGCGCCAGGAGCAGGGGCGAGGGTGTAGTTGCCGTTGGCCCACAGCCACAGGCCGATGCCGAGCAGCAGGGACATGGTCAGCAGCGCGATCCAGCGCGGCAGGGTGGCGCCGAAGCGCTCACCCAGCCAGCACAGGAAGCCGCCGATGAAGGGGATCAGGATCAGCCAAGGCAAAATCATGACGGGTTGGTTTCCTTTGGCAAAGTCGCAAGATTCATAGTCATACCGCAGCCACTACCACGGCACCGAGCACCAGCACGGCACCCACGGCGATAGAGGCGGTGTACCAGCGCAGCTGGCCAGTCTCGGTCTTGCTCATGGCGACGTGGCCGCCACGCGCCATCCGAGGAATCAGGCCGATGGTGCGGTCAACCGGGTCCTTGCGCAGGATATGGCTGATCAACAGGTACGGTTTGACGAAGAGCTTGTCGTAGATCCAGTCGAAGCCCCAGGCAGCGAACCACCAGGCCGACAGGACACGGCCGATGCCACTGTTGGCCACGGCGCTGACGAAGCGGCGCTTGCCCAGGAACAGCAGGGCCGACAGCAGGATACCGGCGATGGCAATGGCACCCGAGGTGATCTCCAGCGCGTGCTTGGCTTCGCCACCGGCGTGGCCGGCGCTTTCCGGCAGCACGCCTGCCAACGGCGGGGTGATCCAGGCGCCGACGAAGGTCGACAGCACGATCAGCACGCCCAGCGGCAGCCAATGGCTGATGCCGTGGCCTGCGTGGGCTTCGGTCTTGGCTTCGCCGTGGAAGGCGATGAAGATCAGACGGAAGGTGTACAGCGAGGTCATGAATGCACCGACCAGGCCGGCATACAGCAGGCCGGTGTTACCGCTGGCGAAGGCTTCCCAGAGGATCTCGTCCTTGGAGTAGAAGCCGACGGTCACGATCGGCAGGGCGGCCAGGGCAGCACCGCCGACCACGAAGCTGGCGTAGGCCAGCGGCAGTTTCTTCCACAGGCCGCCCATCTTGAAGATGTCCTGCTCGTGGTGACAGGCAACGATCACCGCACCGGAAGCCAGGAACAGCAGGGCCTTGAAGAAGGCGTGGGTCATCAGGTGGAAGATCGCCGCGTCCCAGGCACCCACGCCCAGGGCGAGGAACATGTAGCCGATCTGGCTCATGGTCGAGTAGGCGAGGATACGCTTGATGTCGGTCTGCACCAGCGCGGCGAAGCCGGCCAGTACCAGGGTCACGCCACCGACCACGCCAACCAGGTGCAGGATGTCCGGCGCCAGCAGGAACAGGCCGTTGGTGCGGGCGATCAGGTACACGCCCGCGGTCACCATGGTTGCCGCGTGGATCAGTGCGGAGACCGGCGTCGGGCCGGCCATCGCGTCGGCCAGCCAGGTCTGCAGTGGCAGCTGTGCCGACTTACCGACCGCACCACCCAGCAGCATCAGCGTGGCCAGGACCATCCAGGTGTCGCCAGCCTGGAACTTCTGCGGTGCCAGCACCAGCAGCTGCTGCACGTTCAGGGTGCCCAGCTGGGCGAACAGGATGAACAGGCCGATGGCCATGAACACGTCGCCGATGCGGGTGACGATGAATGCCTTGAGTGCCGCGTTACCGTTGTTGCGGTTGCTGTAGTAGAAACCGATCAACAGGTACGAGCACAGGCCCACGCCTTCCCAGCCGAAGTAGATGAACAGCAGGTTATCGCCGAGGACCAGGAACAGCATGCTGGCGATGAACAGGTTGGTGTACGAGAAGAAGCGCGAGTAACCGGCTTCGCCACGCATGTACCAGGAAGCGAACAGGTGGATCAGGAAGCCGACACCGGTGACCACGCCGAGCATGGTCACGGACAGGCCGTCCAGGTACAGGGTGAAGCTCGGCGCGAAGCCGTCCACCGACATCCACTGCCACAGCAGTTGGCTGTACGCGCCGCCTTCAGGCGGGGCGACATTGAATTGCCAGATGACGTAGGCGGCCACGGCGGCCGACAGGCCCACCGAGCCGACGCCGATCAGGGCCGACAGGTTCTCCGAAAAGCGCCCGCGCGAGAACGACAGCAGCAGGAAGCCGAGGAGGGGGAAGACGAAAGTCAGGAAGAGAAGGTTCATCCGCGCATCTCACTGGCAGCATCGATGTCGAGAGTGTGGAAGCGGCGATACAGCTGCAGCAGGATGGCCAGGCCAATACTGGCCTCGGCGGCTGCCAGGCTGATCACCAGAATGAACATCACCTGGCCGTCGGGCTGGACCCAACGGGCACCGGCGACGATGAACGCCAGGGCAGAGGCGTTCATCATGACTTCCAGGCTCATGAGCACGAAAAGGATGTTGCGGCGGACCATCAGGCCAACCAGACCTAAGCAGAACAGGATGCCGGCGACCGCCAGACCATGCTCGAGAGGGATAGCACCCATGATTTACTCCTTCGCCTCGTTGCGGCCCAGGTGGAAGGCAGTGACGGCTGCAGCCAGCAGCAGCATCGACGCCAGTTCGACCACCAGCAGGTACGGGCCGAACAGGCTGATGCCCACGGCTTTCGGGCCCACGGTGGTACCGCTGATGGCGGCGCCGCTCGGGGCGACGAACAGCACGTACAGCAGCTCCAGCAGCAGCAGGGCGGCGAGGATCACTGGCCCGGCCCAGATGCCGGGCTTGAGCCAGCCGCGTTCCTGGGCGACCGAAGCCGGCCCGAGGTTGAGCATCATCACCACGAACACGAACAGCACCATGATGGCGCCGGCGTAGGCGATCACTTCCAGGGCGCCGGCGAACGGCGCACCCAGGGCGAAGAAGATCATGGCCACGGAAATCAGCGAAATGATCAGGTACAGCAAGGCGTGCACGGGGTTGGTACCGGTCACCACCCGAAGGGTGGAGAGCACGGCGATCCCGGATGCGAAATAGAAAGCGAATTCCATCTTTCTGTCCTTATGGGAGCAAGCTCTTCACGTTGATCGGCTCGGCTTCGTTCTGCGCAGCGCCTTTCGGCTTGCCAGCGATCGCCATACCCGCAACACGGTAGAAGTTGTAGTCAGGGTTCTTGCCGGGGCCGGAGATCAGCAGATCTTCTTTCTCGTACACCAGGTCCTGACGCTTGAACTCGGCCATTTCGAAATCCGGAGTCAGCTGGATCGCGGTGGTCGGGCACGCTTCTTCACACAGGCCGCAGAAGATGCAGCGCGAGAAGTTGATGCGGAAGAACTCCGGATACCAGCGGCCGTCCTCGGTCTCGGCCTTCTGCAGCGAGATGCAGCCGACCGGGCAGGCCACCGCGCAGAGGTTGCACGCCACGCAGCGCTCCTCGCCATCAGGGTCGCGGGTGAGGACGATGCGGCCGCGGTAGCGCGGCGGCAGGTACACGGGTTCTTCGGGGTACTGCAGGGTATCGCGCTTGCGGAACCCGTGGGAGAACACCATGGCCAGGCTGCGCAGCTGGGTGCCGGTGCCCTTAACGATGTCGCCGATATACTTGAACATGGGTCAAATCCTCACTGGGCCGCGACGGCTGGCGCGTTGTAGAGCACGAGCGCAGCGGTCACCAGCAAATTGATCAGGGTCAGCGGCAGGCAGAACTTCCAGCTGAAGTCCATCACTTGGTCATAGCGTGGGCGCGGGATCGAGGCGCGCAGCAGGATGAACAGCATGATGAAGAATGCGGTCTTCAGCGCGAACCACAGGAACGACAGCTGCGGCAGGATGCCGAACGGGCCGTGCCAGCCGCCGAAGAACAGGGTCACCAGCAGCGCCGAGATGAGGATGATGCCGATGTACTCACCGACGAAGAACATGCCCCATTTCATGCCGGCATACTCGATGTGGTAGCCGTCGGCCAGTTCCTGTTCCGCTTCCGGCTGGTCGAACGGGTGACGGTGAGTCACGGCGACGCCAGCGATGAAGAAGGTGCAGAAGCCGAAGAACTGCGGAATGATGAACCACAGGTTCTGTGCCTGGTAGTCGACGATGTCGCGCATGTTGAACGAGCCTACCTGCACCACCACGCCCATCAGCGCCAGGCCCAGGAACACTTCGTACGACACGGTCTGGGCCGAGGCACGCAAGCTGCCCAGCAGGGCGTACTTGTTGTTCGACGACCAGCCGGCGAACAGCACCGCGTACACCGACAGGCCGGCCATGGCGAAGAAGAACAGCAGGCCGATGTTGAGGTCGGCGACGCCCCAGGTCGGGGTGATCGGGATGACCACGAAGGCGATCAGCAGGGCGCTCATGGCCACCACCGGTGCCAGGGTGAAGATCACGCGGTCGACGAAGGGTGGGTTCCAGTCTTCCTTGAAGAACATCTTCAGCATGTCGGCAGCGATCTGGAACATGCCGAACGGGCCGACGCGGTTCGGACCGTAACGGTCCTGCCACCAGCCCAGCAGGCGACGCTCGACGAAGCTGAGCAGCGCACCGCAGACCACCACCGCCAGCAGGACCACGATGGCCCGCAGCACGGAGAGGATCACATCGATCACTTCGGGGGTGAACCAGCTCATTGTGCCGCCTCCTGCAGACCTTCGACGGATGCACCGAAGATGGCTGGCGGAATGCCGGCCAGGCCTTTCGGCAATGCGACCAGGCCAGCGCCCAGCTGTTCATTGATGCGCAGCGGCAGGCGCAGCGCCACACCGCCGACCGTCAGGCTCAGCAGGGCGCCGTCGTTGACGCCCAGGCGGTCGGCTTCGGACTTGGCCAGGGCGACATAGGCAGTCGGGATGCGTTCCTGCACCGGGGCGGCGCGCGAGGAGCTTTCTTCGCTGCCGAACAGGTGGAAGAACGGCACCGCGGTCCAGGTGCCACGGGCCGGGTTGAAGGCCCCCGGAATGCGGGTGAACCAGTTCAGGCGGTCGCCTTGCGATTCGATCAGGCGCACGCCCGGGTCACCGGCGCGCAGGTGGCCACCGACCTCGTCCTGGAACTTGTTCCAGGCCTGCGGCGAGTTCCAGCCCGGCGACCAGGCGAACGGCACCTGCTGGCGCGGTTCGGCGGAGCCCGAGTAGCCTTCCATGGAGAAGGCGAACGCGGTGTCCTTGTCCTGCGGGGTACGTGGCTCGTGCACGCTGATGTTGGCGCGCATGGCGGTACGGCCGGAATAACGCAGCGGTTCGCGGGCCAGCTTCAGGCCCTTGATGCGGAACGCGGCAGATGGCGCGGCGTTGACGATGCCAGCCAGTTGCGGGGCGGCTTCGGCGCAGGCGCTGGTGACGTGGTCGAGCTGGGTCCAGTCGACCGGCTTGTTCAGCAGGGTGGCACGCAGGGCGTGCATCCAGCGCCAGCCTTCGTGAACCAGGATGCTGCTGTCCAGGTACTGCGGGTCGAACACCTGGAAGAAGCGCTGGGCACGGCCTTCCTGGCTGACCAGGGTGCCGTCGCCTTCGGCGAACGAGGCGGCCGGCAGCACCAGGTGGGCGCGATCGACGGTCGCGGTTTTCGAGTGGTCGGCAACGATCACCACCTTGGCCGCGGCCAGGGCTGCGTCGACCTTGGCCGCTGGCACGCGGGTGTACAGGTCGTTTTCCAGCACCACGATGGCGTCGGCCTTGCCGCTGATGACGGCGTCCAGCGCAGCGTCGACGGACTCACCACCGAGCATGGCCATGCCCAGGCTGTTGGCTTCAGGCACCACCAGGCTCAGCGAACCGTTCTTCTCGCGCAGCTTCAGGGCCTTGGCGATGTTGGCGGCGGCTTCGATCAGCGCCGGGTCGGCCAGCGAGGTACCGGCGACCACCAGGGGGCGCTGGGCCGCGACCAGGGCGTCGGCGATGCGCTGGGCCAGTGCTTGCGCTTCGGCATCCAGGCCGGCAACGGCAGGCGCGCTCGGGTCGATGGCGTGGGCCACGGCGAAACCGATGCGGGCCAGGTCGGCCGGGGCGGCATGCACGCATTCTTCGGCGACGTCGTCCAGCTTGGTTTCCGCCAGCGAAGCGATGAACAGCGGGTACAGCGCGTGTTGGCCGATGTTCTTCACGGCCGCGTCGAGCCACGGCTGTACCTTCATCGCTTCGGCCATGGCCTCGGCCTTGCCCTTGGTGGCCTGGCGCACGGCCAGGGCGACGCGGGCTGCGGTCTGGGTCAGGTCTTCGCCGAGCACGAACACGGCGTCGTGGTCTTCGATGTCGCGCAGGGTCGGCACCGGCAGCGGGCTGTTGTTCAGCACGTCCAGGGCCAGGCGCACGCGGGCCAGTTCGCCGGCTTCCATACCCGAGTAGAAGTACTCGGCGCCGACCAGCTCACGCAGGCCGTAGTTGCTTTCCAGGCTGGCGCGCGGCGAGCCGATACCGACGATGGTACGCCCGCGCAGCAGGTCGGCGGCCTTGTCCAGGGCGGCGTCCAGGCTCAGCTTGGTGCCGTCGGCCAGTTGCGGCTGGCGGGGGCGATCCTTGCGGTTGACGTAGCCGTAGCCGAAGCGGCCACGGTCGCACAGGAAGTACTGGTTGACCGAACCGTTGAAGCGGTTTTCCACCCGGCGCAGTTCGCCGTAGCGCTCGCCCGGGCTGATGTTGCAGCCGCTGGAGCAGCCGTGGCAGATGCTCGGGGCGAACTGCATGTCCCACTTGCGGTTGTAGCGCTCGGAGTGGGTCTTGTCGGTGAACACGCCGGTCGGGCAGACCTCGGTCAGGTTGCCGGAGAATTCGCTTTCCAGCACGCCGTCTTCGACGCGGCCGAAGTACACGTTGTCGTGGGCGCCGTATACGCCCAGGTCGGTACCGCCGGCATAGTCCTTGTAGTAGCGCACGCAGCGGTAGCAGGCGATGCAGCGGTTCATCTCATGGGCGATGAACGGGCCGAGGTCCTGGTTCTGGTGGGTACGCTTGGTGAAACGGTAGCGGCGCTCGTTGTGGCCGGTCATTACCGTCATGTCCTGCAGGTGGCAGTGACCGCCTTCCTCGCACACCGGGCAGTCGTGCGGGTGGTTGGTCATCAGCCATTCGACGACGCTGGCGCGGAACGCCTTGGACTCTTCATCGTCGATGGAAATCCAGGTGCCGTCGGAGGCAGGGGTCATGCAGGACATGACGATACGACCACGGGTGTCGTTCTCGTCGGTGTACTGCTTGACCGCACATTGCCGGCAGGCGCCAACGCTACCAAGCGCCGGGTGCCAGCAGAAATAAGGGATGTCGAGGCCGAGCGACAGACAGGCCTGTAACAGGTTGTCTGCACCGTTGACTTCGAGCGCTTTGCCGTCTACGTGGATAGTGGCCATTGTTCAAAGTTCTTCGTTGGCCCGCGTGAGCGGGCGTGGCTAATGGAAAACGGTGAGCTTGCGACACGCCACGAGCGACTCGGGCCTGGCGGCAAGCTGGCGAGTGGCACGGACCACTCGCCTGATCATCTTGTTATGCGCCGACCACGATCGGCCCGGCCTGGATTGGCTTGGCCAGATCCGGGCGCAGGGTGTCGCCAGCGGCTGCTGGAGCAACCCCGGCTTCGAACTCGGAGCGGAAGTATTTGATGGCACTGCCCAACGGCTCGACGGCACCCGGTGCGTGAGCACAGAAGGTGCGGCCTGGGCCGAGGAAGTTGACCAGGCCCAGCAGCGTCTCGATGTCTTCGGCGCGGCCCTGGCCTTTTTCCAGTGCGCGCAGCATCTTCACGCTCCACGGCAGGCCGTCACGGCAGGGCGTGCACCAGCCGCACGACTCGCGGGCGAAGAACTCTTCCATGTTGCGCAGCAGCGACACCATGTTGATGCTGTCGTCGACCGCCATGGCCAGGCCGGTACCCATGCGGGTGCCGACCTTGGCGATGCCGCCGGCGTACATCTGTGCGTCGAGGTGCTCGGGCAGCAGGAAGCCGGTACCGGCGCCGCCTGGCTGCCAGCACTTGAGCTTGAAGCCGTCGCGCATGCCGCCGGCGTAGTCTTCGAACAGCTCGCGGGCGGTGACGCCGAATGGCAGTTCCCACAGGCCCGGGTTCTTCACCTTGCCGGAGAAGCCCATCAGCTTGGTGCCGTGGTCTTCGCTGCCTTCGCGGGCCAGCGACTTGTACCAGTCGTTGCCGTTGGCGACGATGGCCGGCACGTTGCACAGGGTTTCGACGTTGTTGACACAGGTCGGCTTGCCCCACACGCCCACGGCGGCAGGGAAGGGCGGCTTCGAGCGCGGGTTGGCGCGGCGGCCTTCCAGCGAGTTGATCAGCGCGGTTTCTTCACCGCAGATGTAGCGGCCGGCACCGGTGTGCACGAACAGCTCGAAATCGAAGCCGCTGCCGAGGATGTTCTTGCCCAGCAGGCCGGCGGCCTTGGCTTCCTCAATGGCGCGGTTGAGGTGCTTGGCGGCGGTGGTGTATTCGCCGCGCAGGAAGATGTAGCCACGGTAGGCCTTCAGCGCGCGGGCGCTGATCAGCATGCCCTCGACCAGCAGATGGGGCTGTTGCTCCATCAGCATGCGGTCCTTCCAGGTGTTCGGCTCCATTTCGTCCGCGTTGCACAGCAGGTAGCGGATGTTCATGGATTCGTCTTTGGGCATCAGGCCCCACTTCACGCCAGTGGGGAAGCCTGCACCACCACGGCCCTTGAGGCCGGAGTCCTTGACGCTCTGCACGATGTCGTCGGCCGACATCTGCGCCAGCGCCTTGCGCGCCGCGGCATAGCCGTTCTTCGACTCGTACTCGGCCAGCCAGACCGGCTCGCCGTCGTCACGCAGGCGCCAGGTCAGCGGGTGGGTTTCGGCCGTGCGCGCGATGCGGTTGGCCGGGCCGAAGGAAGTAATGGTCATACGTAACCCTCCAGCAGTTTGGAAACGCCAACCGGCTGCACGTCACCGAAGGTGTCGTCATCGATCATCAGCGCCGGGGCCTTGTCGCAGTTGCCCAGGCAGCACACCGGCAGCAGGGTGAAGCGACCGTCGGCGGTGGTCTGGCCGAGGCCGATGCCCAGCTCGCTCTGGATCTGGCTGACCACCGACTCATGGCCGCCGATGTAGCAGACCATGCTGTCGCACACGCGGATGATGTGGCGGCCGACCGGCTGACGGAAGATCTGGCTGTAGAAGGTGGCCACACCCTCGACGTCGCTGGCCGGGATACCCAGGACTTCGCCGATGGCGTGGATGGCACCGTCCGGTACCCAGCCACGTTCCTTCTGGACGATCTTCAGGGCTTCGATGGACGCCGCGCGCGGGTCCTCGTAGTGATGCATTTCGTGCTCGATGGCCGAGCGCTCGGTTTCGCTCAGGGCGAAACGGTCTGTCTGGATAAGCGTGCTGTTCATGCTTAGCGGTCCACGTCAGCCATAACGAAGTCGATACTGCCCAGGTACGCAATGAGGTCGGCGACCATGCTGCCTTTGATCACCGAAGGGATCTGCTGCAGGTGCGGGTAGCTCGGGGTACGGATCCGGGTGCGGTAGCTCATGGTGCCGCCATCGCTCGTCAGGTAGTAACTGTTGATGCCCTTGGTCGCCTCGATCATCTGGAACGACTCGTTGGCCGGCATGACCGGGCCCCACGAGACTTGCAGGAAGTGCGTGATCAGGGTCTCGATGTGCTGCAGGGTGCGCTCTTTCGGCGGCGGCGTGGTCAGCGGGTGGTCCGCCTTGTACGGGCCTTCCGGCATGTTGCGCAGGCACTGGTCGATGATGCGGATACTCTGGCGCATCTCCTCGACACGGACCATGCAGCGATCGTAGGCATCGCCGTTGTGGGCCAGCGGTACTTCGAACTCGAAGTTCTCGTAGCCGGAGTAGGGGCGGGCCTTGCGCAGGTCGAAGTTGCAACCGGTGGCACGCAGGCCGGCACCGGTAGTACCCCAGGCCAGGGCTTCCTTGGTGTTGTACGCGGCAACGCCGATGGTACGGCCCTTGAGGATGCTGTTCTGCAGGGCAGCTTTTTCGTACTCGTCGAGGCGTTTCGGCAGCCATTCGACGAAGTCCTTGACCAGCTTGTCCCAGCCGCGCGGCAGGTCGTGGGCGACACCACCGATGCGGTACCAGGCCGGGTGCAGGCGGAAACCGGTGATCGCTTCGATCACGGTGTAGGCGCGCTGGCGGTCGGTGAAGGTGAAGAACACCGGGGTCATGGCGCCGACGTCCTGGATATAGGTACCCAGGAACAGCAGGTGGCTGGTGATACGGAAGAACTCGGCCAGCATCACGCGGATGGTGTCGACCTTCTGTGGCACCTTGATACCGGCCAGCTTCTCGACCGCGAGCACGTACGGCAGGTTGTTCATCACCCCACCGAGGTAGTCGATACGGTCGGTGTAGGGGATGAAGCTGTGCCATGACTGGCGCTCGGCCATCTTCTCGGCACCACGGTGGTGGTAGCCGATGTCCGGTACGCAGTCGACGATTTCTTCACCGTCCAGCTGCAGGACGATACGGAAGGCACCGTGCGCCGAAGGGTGGTTGGGGCCGAGGTTGAGGAACATGTAGTCCTCGTTGGCGCCCTGACGCTTCATGCCCCAGGCTTCCGGGTTGAAGCGTGCCGATTCCTCTTCAAGCTGCTGCTTGGCCAGGGTCAGGCTGTAGGGATCGAACTCGGTGGCGCGGGCCGGGTAGTCCTTGCGCAGCGGGTGGCCTTCCCAGGTGGGCGGCATCATGATGCGGCTGAGGTGCGGGTGGCCGGCAAAGTCGATGCCGAACATGTCCCAGACTTCGCGCTCGTACCAGTTGGCGTTCGGCCAGATACCGGTCACGGTCGGCAGGTTCAGGTCGCCTTCGCTGAGCGACACCTTGATCATCACATCGCTGTTACGCTCGATCGACAGCAGGTGGTAGAACACGCTGAAGTCGGCGGCTGGCAGGCCGCGGCGCTGGGTACGCAGGCGTTCGTCGACGCCGTGCAGGTCGTACAGCATGCTGTACGGCTTGGCCACGCCGCGCAGGAAGCTGAGCACTTCCTTGAGCTGCTCGCGCTTGACCCACAGCACGGGCATGCCGGTGCGGGTTTCCTGGGCGACGAATGCTTCGGCGCCAAAACGGTTGTGCAGTTCGACGACCACATCCTGGTCGTCTGCCTTGTAGGGCGGAATGAAAATAGCGTTGTCCGCTGTCATGGTCTCGGTCGCTTTGGGTCAACGTTAAGAATGAAGCCAGGCCGCCGGCTCCAAGGAGCGGGCGGCAGGTCGCTGGATCAGACTTCGTCGGGGCTGCGCAGGTTGGTTACGGCAATGCGCTGCTCACGACGCAGGTCCTTCTGGGCTGGCATCTCGGCACGGTAGATGCCTTGATCACCAACAACCCAGGAAAGCGGGCGTCGTTCTTGGCCGATCGACTCCTGCAGCAGCATCAAGCCTTGCAGGAAAGCCTCAGGGCGCGGCGGGCAGCCGGGCACATAGACGTCCACGGGGAGGAACTTGTCGACCCCCTGAACGACCGAGTAGATGTCGTACATGCCGCCGGAGTTGGCACACGAACCCATGGAAATGACCCATTTCGGCTCGAGCATCTGCTCGTACAGGCGCTGGATGATCGGCGCCATTTTGACGAAACAGGTACCGGCGATGACCATGAAGTCGGCCTGACGCGGCGAGGCCCGGATGACTTCGGCGCCGAAGCGGGCGATGTCGTGGGGTGCCGTGAAGGCCGTGGTCATTTCCACGTAGCAGCAGGACAGGCCGAAGTTGTACGGCCAGAGGGAGTTCTTGCGACCCCAGTTGACCGCGCCACGCAGCACATCTTCGAGCTTGCCCATGAAGATGTTCTTGTGGACCTGGTCCTCCAGCAGTTGATCGGTGACGGTTTCCCGTTCACCGACCGGGTACTGCTCGTTGGGCGCATCCGGATCGATTCTGGTGAGATTGTATTGCATGCCAAAGCCTCATTGTTTCAGCTTCGCTTGCCGCTTGCGGCGACCTTCGGGAGCCCAATCAAGTGCCCCGACGCGCCAAAGGTAGACAAGACCTGCCAACAGAATTGCTATGAAAACGAGTGCTTCGACGAATCCGGTCCAGCCGCTTTCGCGGACGGACACAGACCATGCAAAGAGAAAGAGGGCTTCGATATCGAAGATCACGAACAGCATCGCGACCAGATAGAATTTGGCGGACAGGCGCAGGCGGGCGCTGCCGACGGGCAGCATGCCGGATTCGAAGGGTTCGTTCTTGGCGCGACCCCAGGCCTTGCTACCGAGCAGGCTGGACAGGCCGAGCATGAAGGCGCACAGGCCGACGACACCCAGGAGGAAGATGGCAAAGCCCCAGTTGTGGGCGATGAGTCCTGCCGAATCGGACATGCTAGAAATCCTTATACAGAGACCCAGCTCTGCAGTCTGAAATAAGTGTAGAGCGGCGACCTGGTGTCGCACGTGCAGTGACCAAATGTCGCAGCTGAATCAATCGGGCTGATTTTATGGGTAAACCCGGTGCAAGTAAAATTTCTGTCGCAAATTTATTCGTAGGATTAAGTACAAAACCCGCGTGTAACCGGCTGAAAGCCTTGAGGTTAGGGCATTGCGTGCGGTTTTGTTAATTATGTTTCTTGCCGCTGGTAACGAAGGGCAAACTTCGTAATGATAATTAATATCATTTGCCCTGATGCCTGATAATTCGGCTGTTCTGCGCCTTGAAAAGTTCATCTGGCGGTTGCCCCTACTTGCAAACGCGAAAAACGCCTGTTCTAGCAACTTCCGACACCGCTCGCACCGCTCTGGGTCAATACTTTACCGATTGGCCGATGACTGGCTGACGAGGCGATTGCCCATTGGCCGAGCCAGTAGGTCAGGATGATCAGGTACGGTGCGGCGGCGAACGGGCTGACGAAGCGGTCGATGCCGATCAGGCTGTCGGAGAGCACGAACAGGCCAGCCCCCAGCGCCGCCAGGCCGCCGCTGGCCAGGGCGCGCCAGAGCATCGCGCTGATGGCCAGGGCGTAGGCCGACACCGGAAGCAGGAGCGGCCCAAGGCCGTGCCTGGCAAGCACGCCAAACAAGGTGAGGCCGGTGATTGTACTCAGCAGCAGTGCGGGCCAGGCTGGGCGCAAGGTTCTGCTGCAGTAGCCGCGCAGATAGGCCAGGTGGGCGCAGAGAAAGGCGGCCAGGCCGAAGACGAACAGGTCGGTGGGGATGGCCAGCAGGATGTCGCCGAGCAGCGACAACGCCAGGCCGAGGGTGATCCAGCGCCGGTAGGGTGTGGCGGCTGCGCTGCGCAGCCAGGCGATCAGCACCAATACCGGAACGGGTTTGGCGAGCAGGGCGAGCAGGGTGTTGTCGCTGGCCAGTGCATATATATAGAGGGCAGCCGCGGCCAGGGCGAGCAGGGTCAGGTGGCTTGGGCGGGGCATGGGCGGTCCTTGCTTCCGGGTTGCCACAAGCATAGCCCTGATCCTGGGTTTTGCTGTTGCCTGCCCCGGCTCGTTCGCGGGCAGTCCGCGAACGGCCGAGCAGCGGAGTCCTGTCTGTTCTAGGCGAGCAGGCGTGTCAGGTAGAGTCCGGCTCTGGGGTCGGTTGGAAGCTTGAGGTTGCTGGCGACCAGCAGTTGCCCATTGGGTTGGCAAGTGATGCTACTGGCAAGTCCACTTTCCCCGATAAAGGCCCAGCCATCGGCGCCATATGTGGGGTCCAGTTTGCCGTCGCTGTTCAGGCGCAGGGTCGTAAAAGGGGAGTAAAGGTTTTTGTCTTCATAAAGCACGGCAAGGTACAGCTTTTCCGCTTCGCTGGTGTTCGCGTCGAAGGCCAGGTCATTGGGGGAGGCAACAATCTCTGGGTTCTTTTCGATGATGACGGGGTTCCCGTTGTTAAAGGTGTCGGTCAAGGTGCCATCGCTGTTGAAGGCCATCAATGCAGTTCCCTCATCATAGGTATTGACGTCGATGCTGCAGGCCAGAACAAAGTGCTGGTTGGAGACGGATTGCCTGAGTACTGCCGGAAGCACCGGGTAGCCAGGGGTGGCCAGTCTCAGGTAACCATCCTCGGCAAAACTTGCGTCGACCTTGCCGTGCCTGTCAAGGCGGGTTACGAAGACATACTCCTCGAATTCTTCTCCAGGCAGAGGGGCGAAGGCTGCATAAATGCTGCCCTCACTTGTGGTCATTGCCCTCAATAAGACAGGGCTGTTGTCGTGGGTGGCTCGCCAATAGCCTGTTCCATTGAACTCGGTTGCCAGGTCGCCTGCCAGCGTAGCTGCCACGATATGGTCGCGCGAGTGGAAGTAGAGGATGCCGTCCCATATGCCGACGGAATTCGATGCGTTCAAGGAGCGGCTTTGACTTTGGACGTCCGAGCGAAGTTTGATCGCCCCATCTTTCGACGTGGAACTGATCGCTCGGTAGACGCGATAAGCTTTATTGTCTTCGCCGAAGCTGGTGTCGGGCGCTCCATTGGGCAGCAAGCGAATGATCATCGGGTGATACGAATCCGGGGCATAGTTATAATCGGCGACTATGAAAATTCGCCCGGTTTCGTCCGTAACGATCCCAGTCAGGAACACACGCAGAGCCCCGTCATACTCCACCGTTGCAACCCCTTGCACACCAAATCCGGTATCAAGCGCACCGTTAGGCTCCAGGCGCAGCATCTTGATGACGGACGCGGCCCTTGGTGCAGAAGAGATAAGGGTTTTCTGGTTTGAATCGAGAGTGATCGGGCCGAGGTGGTCGTAAGCGCTGTGCGAAAAGCGCCCCTGCGAAGCGAATTGAGGGTCTAGGTGTCCTGCTTTGCTGGTGGTCGACATGATGTAACTCCTTGTAGGTGGAGCCACAATGTTCAGCGAAGCACTGGATTGACGAAACTGTCAAAAATACCAGGTCCCGCATAACTCTGAACGCTTCGGTGCAGGCAAAAACAAAGGCCCAGGGCTTTCGCAAGCCCCGGGCCTTTATTCAACCGCAACCCACAATCAGTGGAACTGCTCCTCCTCGGTCGAGCCGGTCAGCGCAGTCACCGACGAAGCACCACCCTGGATAACGGTGGTCATGTCGTCGAAGTAGCCGGTGCCCACTTCCTGCTGGTGCGCCACGAAGGTGTAGCCTTTGCTGGCATCGGCGAATTCCTGCTCCTGCAGCTTGACGTAGGCGGTCATGTCGTTGCGGGCGTAGTCGTGCGCCAGGTTGAACATGCCGTGCCACATGTTGTGAATGCCAGCCAGGGTAATGAACTGGTGCTTGTAGCCCATTGCCGACAGCTCGCGCTGGAACTTGGCGATGGTCGCGTCGTCCAGGTTCTTCTTCCAGTTGAAGGAAGGCGAGCAGTTGTACGACAGGATCTGGTCTGGGTATTCCTTCTTGATCGCTTCGGCGAAGCGGCGGGCTTCGTCCAGGTCCGGCTTGGCGGTTTCACACCAGATCAGGTCGGCGTACGGGGCGTAGGCCAGGCCGCGGGCGATGGCCTGGTCGAGGCCAGCGCGTACCTTGTAGAAGCCTTCGCGGGTGCGCTCGCCCACCACGAATGGCTGGTCGTACGGGTCGCAGTCGCTGGTCAGCAGGTCGGCGGCGTTGGCGTCGGTACGGGCCAGGATGATCGTCGGTACGCCCGACACGTCAGCGGCCAGACGCGCGGCCACCAGCTTCTGCACGGCTTCCTGGGTCGGTACCAGCACCTTGCCACCCATGTGGCCGCACTTCTTCACCGAGGCCAGCTGGTCTTCGAAGTGCACGCCTGCGGCGCCCGCTTCGATCATGTTCTTCATCAGCTCGTAGGCGTTCAGCACACCGCCGAAACCGGCTTCGGCGTCCGCCACGATCGGCGCGAAGTAATCGATGTAGCCGTCGTCGCCCGGGTTCTTGCCGGCTTTCCACTGGATCTGGTCGGCGCGACGGAAGGCGTTGTTGATGCGCTTGACCACGGTCGGCACCGAGTCGACCGGGTACAGCGACTGGTCAGGGTACATCGACTCGGCCGAGTTGTTGTCGGCGGCAACCTGCCAGCCCGACAGGTAGATGGCCTGGATGCCAGCCTTGACCTGCTGCACTGCCTGGCCGCCGGTCAGGGCGCCCATGCAGTTGACGAAATCTTTTTCTGGGCGGAAGGACGGGTGGGCACCTTCGGTGACCAGCTTCCACAGTTTTTCTGCACCCAGGCGGGCCAGGGTGTGCTCCGGCTGCAGGGAGCCACGCAGGCGAACGACATCAGCGGCGGTGTAGGTACGGGTCACGCCTTTCCAGCGCGGGTTCTCGGCCCAGTCTTTCTCGAGGGCTGCAATTTGCTGTTCGCGTGTCAGTGCCATGGAAATAAACCTCGTCGCATCGATCTTGGGGTAATTGTGCTGATGCTCGGGGCCGATCAGGGAAGCTGGCGGCTGTCCTGTTCGAGGAAGTGCGGCGGCGAACGCGAAGGCTCGAAGGGGAAGGGGATGCAGGCCAGGCGCAAGGAACTCCGGCAGGTCGGCTCGTGGTTGCCTTGCTGCGGTGCTACGCGATTGCCAGTACTGCGGTGATGCGCTTCCGTCCCTCGGGACAACTTCTTCGTTGCAGTCGCAATCCCGTCGAACCGCCTTGTGGGCCGTATTGACACGAGACGCCTCCAGGGGTGGGAGGAGCGCGTCTCGAAGGCCCTTGCCAGGGCCCCTGATTAGCGGGAGCGAGGCCATCATGCCCTTGGCAAAAAGACCCTGTCAAATGTTTTGTAGTGCTTTTTTGTGCTTACTACATCTTTGGTCTAATGCGACTCGGTAGTCAGTTTCAAGGCCTTTGGTCGAGGCCTTGAGTTGCCTGGGATCAGTCGACAAGGTCGACTTTGACCCGCAACGTCATGTTTTCACCGCGCTGGGTGCTGTAACTGTGGCTGGATGCACTGCGCTCGGCTTGGCTCTGCTGGTTGAACCCCGCCAGGGTGATCCACTCACCCAGCCTGCCGGTGACCGTCGTGTCGGTGCTTTGCACTTTCACTACATCGGCACGTTCCTGGCTGATGCGGTCATTATTGGTGCTTATTTGCAGACGAACCGTATCGCCACTCAGGCTTGGGGTAACGTAGAAACCCTGGGTCACGTTGCGGTATTCGGTGTTGCTCTGGAAGCGCCCGTAGCTGTCGGTGCTGGTGCTGGTAACCGGGATGCTCTGGCCAACCTGGATCAGCGCCGGCTGGCCTTCGCTGGCCTGAACCTGTTGCATGCCACCATCGCGGTTGCTGGTGCCGTAGTGGATGACGCGCGCGTTGCCGCGGTTGTCCTGGAAGTTGCTGTCATTGTTGTCGACGCTGATCAGCAGGCGCTTGGGTGCAGTGTCCAGTTGTTGCAGCAGGGCGCGCAGGTCGTCGATGCGCTCGGCGCTGGCGTTGACGATCAGCTTGTTCTCGAAGGCAGTGACGCTGCCGTCCTTGCCGATGAACGCCTGCGCTGCCGGCAGCAGTTCGGCGCTGCTGCGGTGTTGCAGCGGCACGACCTCGGTGGCGGCGTGGACGGTAAGGCTGGTGGCCAGCAGCAGCGAGGCGAAAAGGGGGCGTAGCGGCATGGGGATGATCTCCGCGGGTGGAATGAACATGATGGCAAATTTGTAGCGCTTGTGCCGGGCCCAGGTCACAAGTTGCTCTGCATGGCGCTGAACCTTGGCGCATGTCGGGTAGTCGCAATGACAGGAAAGGCGGGGGGCTGATCGCATGAAGCGCCATGTCATCGTTCTGATGGCCATTTTCAGCAGTGCCGTGTCGGCGCAGCCAGACACGCTGCGCATCAAACAACTGCAGCGTTGCGGCGATCTATTGGGCGAAGGCGCACAGCACTGGTGCTTGCGCGCCGAGGGCCTGGGTGCCGCTGTGCCGACGGTCCGGCTGGGCGGATCGCAGCTCGCCGAGGCCGCCATCGAGCGGCAAGGCAACACGCTCAGACTGACGCTGCCCACGGCAGGCCAGCGCAGCGCGCCACTGTGGCTGCAAGACGGTGAACGTACCAGCAACGCCGTCTGGCTGAGCACGCAGCGCAGCCACGTGGTCGCCGCCGGGCCTGGCGAAGTGGCGAAGAACATGGATGGCCTGACCACCTACCTCGACCTGGTCAGCCTGTTGATCGAAGAAAAGTACGATGGCGCCGCCGAAGCCCGGCGCATTGCCGGCAAGTACGGTGCCCAGGTGGTCGGTGCCATCCCGCCGCTCAATGTCTACCAGTTGCGCTTGCCGGTGCGCGACCTGGTGCAGCGCGATGCGCTGGTCCTGCGCCTCGGCACCGAGGTCAGCGTGGATGCGGTGATCGTTGAAGAGTCCGCCCCGGAACGTGGCGAGGAGGGTGATGGCGACGGCCAATCGGCCATCGACCAGGCAGACGAATGGGCGGCCAACCGTTTCCTGGATGCGCTGTACTTCTACCAGCGGCGCATTCCCGCTTCCGGGGTGCCGGTGCAACCGGTACGCGTAGGGGTGATCGAGCGCGACGTGGACTTCGATGCGCCGCCCTTCAGTGCCTACCGGGGCGCTTGTGGCAAAGGGCAGACCTGCCTGTATGCCCCCGACGGCGATCGCCCGGGCAGCCATGGGAGCCATGTGGCCGGCATCCTGGCGGCCCGGGGCGAAGGCTTCCTGCCCGGGCTGGGCCGGCACAGCCCCGGTTTCGAGGTGATTGTCGGGCGCAACTCGGATGCCGGGATCACCGCCAATATCGCTGCCTCGGTGAACCTGGTCGAAGACGGCGTGCGGGTGTTGAACTGGAGCTGGGGCATCCACCGGGTCGGGGCGAAGAACCTGCAGGGGGATGAGGTCGAGTCACTGGTGCGCTCGGGGCTGGCGATGAGTGGCTATGAAGAGTTGCTCGAAGAATTCTTCCTCTGGCTGCGGGCCAGGCATCCCGATGTGCTGGTGGTGAACTCGGCCGGCAATGGGGCGTCCTGGTCGGGCACCGATGAATATCGGCTGCCTTCCTCGTTCGTCACCGAGCAGCTGCTGGTGGTGGGCGGGCATCAGCGCAGTGACCAGGCGGTGCCGGTCGAAGACCCTCGGCATGTCCGCAAGCGCCACAGCTCGAACATCGACATGCGCGTGGATGTCAGTGCTGCCGCCTGCATCCGTCCGGTGGCCGCTGATCGGCCGCACTGCGGCACGTCATACGCCACGCCGTTGGTCACGGCCACCGTGGCGACCATGCTGGCGATCAACCCGGCCCTGACCCCGCAGCAGGTGCGCATGCTGTTGCGGCGCAGCGCGCTGACCCTGGGCAGCGAACAGGACTTCGAGGCCGTGGATGCCGAAGACCTGACTGCGCCGATATTGCCGTCGGAGCGCGGCGGGCGACTGGACCACCCTGACCTGGGGCGCTCGGCGCGCCTGGACATGCAGCGTGCGCTGGACCTGGCCATACAAAGCCGGGACCGGGTGCGCTGAACGGTGGCTGCTGGCAGACAAATTCCGTAACATCGCGCCCCTCGTTTTTCCCCGTCCGCTCCGGACTGCACCACAGGATCCCCATGAAACCCGCCCGACTTCGCGCCGACCTGCTCGCCGGCCTGACCACTTCGTTCGCCTTGGTGCCCGAATGCATTGCGTTCGCCCTGGTGGCCCACCTCAACCCGCTGATGGGCCTGTACGGGGCGTTCATCATCTGCACCCTGACGGCACTGTTCGGCGGCCGGCCGGGGATGATTTCCGGCGCGGCCGGCTCGATGGCGGTGGTGATCGTCGCCCTGGTGGTGCAACACGGTGTGCAATACCTGCTGGCGACGGTACTGTTGGGTGGTGCAGTGATGGCCCTGTTCGGCTTGCTGCGCCTGGGCAAGCTGGTGCGCCTGGTGCCGTACCCGGTGATGCTCGGTTTCGTCAACGGCCTGGCGATCGTCATCGCCCTGGCCCAGCTGGAACACTTCAAGCAAGGTGGGCAATGGCTCAGTGGTACCCCGCTGTACCTGATGGTCGGGCTGGTGGCGCTGACCATGCTGGTGGTCTACCTGTTGCCGAAGCTGACCCGCGCGGTGCCGCCGGCACTGGTGGCGATCCTTGGCGTCGGCTTGCTGGTGTACCTGCTTGGCCTGCCTACCCGCACCCTGGGCGACATGGCACAGATTGCCGGGGGCCTGCCGCAGCTGGCGCTGCCGGACGTGCCGTGGAACCTGGCAACCCTGAAGATCGTCGCACCTTATGCGGTGCTGATGGCCATGGTCGGCCTGCTGGAAACCCTGCTGACCCTCAACCTGACCGATGAAATCACCGAAAGCCGTGGCTTCCCGGACCGCGAATGCGTGGCCCTTGGCGCGGCCAACATGGTGTCCGGCCTGTGCGGCGGCATGGGCGGTTGCGCGATGATTGGCCAGACCGTGATCAACCTCAGCTCCAATGGCCGTGGGCGACTGTCGGGGGTGGTGGCCGGAGGCATGGTGTTGCTGTTCGTGCTGTTCCTGGCCCCGCTGATAGAACGCATTCCGCTGGCAGCACTGGTCGGGGTGATGTTCGTGGTGGCGCAGCAGACCTTCGCCTGGGCGTCGCTGCGGGTGCTGCACAAGGTGCCGCTGAACGATGTGCTGGCGATCATTGCGGTAACCGTGGTCACGGTGTTCACCGACCTGGCGGTGGCGGTGCTGTTCGGCATCATCATCGCCGCGCTGAACTTTGCCTGGCAGCATGCGCGGGAGCTGTATGCCGACAGCCATGAAGACGGCGAAGGGGGCAAGCACTACCGGCTGCATGGCACGCTGTTCTTTGCCTCGACCACCGCCTTCCTCGAACAGTTCGACACCGCCAACGACCCGGCCCGGGTCACGCTGGACTGCCAGCATCTGAGCTTTGTCGATTACTCGGCAGTTGCGGCGCTGCAGACCTTGCGCGAACGCTATGCCAAGGCCGGCAAGCATATGCGCGTGGTGCATTTGTCGGAGCGCTGCAAGAAGCTGTTGAAGCGGGCGGGGGAGCAGCACTGAGAAGGGCTGTTGCCTGTGCTGGCCTCTTCGCGGGCATGCCCGCGAAGAGGCCGGTGCAAGGGAAGGACTTATTCCCCGCGGTTCTTCTTCACGATGACATCGGCAATGCTTGTCGGCGCCTCGGCATAGCGGGTGAACTTCATCGAGAAGCTCGCCCGGCCCTGGGTCATCGAGCGCATCGAGGTGGCGTAGCCGAACATCTCGCCCAGCGGCACTTCGGCACGGATCACCTTGCCGGCCGGCGTTTCATCACCGTCCTGGATCATCCCGCGGCGCCGGCTGAGGTCACCGAGGATGTCACCCTGGTACTCCTCCGGCGTTACCACCTCGACTTTCATCACCGGCTCCAGCAGCACCGCACCACCTTTCTGCGACAGCTGCTTGGTGGCCATCGAGGCCGCGATCTTGTAGGCCATTTCGTTGGAGTCGACATCGTGGTACGAGCCGTCGTACACCGCAGCCTTCAGGTTGATCAGCGGGTAGCCGGCGAGCACGCCGTTCTTCATCTGCTCTTCGATACCCTTCTGGATCGCCGGGATGTACTCGCGCGGTACCACGCCACCGACGATCTCGTTGATGAACTCCAGGCCTTCCTTGCCCTCATCGCCGGGGGCGAAGCGGATCCAGCAGTGGCCGTACTGGCCACGGCCACCGGACTGGCGGACGAAACGGCCCTCGATCTCGCAGGTGTTGCGGATCTTCTCGCGGTAGGCCACCTGCGGCTTGCCAATATTGGCCTCGACGTTGAACTCGCGGCGCATGCGGTCGACGATGATGTCCAGGTGCAGCTCACCCATGCCCGAGATGATGGTCTGGCCGGTCTCTTCGTCAGTGCGCACGCGAAATGACGGATCTTCCTGGGCCAGCTTGCCCAGGGCGATGCCCATTTTTTCCTGGTCGGCCTTGGTCTTTGGTTCCACGGCCACGGAAATCACCGGGTCGGGGAAGTCCATGCGCTCGAGGATGATCGGCTTGTCCATGTCGCACAGGGTATCGCCGGTGGTCACGTCCTTCATGCCGATCAGTGCGGCGATATCGCCGGCGCACACGTCCTTGATTTCCGCCCGTTGGTTGGCGTGCATCTGCACCATGCGGCCGATGCGTTCCTTCTTTCCCTTGACCGAATTGAGCACCGCGTTACCGGAGCTGAGCACGCCGGAATAGACCCGGGCGAAGGTCAGGGTGCCGACGAACGGGTCGGTGGCGATCTTGAAGGCCAGCGCCGAGAATGGCTCGCTGTCGTCGGCGTGGCGCTCCAGGTGTTTCTCTTCGTCGTCCGGGTCGGTGCCCTTGATAGCGGGGATTTCCGACGGCGCGGGCAGATAGTCGATGACCGCGTCGAGCATCAGCGGCACGCCCTTGTTCTTGAACGACGAGCCAAGGATGGTCGGCACGATTTCGTTGTTCAGGGTGCGCTTGCGCAGGCCGGCCTTGATCTCTTCGGTGCTCAGTTCTTCGCCTTCGAGAAACTTGCCGAGCAGCTCGTCATCGGCCTCGGCTGCCGCCTCGACCATGTGCGCCCGCCATTCATCGGCCAGCGCCTGCAGTTCGGCGGGGATGGCTTCTTCGCGATAGCTGGTGCCCTGGTCGGCGTCGTTCCAGTAGATGGCCTTCATCTTCACCAGGTCGATCTGGCCCTGGAAGTTTTCCTCGCTGCCGATGGCCAGCTGGATCGGTACCGGGTGGTGGCCCAGGCGCTGGTCGATCTGCTTGACCACGCGCAGGAAGTCGGCGCCCTGGCGGTCCATCTTGTTGATATAGGCCAGGCGCGGCACGTGGTACTTGTTGGCCTGGCGCCACACCGTCTCGGACTGTGGCTCGACCCCGTCGGCGCCGCTGAATACCACCACCGCGCCATCCAGTACGCGTAGCGAGCGCTCCACCTCGATGGTGAAGTCGACGTGTCCCGGGGTGTCGATGATGTTGAAGCGGTACTTGTGGGCGAACTGCTTGGTCGAGCCTTGCCAGAACGCGGTGGTCGCCGCCGAAGTGATGGTGATGCCGCGTTCCTGTTCCTGGGCCATCCAGTCCATGGTCGCGGCGCCGTCGTGCACCTCGCCCATCTTGTGGTTGACCCCGGTGTAGAACAGGATCCGTTCGGTGGTGGTGGTCTTGCCAGCATCCACGTGGGCGACGATGCCGATATTGCGGTACAGCTCGATGGGCGTTGTGCGGGCCATGGCGGACTACCTGCGAATGGTCGGATTCCACCACGTTAGCAGACCGGCAGAATCCTGCCGTGCCGCCGGGCTGTCAGTCAGCCTGGGCCAGCAGCAGCCAGCGGCCATCTTCTTCGCGCGCCAGGCCGCTGGCCGGCAGCAGGGCCAGCAGACGGCTGTGCAGGGCGGCTTCGGTAAAGGTCTTGAGCGTGGTCAGGTCCAGGTTGCCGACCAGGTTCAGGTCAGCCTTGGTGTATGACAGCCAGGCCTTTTTCAGCACCTGGGCGACGTCGCTGGCCGCCGTGCTGGCGAAGCGGCGGTGCCACGGGCGGCCGTCGAAGGTGAAGGTGTGGGGGTGGCTGTAGCTGCTCTGCTCGCCACCTTCGGCGCAGCGGTGGCAGCGGCACGGGCCTTCGCCGAAGGCATTGCGCAGGTAGCTGTTGAAGTCCACCACAGGCTTGAGGGACAGGCGTTTGTCGACTTCGAACAGGTCGGCGATCAGGGGTTCTTCGGCGCTCACTCGGGGATCCTCGTGTATGTGGCGTGCATCGGCGGGCACCCTAACAGATCAGGCCCGGCAGATCACCTGGTGCAAGCTCAACCGCATAGCGCTCAAGCATTTTGGGGGAGCTGGCTTGCCGGCGATGCGGCCAGTAGAGACAAGCGTGATCACCTGCCGTACTCTACGCGCCCATACGCCTACCCACCCACCGAGGTAACCCCGCTTGAGCATCCAGTACCTGTACATCGCCACCATTACCGTCAGCGCCGAAGACCGTGGCGGCGACGCCGAAGCCTCGGAGAACTCGGGCATGCGCGTTGGCCTGGAGGCCGTCACCGAAACGCTGAAGAAGGTGCATTTCGTCGGTACGCTCGCAGCCCCGGAAAAGTCCGCCACGCACATCTGCGTGACCCTGGAAAACGGCCTGACCTACTACGGCCCGATCGTCAACGGCCACGCCGAACTCGAAGGCGGCTGGATTGCCTTCGAGTGCGACATGCTCAGCCCCGAAGAGCTGGGGCTGTAAGCGCTGCAGCACGGCGATAAAAGCGTCATTGCAACTTCCATAGACGGAAAGTTGGAAAACTAGCATTTCTGCTAGTTGTGGCTGCCCTTGGGCATCCTTAGCATCGAAGTCGGGAAATACTTCGGCAAGAGGATGCCAGGATGAACAGGATAAAGGCGGGAATCGCCTGTGCCGTGATGCCACTGTCGACATTTATTGGGGCTGCAGGCGCCGTCACATGTGAAGATGTCGTCAAGCAGATTGATAGTTGGTACTCCGATACACGATCCAACTGTGGCGTAGATCCGGCTGTTGACTGCAGCGGGGTGATGTTGAGGGCCACGCATCGTTGGGACGAAAAAGTTGGAAATCCGGAAAAGGTTCCCGCGCCGACCGACCCTCTCAAATATCATGTTTGGAACCCTAGCCCGGCATCGGTAGCTTCGGGTGGGGTTTCAGTATCCTGGATGCGTGCCGATCAAATCGCTTACCGAGATCCTGGCCTGTCGGCGAACAACGGGATCATATTCACGCCTCGTCAGTTTGTGAACGATCCTGATAAAAAGCTGAATGTAGTTTGTGCGTTTCCAATCGATGCCTGGACCGACTTTCGCGGAGATCGTGGCTGTTTGGATAATAATAAAACTGCTGAAGCTGAAGAGAGTTGTCAGGCACTCGGGATTACCGATGCAGTAGGGTGGACGCGTCATTTCAACGGTCTGCAGGCATCCACCACAAGCGACCGTCATAAGAAACAATGTGGTTTCAGCTTGAAAAAAAGCCTTGGCCGTGCGCAACGTACCGAGGCGTTCAAGGACTTTATCGCAGCCCGCCAGGCGATCGCCAATACCCGTGATGCGCTGGAGACTCAAACCGAGTTGCGCGTGGCGACCTGGAATAACGATAAAGTTCCGGTGGCTGCCTTTTTCTACAATGTTGCGGCCGGCCGCAAGCAAGCCATGAAAAACCAGTTTGATTATTATCAGCACACCGGGTCATGGGTGCCGGTGGTCAGGTTCGACTTTCCGCAGGCCGCCAACAGCGCTGCACACTTCTCCTGTGAGGCAGGTGCGCAGCATCGAGACCTGCCGCGGCCAATTCAGACAAGTTCTACTCAGCCCTATATTCAAAGCGCGAGCTGGATTCAGCGTGACGACCCGCACTTGGGCAAAGACGTATGGACCCTGGCGGTCACGCCAACGGCGCACGGCCGGCGCATCGCTGCGAACGAGACGGAAGCGATGTATGCGGAGTTGCTGAGAAAATATGGCGATGATCCGCGTTGGAGTGGGGATCGGTATGGGGCTGGCATGCGCAGGCAACTGGTCTGCCATTTGGCTGGCACCGACAAGGGACGCGCGATACGTGACAAACCGACCTACAACATGGAACCCATACGTCCAGATGCCACGCACCAGCAAGCACTCGCCGAGGGCTGCAATGTCTGGCCGGCTGTACCGTATCTCTAGGGGCTCGGGGGGATATCCCCCAGGCTGAAGGACCCTGTCACCGCCGGTGCAGTGCTTCGCCCAATGCACCGCTGCTGGTTGCAGAACGTGTGCCATAGCCTTTTCAGGAGTCGACCATGAATCGCGTAGTGCTGCAAATTTGCGGTATGGCCCTGCTATGCCTGTTCACCTCCGGTATCTGGGCCATGAGTGGTCCCGAGATTGCTGACGCGCTAAACATGCGTCTGGCTGATACCCCCGAGAAATGCGCTGCCAATCAACCCGACTATGCCTGTAGCGGCGTGCTGGTAAGGCCAATGGCGCAGAACCATCCGTACAAGTTCTGGGAGCATGATTCGGCGGCCAGCCAACGTGGCAGTGAGATGTTTGTCTACCTGCGCAGTGATTTGCCGGCGGCGACGGTTACGGAGAAGACCGGCTTCATCCTCATGAACCGTTTCGAAGCGTTGGCCCAGGACAAGGTTTACGACGTGAGCATTCGGCCGCATCACGAGACCGTCGAGGTGGCCAATTGGGATGACCAAACTCCGGCCAAAGTGGCCGTGCAGGCACTGTATTACCGCTTGGGCGTTCCGGGCGCATTGTGGCGGGGGCAGAGACACCAATTGAGCTGGTATCGGGCCACGGGCGAATGGTTACCGCTTCTGCGCTACCAGCCGAATGATCCCCTTGTCTTCGGTTTCGCTCAATCTGAGCAGTTATACGAAGGTTACGCTGTAGCAGCACGAGTCAACGCCCGATATGTGGATACGGCGCCTGCCTGCCCGGATGGAAGTGCCCGTTACAACTGCAATGGCGTGTGGGTGCGTGGAACCGGCGTTGGGAACTTTCGAGCTTGGAACAATTCGCCTGACTCTAAACGTTATAATGCTGTTTCGTTCAGTTTCTTTGCGGCCGATACCCAAGTGGTTCAAGCGCCAGTTTATACGCAGGGCTATATATTAAAAGCGTCGGGTGCTCCGGCAGCTCAGCCCATTACGTTGCGCTGTATGTATCCGCAAAATGGCGGCACATCCGGCAGAAATAATCCGTGCTCTCATCAGGGAAACTGCCGAAGCTTGGGTATCACGACGGCTCAACAGTGGAACAGCCGCTATAACGGCGGCCAGAGCGGCAGCTGTGCCTTTGATACAGACCAGCCGGGGTTTCAGTTGGCGGCGGAAGTCAGAAAACTACGTTCCGCAAAAGATTGGAACGAAGCGGTGATGAACGTCTGGCCCGACAATGTACCGGCGGACTTGCCGCTGGAGGCATTTTATTATCGAAGCACCGCAACCGCCAGAGAAAATGCGAGACGCTATCAGCGAGAATTCAATCAGGATACCGCTGGCGGGTACCTGCCTGTATTGGCACTGGATACTTATGCGGCCAATGGTCGGTTGGTAGAGTATCGCCCAGAAGATCAATACTTCGAATGAACAGTACAAATACAACAACGCGTGCTCACGCGCAAGCTGAAAGGTTAAGGCTGATTATCGATCATCAGCTTTCTGCGCCTGTTAATATTAATAGCGGAGGATAAAATGCCAACTACCCCTGCTGACGCACTGCAGAACGATATCGATGATTTCATTGCCTACCTATTGAAACTCGATCCCAACAGTATCCCGCCTGGGAGCCTGGGTCATATATATATTCCCGAGGGTGTGCGCCCGCTCAAGACCAAAGGCGCCGAAGTGGGTGTCAGCGGTGATCTCATCAATGAAGGCAGTGCTGGCCTGCCGGTGGTCATACCGGCGTACCCGAACATGCAAGTGGACGATGTGATCAAGGTCTATTGGGACGACGATCAGGTCTGGACGCACAAAGTGCGCATCGGGCAGCAGGGCCAGCCGCTGACGCTGAACATACCAGCCGATGACATTCCGGCGGGCATTACCGAACTCTATTACAGTGTCACCGCGCCCGGTGCGACAGCCGAGGAGCAGTCCTTGCGCCTCAATGTGCTGGTGCGGCTCAATTATCCTGGCGAAGATTCAACCCTTCAAGATCAGTTGGCACCCGTCACGGTATCCCACGCCAGGATCGACCTGAACAGCAGGAACGTGCAGGTGACGGTGCCGCCGTATGCCAAGATGCGCCGCTATGATCGCATCCAGCTGAGCTGGTCGGGGCACATGCTTGAGCATGAGGTGACCAGCCGCCAGGTCGGCAAGGATGTCATCGCTGATATCCCCGATGCGGTGGTCGACGGCTCCAGCGACGTCAATGTGGAAATCAGTTACTACGTGGTCGACGAGGTGGGCAACGAGTCCTACGACTGGTCACCCGACACGCTGATCCCCAACGACCTGGCCAAAGGCTTGGTGGCGCCGCATGTGGTGGACCCGCAGACGGGCCAGAGTGTGACGCGCCTGCAACCGGGCTCGCCAGGTTCGGCTGGGCTCAGTGTCGAAATCGATCCGCCGCCCGCAGGGTTCAAGGTCGGTGACCAGATTCATGCGCTGTGGACCGGTGAGGATGCCCAGGGGGTGAGCACGGTCGTCGACCTGGGCACGCAGGTGGTGGTACGTGGCACCCGAACCCTGGTATTCGCCCTGCCGGCCCAATACCTGCAGCCGTTATGGGGTGGCCGGGGTATTGCCAGCTACGAGTGCTATCAAGGTGCCAAGATCGAATATTCCAAGCGCACCCGGGTGAATTTCGTCGGAGCCGCGCTCAAGCTGCCGTCGCCGCAGCTCAATGGCATCAGCCAGGGGTATGTAGACGCCGACCTCGACCCCACCATCGTGGTGGTCCCGGCCGCCGCCAAGCTGCAAGCCAATGATCTGGTCACCCTGACATGGCGGGGCGTACGTCCGGATACCACGCTGCTGCTCGAAAAGCCCGCGCCGCTGCGTATCAGCAGCGCCCAGGCTGGACAGGATGCTGTGTTTCGTCTGGATGGCAGCAAGGTGCTGCAGCCGCTCGATGGTGGCACGCTGGATATCTCCTACTCGGTCACCCGTGGCAAGGCACAGTTGCTGTCCGAGCCGGCCTTGCTGGATGTCGGTGACACCTTGGAAACCTTGGTTGCGCCTACGCTCGATCCAGACCCCGCCAACGGCGTGCTCGACCCCGCGCTGGCCGAATACGCACACGGGGTGGACCTGGTCGTGCCGCTGCCGAACACGATCACCTCGCCTAGTACCGTTGAAATCGAATGGAGTACTTCAACCGGCGGGGTTTATCTGGACACCCAGAATGTACCCGCCTCGGGCGGCACCAGCATCAAGTTCCAAATTCCACGCGTGCAGCTCGATCCCGGCCTGACCCAGACCTTGGACGTGGCGGTTTACTACCGCATCGTGCAGCCTGGGCAACCGGACCAGGTGTCGTTCGACCTTGACCTGGTGCTGGGCAAACAGCCGCAGCTTGGCTTGCCCCTGCCCGTGGTCAACGAAGTGCAGCAGGATGTGCTCGACCCTTCCATGCTCGGTATCGCGGCGACGGTGACGATTCCGGCTGCGGCTGGGCTGGCTGCCGGTGACAAGGTGGTGGTCTACTGGAATGGTGATCAGCCCAATAGCATCACCGAGGTCCACGATTCGGTGGCCAGGGGCGAGGAGGGGCAGGCGCGCATTCTGCCGATCGACCTGCGCTATGTACTGGCCAGCGAGAACGGTGAGGTTGATGTGCAATACGAGATCATTCGTTTCGCCCTCAAGCGCCCTTCAGATTGGTCCGGCCTCATCAAGTTCCGGGTGCAGCGCGGCGCCTTGCCGAACGCCGTAATCGCCGAGGCAGTACAGGGCAATATCAACCCGTTCGACCTCAAGGGCCAGGCTACGGCGATGATTGCAGCGACCGCCGGGCTGGAGATCGGCGATGAAGTGCTGGTCGATGTGGTGGGGCTGCTGTCCGGGCATATGGACACTATTACCCATACCGTGCAGGCAGGCGAGCCTGGGTTGGCACTGCATATCACAGTCGCGTCTGGGATCATCACGACCCACATGAACCATGGGCTGAAGCTGAGCTACAGGATCAAACGCTTCGTCGATGGCCGGATCGAGCAATCGCTGGAGCAGTTCTACTCGGTCAACCAGGTGGTCAGCGCTGCGCCATTGAGAGTCATGGGGGCGCGCTACAACGTTGATGGCAGGGCTGATATAACACCGCCGAAGCGCCTGACGGCCGTGCATGCATTGACCTCCAGCCCGATCATCGCCGAATGGCGCTACAGTGGCGACGCCAACTGGACACCGGCGCAGACCTGGCGCGATACCCAGCCAGAGCGTTTGCTCGAAGTGCGTACCCGCGCGCAGAGCATCGTGCTCAATGTGGCCAACGTGCTGGGCAACTCTAGGGGCTTCACTGCCCTGACCGATACCTTGGTGCCAGGCGCTTACGGGCTTAGGTCGTGGGGTAGCATCGCCGCGGCACCTGCGCTCAACGATGTGGTCGATCTCTCGGTCAATGGCCTGGCCATGGCGGCCAGGCGTTTGAATGGTGCGATCACTTGCTGGGGCCAGGCGGGCTACGGTTCGATCATGCGGCCCGAGGATGTGGTGCGGCGGAATTTTCTCAAGGTTCGCTCCAACTACGATGCCTTCATCGCACTGTATGGCACGAGCACTGGCGATCGATGCCTGACCGGCTGGGGCAACCGTGCGCACGGTGGGCGGATTCCGCAATATATTCTCGACCTGCGTGACGTTGATGACATAGTCGCCACTCACTACGCATTCGCGGCCCTGCGCAGTAATGGCGGTGTGGTGGCCTGGGGAGATTCGATGTATGGCGGTGTTATGCCGCCAGCCCACCAGATACTTGACGATGTAGTGGAACTGCAAGGTACCGGCGGCACTTTCATTGGCCGGCGAATCACTATCGACGGGCGCAAGAAGGTGTTCGTTTGGGGGGACTTTCGCTATGTCGGCAATGTACCTGCAGCCATCGCTCAACGCGATGACATCGAATCGATCGAGGCGCACACGAATACAGCTTTCTGCTTGCTGACCAGCCAGCGCCAGGTACTGGCGTTCGGTTATGCATCCAGCGGCGGACGCGTGCCTGCCGAGATCGCGCGGCTGACCGACGTCATCGAGGTAACTGCTACCGCTAGCGCCTTCTGTGCCAGGCGCAGTAACGGGCACATCGTGGCGTGGGGGCATGCGTCGAACGGCGGGAATCTGCCCGCCGACATCGCCAAACGCGCCGATGTGGTGCAAGTCAGCGCTACAGGCGCAGCGTTCGCCGCATTGTTCGCTGATGGCTCGGTCAGATGCTGGGGCGCTGCCAGCCATGGCGGCAACGCCAATGCCCTCGCCGGGCAATTGATCAACGTCAGGGCAATCTACGCTAACTCACTTGCCTTCACCGCATTGACCCAGGATGGCCGCGTGCTGACCTGGGGAGATAGCCGGTACGGCGGCTATAGCCTGCCCGCCCAGGTCGACCTGGTTCAAAAACTGCGCGCCCAGCGCACTTAATTTCAGACTCGATAGCAGGGCCTGGTGGTCAGTCGCAACGCCGCCCTCGACAGGAGCGCCCCATGAGCAACCTCAACACGCCGACTTCGCATCACGCCATTGCCGGCTGGCTGGACCCGGACCGCCTGCCAGTACAAGGCGCAGCGGTCGATATCCAACTCGACGCCATGTATGCAGGCGAGGAGTTGACTGTCGTGCTGGCCAAGGCCGATGGCACACAGCTGGCCAGCAAGAGCCTGCCGGTAAACCATAACGACCAAAACATCACCCTGCGTTTTGCCAGCCAGTTTTTCGTCAAGGGCAGTGGCAAACTCAAGGTCTACTACACGGTAGGCACCGACGGCCCCAGCCCGGCCCTCGAGTTCGACATCAGCGATGGCTTTACCGGCGGCCATGTGGTGGATCTTTCCGCCTTGCGGCTGCCGGTGTTCTATCACAACGGCAAGATCAAGCTGCCGCAGCAATTGCCGGCGCAGATGCGTTTCGCCCGGCCCCTGCTCGGCGCGACAGGCTACAAGAGCAGCGATGCGAGTGTTGCTACGGTGGACGGAGCCGGTAATGTCAGCGTCTTGCGAAACGGTAGTACCACCATCACCGCTTCACTCGCCGCAGGTAGCACGCAGCAGTACACGTTGATCATCACTGGCCTGGTCGGGCTGGAAATTCTTGCCGCCAGTTCGACGTGGAGTAATACCGAGAAACTCTGCCGGTCGCTCGGCATGCGTCTGCCAAGCCAGTCGGACTTCGCCTTGTTCAAAAACACCTACGGCGCGCAGCTCGGCCAGTGGCTGCCGGACCTGGCCATTTGGGGAGAGGGGATCGGTGCCGACAGCGCCTGGACCTTTCACCCGCACACTGCTGTGATAACCGGTGAGTCGAGCAAGGCCGGGGTATTGCGTCAGGCGGCCGGGATGAACTGAGGCAGACCGGCGCGCGTTCACGTGCACTCGCGGTCCCGAGGTCGGCCACGCATATCTGCATGGCGCTGGAGAACGGCCTGACCTACTATGGCCCCGATCGTCTACGGCCATGCCGAACTCGAAGGCGGCTGGATTGCCTTCGAGTGCGACTTTGTCAAACCGCAAACACTGGGCCTTGAGCTTCAGCCCAGCTCCGCCAGGCACTGTTCGAGGATGTCCAGGCCTTCCTCGAGCACCTCGGCTTCGATGGTCAGCGGCGCCAGCAGACGAATGATGTGCCGGGCCTTGCCGCTGGGCATCAGCAGCAGGCCCCTGGCCCGTGCCGCTTCCATCACCTTGGCCAGTTGCGCGGGTGCCGGGCTGCCGTCGGCATTGACCAGCTCGACGCCGCGCATGGCGCCGACGCCGGTCAGGCGGCCGATGAACGGCGTCAGGCCCGAATCCTTCCAGCGCTCGAAACGGCGAACGATCGCCTGCTCCTGGCGCTCACCCCAGGTGGCGATGTTTTCGTCGCTCATCTGCGCCAGGCTGGCCAGGGCTGCCGCGCAGGCGATCGGGTTGCCCGAATAGGTGCCGCCCAGGCCGCCCTTGGGCAGCGCCGCCATCAATTCCTTGCGCCCGACCACGGCGCCTAGCGGCATGCCACCGGCAATGCTCTTGGCCAACAACAGCAGGTCCGGCTCGATGCCCAGACGGGGGAAGGCGAAGCGCTGGCCGGTGCGGCCGAAGCCCGACTGGATCTCGTCAATGATGATCAGGATACCGTGTTGGTCGCAGAAGCGGCGCAGCGCCTGGGCGAAAATCGGGTCAAGGGCGAGGAAGCCACCTTCGCCCTGTACTGGTTCGAGGATGAACGCGGCGACGTCCTCCACCGCCAGTTCGACGCTGAACAGGCGGTCCATGGCCTTGAGTGCCTGTTCGCAGGTAACCCCGGTGTCGGTGCTGGGGTAGGGCAGGTGGTAGACCGGCCCGGGTAGTTCACCGACCCGTTGCTTGTATGGGGCAACCTTGCCGTTGAGGTTCAGGGTGGCCAGGGTGCGGCCGTGGAAGGCGCCATCGAAGGCGATGATAGCGCGCTTGCCGGTGGCACCGCGGGCCACTTTCAGGGCGTTCTCCGCAGCTTCGGCGCCGCTGTTGGTAAGCGTGCCTGCCAACGGGTAGCTGACCGGCACGAACTGGCTCAGTTGCTCCATCAAGGCCAGATACGGGCCGTGTGGGGCGGCGTTGAAGGCGGAGTGGGTGAGGCGGCTGGCCTGGGCCTGGATCGCCTCGACCACCGCCGGGTTGCAATGGCCCAGGTTGAGTACACCGATACCACCGACAAAGTCGATGTAGCGTTTGCCGTCGGTGTCCCAGACTTCGGCATTACGGCCATGGGAAAGTGTGATCGGATGAACGATGGCAATGGACTGGCTGATACTTTCCTGATTCATGGGCACGCGGACCTTTGTTCGGGTTTCTTATTATCCAAGCGTGTTGGCCAGTTATTCCGCAAACGAATTATTCGATTGGGGTCATTCCTTCGATTCGTGATCTACCTAATTTTTTTGTGATGTCTGTACCGGCCTCTTCGCGGGCTTGCCCGCTCCCACAGGTACTGCACAAGGTCCGAACCTGTGGTGATCCTGTGGGAGCGGGCGAGCCCGCGAAGAGGCCGGTACAGGTTAACTCAATCCCCCTCAGCCACCCGCTCGCGAATCCACTGCACGAAGGCCCTCACCTTGGGCACTTCGGCTGCATGTTCGGCATGCGCGATGAAGTGCCGGCCATTGCTCGCCACCGGGTGGTCCCAGGCCACCACCAACTTGCCCTCGCTCAGCTCTTCGGCCACCAGGTAGCGCGGGATCAAGGCGATGCCGCAGCCGGCAATGGCCGCGCGGATGCACAGGTAGAACGTGTCGAAGCGCGGCCCGTGGTAGCTGTTCTGGCTGTGCAAGCCCAAGCCCAGGAACCATTCGTGCCAGGCCTCCGGGCGCGACACGCATTGCAGCAGGCGGTGTTCGGTCAGTGCCTGGGCGCTGTCGAAACGACAGCTGGCCAGCAACTGTGGGCTGCACACCGGTACCACTTCCTCACTGAACAGCTCGATGCAAGTCGCCCCGGGCCAGGTGCCCTGGCCGAAGAAGAAGGCGATATCGGCCTTGGCCTGGACCAGGTCGAATGGCTCCAGCTCGTTGCGGATGTCCAGGTGAATGCGCGGGTAGCGGTCACCAAAACCCTTCAACCGCGGCACCAGCCAGCGCGCACCGAAGGTGGGCTGGGTGGCAATGCGCAGCACTTCGGTCTCGTCGCCATAGCTGAGGATGTAACGGCTGGAAATGTCGATCTGGGTGAGGATCTTGTTCACTTCGGTGAGGTACAGCGCACCGGCCGGGGTCAGGTGCAGGCGGCGGCGAATGCGCTGGAACAGCGAGTGCGCCAGCATGTCCTCGAGCTGTGCCACCTGCTTGCTGACTGCGCTCTGGGTCAGGTGCAGTTCCTGCGCCGCGCGGGTGAAGCTGAGGTGGCGCGCGGCCGCTTCGAAGCACTGGAGGGCGGTGGTCGAAGGCATCAGGCGTTTGGACATGGGGAGCAAATACCGAGCAAAAAAGGAAGGAGTTCATTCCATATCGGAATCATGTGCTTCGAAAAGGTCGTTTGTTGACCCCGGCCTATAGATTAATACTGACCTGGATCAACGATGACAACCGGTTGTGCGAAGAGGAGGTCAGTTACCTTTCCAGCATCTGCAAAACAACAATAACCAGCATCAGAAATTGACCAGAATTCTGCTCCAGTCTTCCGCCGCTTTGCTGCGGCCGAGCCATTCGAGGGTTGTTCATGGCTTCGCTACATAACAACAAACAGCGCTCCTTGCAGCACGGCCTGACCTCCCGTCAGGTTTCCATGATCTCCATTGCCGGCATCATCGGCGCCGGCCTGTTCATCGGTTCTTCCAACGCCATCGCCACCGCTGGCCCGGCCATCCTCATTTCCTACGCCATGACCGGCCTGCTGGTACTGCTGGTCATGCGCATGCTGGGAGAAATGGCCATCGCCAACCCCAATAGCGGTTCGTTCTCCACCTATGCCTCCGAAGCCATCGGCCCCTGGGCCGGCTTCACCATCGGCTGGCTGTACTGGTGGTTCTGGGTGCTGATCATCCCGGTCGAGGCGATTGCCGGCGCCGATATCCTGCATGCCTACTTTCCAGCGGTGCCGTCCTGGCTGTTCGCCTTGCTGATCATGCTGGTGCTGTCGGGTACCAACCTGATCAGCGTGAAGAACTTCGGCGCTTTCGAATACTGGTTCGCCCTGGTCAAGGTGGTGGCGATCATCGCCTTCATCGTGGTCTGCAGCCTGGCGGTGTTCGGTGCGTGGCCGCTGGCCGAGGTGTCCGGGGTCAGCCGGCTGTGGGACCACGGTGGCTTCATGCCCAACGGTTTCGGTACCGTGCTGGGCGGCGTGCTGATCACCATCTTCTCGTTCTTCGGTGCGGAAATCGTCACCATTGCTGCGGACGAGACCGCCAACCCGAAAGACAAGATCCGCCGTGCCACCAACCTGGTGGTGTACCGCATCGCCATCTTCTACCTGGCGTCGATCTTCCTGGTGGTGTCGCTGGTGGCCTGGAACGACCCGGGGTTGAAAGCGGTGGGTTCGTTCCAGCGCGTGCTGGAAGTGCTGAATGTGCCGGGCGCCAAGCTGCTGGTCGACCTGGTGGTGCTGGTGGCCGTGACCAGTTGCATGAACTCGGGCCTGTACACCGCGTCACGCATGCTCTATTCGCTGGGTGCCCGTGATCAGGCGCTGAGCGTGACCAAGCGCATCTCGGGCGCCGGGGTACCGACCGTGGCGGTGATGTTCTCGACCCTGGCCGGTTTTGCCGGTTGCTTCGTCAACTATGTGTTCCCTGGCAAAGTGTTCGGCTTCCTGCTGTCCACCACCGGTGCCATCGCCTTGCTGGTGTACCTGGTGATTGCCGTGTCGCAGCTGCGCATGCGTGCCCGTGCCGAGCGTGAAGGGCGCCAGCTGGAGCTGAAGATGTGGCTGTTCCCGTGGCTGACCTGGCTGGTGATCGGCACCATCGTCATGGTCCTGGGCTACATGCTGTTCAGCGATGCCTATCGCTACGAGACGCTGATGACCGCTGGGGTTACCCTGTTCATCCTGCTGGTGTCGCTGACCCAGAAACGCGGCAAGGCAGTCACCCAGCCAGCCTGATGTTTCTGCTTAAATGGGGGCGTTATCCGCCCCCATTCCAACAAGCACAGGAAGCGTATGAACGACCAGCCCCTTTCCCTCCAGGCCCTGGCTGCACCCGATGGCACCTGCTATGGCTGCGGTTGCTCCCATCCCAGCGGCCTGCACCTGCAAAGCCACTGGGACACCGACGGCATCCATCTGTTATGCCGACATGCCCCGGACAGCACCTTCATCGGCTGGCCCGGCCTGGTCTACGGAGGTTTGCTGGCGATGCTGGTGGACTGCCACTCCAACTGGACGGCGATGGCCTACCACTACCGCGCCGAAGGCCGCGAAGCGGGCAGCCTGCCGCGTATCGATTGCGTCACTGGCACGCTCAACCTGAGCTACCTGAAACCGACACCGATGGGCGTCGAACTGCTGCTCAAGGCCCGCGTGGAAGGTGAAGTCGGGCGCAAGACGCGGGTACTCTGCGAGGTCTGGGCCGGTGATGTACTGACGGTCAGCGCCGACTCGGTGTTCGTGCGCGTGGACACGGAAAAGCTCAAGCTCAAGGCGCACGGGCAAGGTTGAGCCCGGCGTTATGCCGCCTTCCTGTTGAAAAATCGCACGTGTTTCACGGATAGGTCCGATTTGGGCTTCCCGCTTTTCGCACTACTCTGGCCGCGTCTTCACCACAAGAAGCCCAGGATGACCACAGGTTTCACGCTGCCCCTTCGCCCGGCCCGCTGACGCGGGCGGGCTTCTCGCCCCATCCTGGTTCATTCCCAACCTTCTGCATCGACACTCCGGCAACGGCGGCAATGCCGTGCCCGACACCTTTGCAGACGCATTCAAGGAGAGACCCTTCATGCGTGCCAGATCCACAGTCAAAAGCCTGCTCATCGGCTCGCTGGTATTGCTCGGCGGCTGCGCCAGCGCCCTGGTGCCCAGCGAGCAGATCGAACTGACGCGAAGCGCCGTCAACCGCGCGGTGTCTGCCGATGCCACGCAATATGCCCCGGTCGAGATGCGCGCGGCCCAGGAAAAACTCAGCGCCATGGATCGCGCCCTCGGCCAGGACGACCTCGAGCAGGTCCGCCGGTTGGCCGAGCAGGCTGAGGCCGATGCCCGTCTGGCCGAGCGCAAGGCCATGGCCAGTAAACGCCAGGAACAACTGGATATCGCCCGCAAAGGCATCGAGGTGCTCCGCCAGGAGATGCTCGAAGCGCCGCAGAACGCCATCCACTGAAGGACACGAACATGTCGAAACGCCCACTGTTTACAATGGTTCCGCTCCTTGGCCTGTTGCTGGCCGGCTGCGCTGCCACGCCGGAAAATGCCCGCCTGCTGGAAGCCCGTGAGGCCTACTCGGTACTGCAAGGCAAGCCTGAGTCCAGCCGGATTGCCGCACTGGAAACCCAGGAAGCCTACATCGCCCTGGGCAAGGCCGAAGGGGCTTCGCTGAACAATCGGAAATCCCCCGACGTCGAGCAACTGGCCTACCTGGCCCAGCGCAAGATCGAAAGCGCCGAGCAGACCATCCTGCTGCGCCAGGCGGAAGCGGGCCTGCAAGGTATCGAGGCGCAGCGCACCCAGGCGCGTCTGGATGTGCGCACCGCCCAGCTGAAGGCGCTACAGGCGCTCAAGGCCAAACAGACCGAGCGCGGTACGGTGGTGACCTTCGGCGATGTGTTGTTCGATACCGGCCGCGCGGAGTTGCGTGGCGGCAGCCAGCGTAACATCCGGCAACTGGCCGAGTACCTGCTGGCCAACCCGGAGCGCAAGGTGCTGGTGGAAGGCTTTACCGACGCCACTGGTAGCGAGGCCTTCAACCAGCAGTTGTCCGAGCGCCGCGCCGGGGCCGTGGCCAATGCCTTGCGGCGCCAGGGCGTGGCGGCCGCGCGTATCACCAGCGTTGGCTATGGCAAGGAGTACCCGGTGGCGACCAATGCCGACGCGCAATCACGCCAGCTCAACCGCCGCGTCGAGGTCATCATCTCGCAGGGAGCCGAGGCTGTAGCACCGCGTTACTGATCGCCACGCGGGCGCGGCAGGGAGCCGCGCCTTCGCTCAGCTGCCTGGCAATGGTCAAACCGCGACGTTGTCCCTAAAGTGGTGGCTTCCATTTCTGCAGGGGCCAAGCATGACCGATCTGAGCGCATTCCCCATCACCCGTAAATGGCCGGCGCGGCACCCCGAGCGCTTGCAGCTGTATTCGCTGCCTACGCCCAATGGCGTGAAGGTGTCGATCATGTTGGAGGAAATCGGCCTGGCCTATGAGCCGCACAAGGTCAGCTTCGACAATGACGACCAATTGAGCCCCGAGTTCATTTCGCTCAGCGCCAACAACAAGATCCCCGCCATCCTCGACCCCAACGGGCCAGGCGGCCAGCCGCTGGCGCTGTTCGAATCGGGCGCGATCCTGCAGTACCTGGCGGAAAAGAGCGGGCAGTTGCTGAGCCGCGACCCGGCCCAGCGCTATCAGACGATCCAGTGGCTGATGTTCCAGATGGGCGGCATCGGGCCGATGTTCGGCCAGGTCGGCTTTTTCCACTTCTTTGCTGGCAAGGAATACGAAGACAAGCGCCCGCGTGATCGCTATGTCAACGAATCCAGGCGCCTGCTCGGAGTGCTGGACCGGCATCTGCACGGGCGGGACTGGATGGTCGATGACTACAGCATCGCCGACATTGCAATCTTCCCTTGGGTGCGCAACCTGGTAGAGCGGTACAACGCCCGCGAGCTGGTCGGTTTCGATCAGTTCAAGGAAGTGCAGCGGGTGCTGGCGGTGTTCCTCGAACGACCAGCGGTGCAACGTGGCCTGACCATTCCTTGAGTGCCCATGACTGCGGCAACGTTTCGGCCACAGGGTGAAGAATACCAATCGTCAACGGACAGGCCTGTCCCGGCGCCTGTTCGTTGACGGAAAACTACCGTGTTCAAGGCCGCACGGTGAAGTTACCTTCAGCCGCGTAGCCGTCGTCATAGGTGAGTGTGAAACTGCCACTCAGGAGGTCGTTCGTGGCTTCGGTGATGTAAATTTCGCCCTCAGTGGCAAAACCGTTGCTGCCCTCCGGCACTACCAGCTGTGAGAAATAATCGCCCTCATTCGGCCCGACCTCGTGGTGTCCGACCTCCAGTCCAGTGCTGCAACCGATTGACAGGAAGTAACCATCAGCCGATCCGAAAACGAGCACTGGGGAGAAATGGACGTTTGTTAATACAAGCTCTTTCGAGCCCCCCGCGTGCGAGACTTTTACGTTGAACACGCCTTGGGCAGTAGTTTTTTCTTTTGCGCTTTTGAGATCTAACGCTTGATGTTGGTATGCCATGATGCGTAGCCTTCTGCTGTGGTTGATTGAAGCATCAGCATCAGCAGCTACGAGCTTTTCCTCTACTGGCAAATTTGCCAGTGGTCAGGGCTTGCCGGGCTCATTCACACTTCCAGGCTTGCCTGTGACGTTCAGAAAAGCGGGCGCAGCAGCCAGTACAGGCTGCCCGCCAACAACATCGCCGCCGGCAATGTCAGCACCCAGGCCATCAGCAAGTTCACCAGCGTACGCTTTTGTAGGCCAGACCCGTTGGCCACCATGGCCCCGGCAACGCCTGAACTCAGCACATGGGTGGTAGACACGGGTAGCCCGAACAGGTCCGCCGCACCGATCGTGCACATCGCCACCACTTCCGCCGAAGCACCCTGGGCGTAGCTGAGATGGGTCTTGCCGATCCTTTCGCCCACCGTCACCACGATGCGCCGCCAGCCGACCATCGTCCCCAGCCCGAGCGCGATGGCCACGGCCACCTTCACCCATAGCGGGATATAGCGGGTGGCGTCGTCCAGTTGGGTCTTGAACAGCTGCAGATGGCTGCGGGTGCCGCTATCGAAGGTCACCAGCTGGTGTTTCTCGATCAGCCGAATGGCTTCGCTGGCCAGGTACATGTCATTGCGCACATTGGCCATGGCCTCGGCCGGCACACGCTTGAGCGAGCCGTAGCCGCTGACCTCTTCGCCGATCGTCCCGGTCAGCGCAGCCAGTGCCGGTACCAGTTGCGGGCTGGCCTCGGGTTCGGCAACGAAGCGGGCAAGCAGCTGGCGCGGGTCGGCCGGGGCCGTTTGCGGGGCACTGCGTACCAGCGCCTGGCGGGTTGCCTCGGCAATGGCGGAAAACTGCAGCGCCTGCTCATTGGGCATGGTCTTGTTCAGCGCGTAAGCCATCGGCAGGGTGCCGACCAGAATCAGCATGATCAGGCCCATGCCTTTCTGGCCGTCGTTGGAACCGTGGGCAAAGGACACCCCGGTGCAGGTCAGGATCAACACGCCGCGGATCCACCACGGCGGTGGCGTCTGCCCCTGCGGCGCCTGGTACAGTGCCTTGCGCTTGACCAGCGCTCGCAATGCCACCAGCAGGAGGGCGGCGCAGACAAAACCGATCAAGGGTGAGAACAGCAAGGCATAGCCGACCTTGCTGGCCTGGGCCCAGTCCACACCGCTGGTGCCGTCACGCCCATGCATCAGCGCATTGGCCACGCCGACGCCGATGATCGAACCGATCAGGGTATGCGAAGAAGAGGCAGGCAAGCCCAGCCATGCGGGCGGGCGTGCTGTTCGGCCAGCTGCGGCTGGCTGGCCAGTAGCGGGGCAGCCATGAGGGCTCCGGTTGGCGTTGGCTAAGGTGCCGAAGGCCTGGAGCATAGAAACAATTCGCTGCCTGGCCGTGACCTCGATCAATGAATTACCTAGGCTTGTGACAGACGGTGAAGGCAGGAGAAACCGATGATTCGCTGCAAGCGTGTCTATGATGCGGTTGAGCCAGGCGATGGCCAACGGGTGCTGGTTGACCGCCTGTGGCCGCGCAACAAGCGCAAGGAGGACCTGCACGGGCAGTGGCTGCGCGAAGTTGCGCCGTCGGATGAGTTGCGCAAGGCATTTCATCAGGGAAGCGTGGACTTTACCGGTTTCACCCGGCGCTACCGGAAAGAGCTGGCAGCTCATCCCGCGCATTGGTATCCGCTGCTGGACGTGGCGGGGGAGGGCACGCTGACCTTGCTCTACGCCGGCAAGGACACCGAGTGCAACAATGCCCGGGTTCTGGCCGAATGGCTTGAAGACGAGCTGGATAGACGAGGGCCCGGCAGCTCGCCGGTATGCTACGCCCAGGATTGACGAACCCAAGAGCCCGACTGTTGATGCCGCTGAGCCTTACCCCCGCCAACGCCAGCCACTGCGCCTTCGCCCGCGATCTGACGCGGCGTGCCATGCTGCCGTACTACCGCGAATACGGCCTGTTGTGGCTCGAGGAAGCGTTCGACGAAGCCTGGGGCTGGCGTGAGCAGTGGCTGGTCACCGAAGGTGACGCCCTGCTGGGCTTTTGCAGCCTCAGCCAGGACCGCCAGGCGTTGTTCATCCGCGAACTGCACCTGCTTCCCGAGCAGCGTGGGCGGGGCGTCGGCAGTTGGGTACTGGAGCAGCTGGCGCAATGGGCCAGGCAACGCCGCCTGCCGCTGTTGCGGTTGATGGTGTTTCGCAGCAACCCGGCGCGCCTGCTGTACCAGCGGCACGGCTTTGTCGAAATGGGCGAGGACGAATGTTTCGTGCGCATGCAGCGCACGATCGATTGATAGCTTAATGATGGCTTGTAGTGGCCAAAGAGCATCGGCATAGTGGACCCTGGTAACAGGAGAACCGCTATGGATGGAATCGGGCCGCGGTTGCGGAAGGAACGTGAGCGCCTGGGCATGACCCAGCGGGCGTTTGGCGAAATCGGTGGGGTCGAACCCAACGCCCAGGGCAAGTACGAGAGTGGCGAACGCACGCCGCGGCTCGATTACCTGGCGGCATTGGCGGCCCAGGGCGTGGATGCCTTGTATGTGCTCAACGGCACGCGCACCCCGGCTGCACTGGAGGGGCTGAGCATGGATGAGGCCGGTTTGCTGGCAGCTTTCCGGCAGTTGTCGGGCGAGGATCAGGCAGCACTTTGGCACTTGATGGGGCGTTTGACCCACCATGCCAGGCCACGGCAGACAGTAAGACCGTTCAGCGCAGAAGCTCAGTCGTTTCTGACAGAAGGAATGCGTTAGGCCCGCCATGAAAAATTTTGTTAAGGTGGCGGGATCCAATCGCCCTGCTGACGAGGTGTGTGCTTGATTAGGGTCCTAGTGGTTGACGATCACGATCTGGTACGAACCGGTATTACCCGCATGCTGGCCGACATCGACGGCCTGCAGGTGGTGGGTGAGGGGGACTCCGGCGAGTCAGCACTCAAGCTGGCCCGCGAGCTGAAGCCGGACGTGGTGCTGATGGACGTGAAAATGCCTGGCATCGGCGGCCTCGAGGCCACCCGCAAGTTGCTGCGCAGCCACCCGGACATCAAGGTAGTCGCTGTGACCGTCTGTGAGGAAGACCCGTTCCCCACACGCCTGTTGCAGGCCGGCGCCGCCGGCTACCTGACCAAGGGCGCCGGCCTTGACGAAATGGTCCAGGCCATCCGCCTGGCCTTCGCCGGCCAGCGCTACATCAGCCCGCAGATCGCCCAGCAACTGGCGCTGAAACCCTTCCAGCCACAGGGCTCGCCGTTCGATGCCCTGTCGGAACGGGAAATCCAGATTGCCCTGATGATCGTCGGCTGCCAGAAAGTGCAGATCATCTCCGACAAGTTGTGCCTGTCGCCCAAGACCGTCAATACTTACCGGTATCGGATCTTTGAAAAACTCTCGGTCACCAGCGACGTCGAACTGACCTTGCTGGCCGTTCGCCACGGTATGGTCGACGCAAGCCTGTAGAACCTCATGTCCCAAGTTTTCGATGCCAGCGCTTTCCTGGCGACCTGCAGCGGTCGCCCGGGCGTCTACCGGATGTTCGATGGCGAAGCTCGCCTGCTTTACGTAGGCAAGGCCAAGAACCTCAAGAAGCGCCTGGCCAGCTATTTCCGCAAGACCGGCCTGGCACCGAAGACCGCCGCGCTGGTGGCGCGCATCGCCCAGGTCGAAACCACCATCACCGCCAACGAAACCGAGGCGCTGCTGCTGGAGCAGAACCTGATCAAGGAGTGGCGGCCGCCGTACAACATCCTGTTGCGCGACGATAAATCCTACCCCTACGTGTTTCTTTCCGACGGTGAATTTCCGCGCCTGGGCATTCACCGCGGGGCGAAGAAGGCCAAGGGCCGCTACTTTGGCCCGTACCCCAGCGCCGGCGCCATACGCGAGAGCCTCAGCCTGCTGCAAAAGGCCTTTTCCGTGCGCCAGTGCGAAGACAGCTACTACGCCAACCGCACCCGGCCGTGCCTGCAGTACCAGATCAAGCGCTGCAAAGGGCCGTGCACCGGGCTGGTAGGCGCCGAGGAGTATGCTGAAGACGTGCGTCACTCGGTGATGTTCCTCGAGGGCCGCAGCCAGCAGCTGGGCAACGAGCTGAATGCCGAAATGGAGAAGGCCGCCATGGCCCTCAACTTCGAGAAGGCCGCCGAGCTGCGTGACCAGATCGCCCTGTTGCGCCGGGTCCAGGACCAGCAATACATCGAAGGCGGCAGTGGTGACGTCGACGTCGTCGCCGCCTTCGTCAACCCCGGCGGTGCCTGCGTGCACCTGATCAGCGTGCGTAGCGGGCGGGTGCTGGGCAGCAAGAACTTCTTCCCGCAGGTAGGCATCGAGGAGGAGGTGGCCGAAGTGATGGCCGCGTTCCTTGCCCAGTACTACCTGGGCAATGCCGAGCGCGAACTGCCCGGCGAGCTGATCGTCAACGTGGTGCATGAAGACTTCGCGGCCATCGGCGAAGCCCTGCAGACCCTGCGTGGCCGCGAACTGGCCATCAGCCACCGCGTGCGCGGCACCCGCGCCCGCTGGCAGCAGCTGGCGGTGACCAACGCCGAGCAGGCCCTCAATGCGCGCCTGGCCAACCGCCAGCACATGGCCGCCCGCTTCGAAGCGCTGGCCGAGGTGCTGGGCCTGGACGAAGTGCCGCAGCGCCTGGAGTGCTACGACATCAGCCATTCCAGCGGCGAGGCCACCGTGGCCAGCTGCGTGGTGTTCGGCCCGGAAGGCCCGTTGAAGTCCGACTACCGCCGTTTCAACATCGAAGGCGTCACCGCCGGCGACGACTACGCCGCCATGCACCAGGCGCTGACCCGCCGCTACGGGCGCATTCGCGACGGCGAGGGCAAGCTGCCCGACGTGCTGCTTGTAGACGGTGGCAAAGGCCAGCTGAACATGGCCCGCGACGTCATGCAGGAGCTGGGCTTTACCGACCTGACCCTGCTCGGCGTGGCCAAGGGCGTAACGCGCAAGGCCGGCTTCGAAACCCTGTACCTGAATGATGTGCATCACGAATTCACCCTCAAGGGCGATTCACCGGCGTTGCACCTGATCCAGCAGATCCGCGACGAAGCGCACCGTTTCGCCATTACCGGCCACCGCGCACGGCGTGGCAAGGCGCGGCGGGTGTCCAGCCTGGAGGATGTGGCCGGGGTAGGGCCCAAGCGCCGCCGCGACCTGCTGAAACATTTCGGCGGCCTGCAGGAACTCAACCGCGCCAGTGTCGACGAAATTGCCAAGGCCCCCGGCATCAGTAAAAAGCTTGCCGAGTCGATTTATGCCAGCCTGCATAGCGAGTAGAATGCCGGGCTCAACTTGCCGCCAGTCGTACCGATGAATATTCCAAACCTGCTCACCGTTCTGCGCGTCCTGCTCATCCCGATTTTCATCCTGCTGTTCTACCTGCCGTACCACTGGAGCTACATGGCTGCCAGCAGCGTGTTCGCCGTCGCCGCCGCTACCGACTGGCTGGATGGTTACCTGGCGCGTCGCCTGCAGCAGAGCACGCCGTTCGGCGCCTTCCTCGACCCGGTGGCCGACAAGCTGATGGTGGCGGTGGCGCTGGTGCTGCTGGTGCAGACCCACGCCAATTTCTGGCTGACCCTGCCGGCGGCAGTCATCATCGGCCGCGAGATCGTGGTCTCGGCATTGCGCGAGTGGATGGCCGAACTGGGGGCACGGGCGCAGGTGGCGGTGTCCAACCTGGGCAAGTGGAAGACTGCCGCGCAAATGCTGGCCCTGGTGATCCTGCTGGCCAACCCGCCGGCTGTGACCTTCTGGGTCATCCTCGGCTACGCACTGCTGTTGGTGGCGGCGGGGCTGACGCTGTGGTCGATGGTGCACTACCTACTGGCCGCCTGGCCGCACCTGCGTGAAGGCTCGGAACGGAAATAAAAAGTTTTTTGAATCAAGGGGTTGACGCCATTTTGGAAATCGCTAGAATGGCACCCATCACGACGCGGGAATAGCTCAGTTGGTAGAGCACGACCTTGCCAAGGTCGGGGTCGCGAGTTCGAGTCTCGTTTCCCGCTCCAAATATCGGTCTACAGAGTTCCATGGAAGTCTGTAGGTCATTGAAAAAAGACGCTTAGGCGTCTTTTTTCGTTTCAGTCAAAGCCGCTTCGTTCCATGGGCATCCGGGCTTTTATGGTCCAGAAATCAGTCCATGAAATCCGGGCTTCCACCGTGGCGGGTTGTTGCTGGAGAGAAGCGTCCAGCGTTACGAGCATCTAGCCCTGAAATTCGTGTTCAGGCGCTCGTACTGGGCACTCTCCGGATGCAACTGTTCGCCAGGCCAAGGCACCGCAAAGAGTATACCCTCGGCGATAGTGACGGTGTGTCACCTGGCGATCACCTTGGCTGCACAGGCTGTTCGCAAACGCTGCGCACAACCTGTGGTAGCGGGGTCACCCGCGAACACCGGCTAAGCCGGTGCCATCCCAGCCTGACCCGCAACGACTGGCTGCGCTACAACCACGCCTTGATCTGCTTCGACACCGCGTCGGTGGAAATTCCGTAGCGGTCATGCAGTGTCGGTAGCGCGCCCGCATCGAGAAACGCATCCGGCAGTGCGATCTGGCGGAAGGTGGGCGTGACCCCGTTACGCAACAGCACGCCCGCCACCGCCTCGCCGAGGCCACCGATGATCGAATGGTTTTCCGCCGTGACCACCAGGCGCCCAGGCTTGCGTGCCTCGGCGAGGAGGGTCTGTTCATCCAGCGGCTTGATGGTCGGCACGTGCAGTACCGACACATCCACGCCATCCTTGTGCAACTGCTCTGCAGCTTCCAGGGCACGCATGGTCATCAGGCCGCTGGCGATCAGCAACACGTCGCGGCCACCACGCAGCACCTGGGCCTTGCCCAGCTGGAAGCGGTAGTCGTAGCGATCCAGCACCAACGGTACGTTGCCGCGCAGCAGGCGCATGTACACCGGCCCCTGGTGGGCGGCGATCGCCGGCACGGCCTGTTCGATTTCCAGCGCATCACAGGGGTCGACGATCATCAGGTTGGGCATCGCCCGGAAGATCGCCAGGTCATCCGTGGCCTGGTGGCTCGGGCCATAACCGGTCGTCAGGCCAGGCAAACCGCAGACGATCTTGACGTTGAGGTTTTCTTCGGCGATCGCCATGCAGATGAAGTCATAAGCCCGACGCGAAGCGAATACCGCATAGGTAGTGGCGAAGGGGGTCATGCCTTCGCGGGCCATGCCAGCGGCAGCGCTCATCAGCAACTGCTCGGCCATGCCCATCTGGTAGAACCGCTCGGGGTGGGCTTTGGCAAAGATGTGCAAGTCGGTGTACTTGGACAGGTCGGCACTGAGCCCGACGATATCCTGGCGTTGCTCGGCCAGGCTGGCCAGGGCGTGGCCGAACGGGGCAGGGCGGGTTGGCTGACCTTCGGCGGCAATCGAGGCGATCATGGCCGAGGTGGTCAGGCGTTTCTTCGGTGAATTTACTGTGCTCATGCTTGGCTCCCGGCGTCCAGCGCCTCCAGGGCGAGATCCCATTCGTTTTCATCGACGCGAATGAAGTGCGTCTTGTCGCGGTTTTCCAGGAACGGCACACCTTTGCCCATGCGCGTGTCACAGATGATTACCCGCGGTTGTGCCGCCGGGTGGGCGCGGGCCTGGTCGAAGGCGCTGACCAGCGCATCCAGGTCGTTGCCATCCACGCGCTGCACGAACCAGCCAAACGCTTGCCAACGCTCGACAATCGGCTCGAAGGCCAGCACTTCGCTGGAGTGGCCATCGGCTTGTTGATTGTTCACATCGATGATCGCGATCAGGTTGTCCAGGCGCCAATGGCTGGCCGACATCGCCGCCTCCCAGGTCGAACCCTCGTTCAGTTCGCCATCGGACAGCAGGTTGTACACCCAGCTGTCCGAACCTTTGCGCTTGAGCCCGAGGCAGGCGCCGACCGCGATGCCCAGCCCGTGACCCAGCGAACCGCCGGTGATTTCCATGCCGGGGGTATAGGCCGCCATGCCCGACATGGGCAGGCGGCTATCGTCGCTGCCGTAGGTTTCCAGCTCCTCTTCGGGAATCACGCCGGCCTCGATCAGTGCGGCGTAGAGGGCGATCGCGTAATGCCCGATGGACAGGTAGAAGCGGTCGCGCCGCTCCCACTCTGGGTTGCCGGGGTCGATACGCAGCGCGTGGAAGTACGCGACGGCCAGCAGGTCGGCAGCGCCCAGGGCCTGGCCAACATAGCCCTGGCCCTGGACCTGGCCCATGCGCAATGCATGGCGGCGGATATTGCGGGCGCGCACAGCCAGTGGCAGCGCCTCGTTGGTGGAAGGCACAGCAGTCATGGGGGTGACTCCTTTTTTCGAATCAGCGATTGACCAGATGAGCCGGTACTCGCGACACCAGGAAGGCGCCAAGGATGAGCACGGCGGTGATGAGATACATACCGATGGCGTTGCTGCCCAAGGTGGTGGTAACCCAGCCGATCAGGTACGGCGAGCAGAACCCGGCGAGGTTGGCAAAACTGTTCACTGCGGCGATGCCGGCTGCTGCCGAAACCCCGCCCAGCAGCGTGGTAGGCAACATCCAGAACAGCGAGGAAGCGGACAGCACCCCGGCCGCAGCCAGGCACAGGCTGAGGATCGACAGGGTCAGGCTGCTGCCCAGCGCGGCGGCGAGGCTCAAGCCCAGGGCGCCGATCAGCATGGGGATCGCCAGGTGCCAGCGGCGCTCACGGTGGCGGTCGCCACTGCGTCCGGCCAGCAGCATCGCGACGATGGCGCACAGGTACGGCAGGCTGGTCAGCAGGCCGATGTGCAAGGGCTCGCTGACACCGGCATTGCGCACCAGCGTAGGCAGCCAGAAGGTGATCGCGTACTGGCCCATCACCACGCAGAAGTAGATGCCGGCCAGCAGCCACAGGCGACGGTCGCGGATGAAATCGGACACCGAACCATGCGTGACCTTGTGTTGCTCGTCTTCGGCCAGTTCCTTGCGCACCAGGGCCTTTTCTTCGTCGCTCAGCCAGTGTGCCTGGTCGACGCCATCCTTCAGGTAGCTCAGCACCAGGATCCCCACCAGCACCGTGGGGATGGCTTCGAGCAGGAACATCCACTGCCAGCCCGCCCAGCCGTGCACGCCGGCAAAGCGTTCCATGATCCAGCCCGACAGCGGGCCGCCGATCATCCCCGAGAGCGGAATGGCGATGAACCACAGCGCAGTCATCTTCGCCCGGCGATAGGAGGGGAACCAGTAGGTCAGGTACAGCAGCAGCCCAGGTGCCAGGCCCGCCTCGGCGATACCCAGCAGGAAGCGCAGGGCATAGAACTGCCAGGCCGTCTCCACCAGGGCGAACATTGCCGAGATGATGCCCCAGGTGATCATGATGCGGGCGATCCAGCGCCGGGCGCCGACCTTGTGCAGGATGATGTTGCTGGGCACCTCGCAGAGGAAGTAGCCGATGAAGAACATGCCGGCACCCAGGCCATAGACCGCTTCGGACAGGGCCAGGTCGTCCATCATCTGCAGCTTGGCGAAGCCGACATTGACCCGGTCGAGGTAGGCACACAGGTAGCAGAGCATGAGAAAGGGCATCAGTCGCCAGGCCGTCTTGCGGTAGGCACTGCTGCGTGCGGCGGACACCGCATCGAGCGCTAGTGTGGTCATTTCGTTCTGATCTCTTGTTGTTATCGAACGCGTGACCTGCGCCGGGCTCGGGCGCCGGTCACGATGCGGCGGATGCTCAGTGGATCAGCATGCCGCCGTTGACATCCAGAGTGATGCCCGTGAGGTAGCTGGACAGGTCACTGGCGAGGAACAATGCCGCATTGGCAACATCGCGGGCCTCGCCCAGGCGCCCCAGCGGGATGCCTTCGATGATGGCGTGACGGCGCTCATCCTGCATCAGGCCGCCCGTGATGTCGGTGTGGATCAGGCCAGGGGTGATCGAATTGACGCGGATGTTATCCGGCCCCAGCTCCCGGGCCATGGCCTTGCCGAGGCCGAGTACGCCAGCCTTCGCGGCGCTGTAATGGGGGCCGCCGAAAATGCCGCCACCGCGTTGTGCAGACACCGACGACAGGCAGATGATGCTGCCGGCCTGCTGCGCACGCATGGTCGGGATGACCGCCTGGGACATCAGCAGCGTGCCGCGCAGGTTCACGTTCAGAATGCGGTCATAATCCGCGCCAGTGATGTCCAGGGTCTTCACTGGCTGGGTGATACCGGCGTTGTTGACCAGCACGTCGATTCGTCCGAACCGGGCCAGCACCTGGGCGATGGCATCACGCACTTGCGCTTCATCGGCAACGTTGGCGGCCAGGCCAATGTGGCCTTCGCCGAGGGAAGCGGCGGCTTCGGCGGCGGCGGCTGCATCAAGGTCGAGAATCGCGACCTTGGCGCCTTGTTCAGCGAACGCCTGGGCAGTCGCGCGGCCGATACCGCGGGCCGAGGCAGCGCCAGTGACGACGGCAAATTTTCCAGTTAACAGCATCGAGAGTGCTCCAGTGATTGTTGTTGTGAGCGGCGGTTCAGGCAGAACCGATAGGCACAGCTTCGTCTCGCTGGGCGGGCCGAGCAACGCTGCCGGTTTCACCCGATGCTGAAAAAAATTCAGCCCTTGGCTTGTGCCTGGGCTCGATGGACGGGTAAAACCCAGGGTACCGCCGCGAACCCTGCAGGAATGCCCATGAGCCTGGACCTTCTCAGAAAGTCCCCGCAAATCCCTTCGCTGAAAGCAATTCAGGCCTTCGAGCAAGTCGCCCGCTTCGGCAACGTTGCCCGGGCCGCCGAGCAGTTGAACCTCACGCCTTCTGCGGTCAGCCATCAGATCGCCAACCTGGAGGCTTTGATTGGGCGACCATTGTTCATTCGCGAGGCACGCGGTGTGGCGCTGACCCCAGCGGGTGAGCAATACCTGCGCGAGGTATCGGGCATCCTGCAGAGCCTGGCCATGGCCACCGAGCGCGCCGGTAACGCCGTGGGCTTCGATTGCCTGCGGCTGCATTCCGCCCCCAGTTTCGGGCTGCTCTGGTTGCTGCCGCGCCTGGACCACTTCCGCAACAGCCACCCGCAAATCCAGATCAATCTGTCCTGCTCGTACGAGTCACTGCACTTCGGCCGTCACCAGATCGACCTGGATATCCGCCATGGCTATCCCAACTGGCCCAGCCTGGAAGTGCGCACCATCCGCCATGAACGCGCCACCGTGCTGGCTTCGCCGCGGCTGCTCGAACGCACACCGGTCAGGCAGCCCAGCGACCTGCTGGGGCAGAACCTGATCCTGTCGGAGGCCGCATTGGTGCAATGGCCGCAGTGGTTCGCCCAGCAAGGGGTAGCCTTGCCGCAAGCGCCGTATGCGCTGAGTTTCGATCGCTCGTACATGAGCCTTGAAGCCGCCAGCCACGGTTACGGGCTGGCGTTGGAGAGTTCGTTGCTGGCGCAGGACTATATTGCCCGTGGCGAGTTGGTGCCGGTATTCGCGCAGGACCTGGCGACCCCGGTCAGTGCTCACCATCTGGTGTTTCCCCGGGGCCATGCCGAAACCCACAGGGTGCGGCAATTTCTCGAATGGATGCAGGGCCAGCTGGGCCATGATTTCAATTATTGAGCGGGGTGGGTGGTTGCGCTGTTGTCGCGAAAGCGCTGACTGCGTCGCAGTGCGTTGATCAGGCGCAAAACCCGAGCACTACCAGCGCCGCTACGCCCAGACCTAGCGCGACCGAGCAGCCGCCCAGCGACAGCGCGGCTCGTCCTTGCCGGTACCAGCCGTCATGCCCCAGTTGCCGTGCCGGTACCAGCAGGCTGCGCCAATGCAGTTCGGTGTCATGAAACGCTTGCAGGTGCGCCGGGTCTGCGTCCAGCCAGCGACGGAAGTCGATGCGCTCGCAGGCGGTCACCTCGGGGTTCTGCAAGCGTACGTACCAATGCCGGGCGATGCTCGCCAGCGCATCGCGGCGTGAGTGGCCGGCTTGCAGGGCCTGGCCCATGTGCCGTTCGATGCTCGCCAGGGGCAGGTCGAGGCGGGCGGCGATGGCGGCGAAGCCCAGCTGGTCCAGGCGGCTGAGCAGGAACACTTGCTGTACGCGCCGTGGCAAATGCCTCAAGGCGTGCAGTAGAGACGCTTCGGTATCGTGCCCCGCAGCCGGGGTTGGGTGCTCGAGCGGTAGTAGCAGGCGGCTCATGGTCAGCTCCTTGCTGGATGGGAGTGGGGGCATCTTCCGTGACGCAACGTCAGCGTAAGTCAAACGATATTGATTCTCAAGTGCTGTTTTCGCAATGTTCTGCAATGAACGTTCACGCCCAGAAACACTTTTGCTACCATGCGCGCCATCACGATCTTCATTAGCCTGAAGAGCCAAAAAAAAGACCCGGCAAAAAAGCCGGGTCCAAAACCGTGATTAGCCTGATGAGGAGATAATCTGAGAGCGACCTAAGCTCCAGGTTATCCAGCTGATCTCGCGATCAGTTGAGTGCAATAATAATCGTTATCATTTGACAGTCAAATGAATTTTTCGCTTATCCGGTAAAAAAGTTTTACCGGTGCGCTTCCTTGTCCCGGCAATCGGGGCCTTTGCCGTTACCGGCCAATCACGTTCTCTCCCTTCTTTATTGCCTAAATGCCTGTTTCCACAGCGCGTTTGTGCTCCAGCAGCGCGCGCGCCATGTCCATCATGTGCATCAGGGCGAAAGTCAGCTCGCGCTGGCTGCCGTGCTGGTGGGTGGCGGTTTCCTGGGCAGTAGCGGCGGCGCAACGTAGCAGGGCGATGGCATGCTCCCGGGCCTGGTCGCCGGTCACGCTTTCGTGCAACGTCCAGATCCGGTTGTCCAGTGTGGAGCGCGGCGGGTTGGGGTTGAGGTAATAGTCGAGCGCGCGGCGGGCGGCTTCGCTGTCGAGATCTGTTTCGTCGTTTTTCGGTGGTTTCATCCTGATACCTGCTCAAGCCAGTAGGAATTGGGGACAGGACGATACTAATACCTTGAGTATTTTCGCGCTTCCGATGAAATAATACTAAATGTTTATTGAGCGCCAGAGGGCAGTCCGTATCGTGCCAGCGATGAACATGGATAAATGGATTGCCCTCGTCCGCGACCGGATGGAGGAGCTAGGGCTCACTCAAGAGCAGCTTGCTGAGCGCGTTGGCGTTTCTCAGGGCAGCGTTGCGCATTGGCTGAACAAGCGGCGTCAACCGAAGATCGAGTCGATGAACCGCACCTTCGTCGAGATCGGCATGCCGCATTATCACGTCAGCCTGCAGCTGCGGATTCAGGGGCAGGTGGGTGAAGAGCGTGGCAGCTACGAGGTGGATGACAGCGAGGACGAGCTGGACCTCATGCAATACATCGTGTGTTTCCGCTACCCGGTGCTGGCCTGGGATGAGCTGGGGACTGCGGAAGAGGCGAAGCCCGGGGTGTTCGAGCAGACGGACTATATCGCCCAAGGCAAGGCGTTCTGGCTGACCGTTGAAAATGACGCGATGAGTGCCAGCAGTGGCCGCAGCGTGCCGCAGGGGATGCGCATGCTGGTGGACCCAGGGTTGGCGGCCGAGGCAGGGCGCCTGGTCATCGCCCGGCAGCCGGGCAAGCCGGCGATCTTCCGTGAGCTGGCGGAAGAGGGCGGGCAGCGGTACCTGAAGGCCTTGAACAGCAACTACCCGGCGTTGTTATGTGAAGAAGGTTGCGAATTTCTGGGTGTGGTCGTGCGGGTGCATGGGGTTTTTTAGGGCTTGAGATTCTGGTGCAGCTGGCGCGTGCCAGGCGTGGTTATTGTGGCGCATTGGAGATCGAGCGCCGCGCGCGCGAGCGCTCGATCTCATAGGCCCCACAAACCTCAAGCCAACTCGGTCACTGCGCCAATTCGACCAGCACCGTCCCTTCGCTGACCATATCGCCTTCCTGGCAGAACAACGCCTGCACCGTGCCGCCATGCGGCGCGCGAATGCTGTGCTCCATCTTCATCGCCTCCAGCACCACCAGCGCCGTCCCCGCTTCCACCCGTTGCCCTGGCTCGACCAGCACCCGCACGATGCTGCCATTCATCGGCGCACCCAAACCGCCCTGATGGCTGTGGCTGGCCTCGGCCTCGGCGATCGGGTCGAAGGCTTCCACTGCATGCATCTCGCCGTCCCAGTGCAGGTACAACGTGCCGCCACGGCGGATCGCCAGATGCTGGCGGCGTACCCCTGCGTGGTCATGCACCAGGTGCTCGCCCAGCAGCTGCCAGGTGGACGCGGCGCTGCGTTCCAGGGCAACCGCCTGATCCTGCCCGTTACTGGCCAGAGGCAGGCTGCTGCGTGCCGGCAGGCCCAGGCGCAGGCCACTGCGCTCGGCCCACGGCGAGCAGCGGTCGTCATCCCGTTGCTGCCCGGCCAGGCCTTGCAGCCAGGCCTCGGCCGCGGCTTCCCAGAAAGCGGCTGGCAACGCCTGGGGCGCGGGCAGCAGAACGTCCTGGTGGCGCGGAATGAAGCCAGTGTCCAGCTCGGCCGTGGCAAACGCCGGGTGCGCAAGAATGCGCCGCAGGAAGGCAATGTTGGTCTTCAACCCGCCAATGGCAAATTCATCGAGCATGGCCAGCAAGCGCAGGCGTGCCTGCTCGCGGTCCTCACCCCAGGCAATCAGCTTGCCCAGCATCGGGTCGTAGAATGGCGATATCGCATCGCCCTCGCTGACGCCACTGTCCACCCGCCGGCCTTCGCCAGGCGCCGACTCACGGTACAGCGCCAGCGTGCCGGTAGCGGGCAGGAATTCGTTGGCCGGGTCCTCGGCGTACAGGCGCACTTCGATGGCATGGCCGATCAGCGGCACTTGTTCCTGGGTGATCGGCAGGGGTTCGCCGCAGGCCACGCGGATCTGCCACGCCACCAGGTCGAGGCCAGTGATGGCCTCGGTAACCGGGTGCTCCACCTGCAGGCGGGTGTTCATCTCCATGAAGAAGAACTCGCCACGGGCGTCGAGCAGGAACTCGACGGTGCCTGCGCCGACATAGCCGATCGCCTGGGCGGCGCGGACCGCCGCCTCGCCCATGGCCCGGCGCAATTCCGGCGACAGGCCAGGCGCAGGCGCTTCTTCAACCACTTTCTGGTGACGGCGCTGGATCGAGCAGTCGCGCTCATTGAGGTACAGGCAGTTGCCGTGCTGGTCGGCGAACACCTGGATTTCCACGTGGCGCGGCTTGAGCACGTACTTTTCCACCAGCATGCGCGCATCGCCGAACGACGATTGCGCCTCGCGCTGGGCTGAGGCCAGGGCGTCGGCCAGCTGGCTTTCCTCCTCGACCACTTTCATGCCCTTGCCACCACCGCCGGCACTGGCCTTGAGCAGCACCGGGTAGCCGATGCGTTCGGCGGCGGCGCGGAAGGTGTCGAGGTCCTGGGCTTCGCCGTGGTAACCCGGCACCAGCGGCACGCCAGCGGCTTCCATCAGCGCCTTGGCCGCCGACTTGCTGCCCATGGCATCGATGGCGCTGGCCGGTGGGCCGAGGAAGATCAGCCCGGCGTCTTCGATGGCACGGGCAAAGCCTGCGTTTTCCGACAAGAAGCCATAGCCGGGGTGAATGGCCTGGGCGCCGCTGGCCTTGGCGGCGGCGAGAATCTTGTCGACCACCAGGTAGCTGTCGGCCGCCTTGCTGCCGCCGAGGTCGACGCGGATATCGGCTTCGCGGCTGTGTCGGGCGTCACGGTCGGTGGCGCTGTGCACGGCGACGGTGGTCAGGCCCATGGCCTTGGCGGTGCGCATCACCCGGCAGGCGATTTCGCCGCGGTTGGCGACCAGCAGGGTGGTCAAAGTGGGGCGGCTCATGGGCGCGGCTCCTTCTTGTCATCGGTTTGCCAGGCGGGGCGGCGTTTCTCCAGGAAGGCGCGCAGGCCCTCCTGGCCTTCGGCGCTGACGCGGATGCGGGCAATGGTGTTTTCGCAGTAGCGGCGCAGGGCCGGACTGAGTTCACCGGCGTCCACTTCGCGCAACAGGTCCTTGGTGGCGCGCAGCGCTTGCGGGCTGTTCTGCAGCAGGTTGGCGACCCAGGCTTCGACTTGGGCGTCCAGCTCGCTGGCTGGGTACACCTCGGCCAGCAGGCCCAGTTCGCGCGCTCGCACGCCACTGAAACGTTCGGCGGTGAGGGCGTAGCGGCGTGCGGCGCGTTCACCGATGGCCTTGACCACGAACGGGCTGATCACCGCCGGGGCCAGGCCGATGCGCACTTCCGACAGGCACAGCTGGGCATCTTCGGCGCCGATGGCCATGTCGCAGCAGCTGATCAGGCCGAGTGCGCCACCAAAGGCGGCGCCTTGGACCACGGCCAGGGTCGGTACCTTGAGGCGGTGCAGGGCGTACATCAGCTCGCCCAGCTCGCGGGCGTCGTCCAGGTTGGTGTTGAAGTCCAGTTGCGCCGACTGCTGCATCCAGGCCAGGTCGGCGCCGGCGCTGAAGTGCCGGCCACGGCCGCGCAGCAGCACAAAGCGCAGGCTGGCGTCCTCGGCCAGCTGGTCGAGGGCGACGATCAGCTCGCGGATCATCAAGGCGTTGAAAGCGTTGTTCTTGTCCTCGCGGCTCAGCCACAGGGTGGCGAAACCGCGCGGGTCGCGAATCACTTCGAGGGTGCTGAAATCGCTCATGGGTCACATCCGGAAAATGCCGAAGCGGCTCGGTTCGATCGCTGCGTTCAACGCGGCCGACAAGGCCAGGCCGAGCACGTCGCGGGTCTGCGCCGGGTCGATGACGCCGTCGTCCCACAGGCGGGCGCTGGAGTAGTAGGGGTGGCCCTGGTGCTCGTACTGGTCGAGAATCGGTTGCTTGAGCCTGGCTTCGTCTTCGGCGCTGAACGGCTGGCCACTGCGCTCGCTCTGCTCGCGCTTGACCTGGGCCAGCACGCCGGCAGCCTGCTCGGCACCCATCACGCCAATCCGCGCGTTGGGCCACATCCACAGGAAGCGGGGGTCGTAGGCGCGGCCGCACATGCCGTAGTTACCGGCACCGAAGCTGCCGCCAATGATCACCGTGAACTTCGGCACCTGGGCGCAGGCCACCGCGGTGACCAGCTTGGCGCCGTGCTTGGCGATGCCGCCTTCCTCGTACTTCTTGCCGACCATGAAACCGGTGATGTTCTGCAGGAACAGCAACGGGATGCCGCGCTGGCAGGCCAGTTCGATGAAGTGCGCGCCTTTCTGCGCGGCTTCGGCGAAAAGGATGCCGTTGTTGGCCAGGATCGCCACCGGGTAGCCGTGCAGGTGGGCGAAGCCGCACACCAGGGTGGTGCCGAACAGCGCCTTGAATTCATCGAACAGCGAGCCGTCGACCAGCCGCGCGATCACCTCACGCACGTCGAACGGCTGCTTGGCATCGGCCGGCACCACGCCGTACAGCTCCTCGGCGGCATACAGCGGTGCCACCGGCGCCTGGCGCTGCAACTGGCCCAGCTTGCGCCAGTTGAGGTTGGCCACGCTGCGCCGGGCCAAGGCCAGGGCGTGCTCGTCGTTGTCGGCATAGTGGTCGGCCACGCCGCTGGTGCGGCAGTGCACATCGGCGCCGCCGAGGTCTTCTGCGCTCACCACTTCACCGGTGGCGGCCTTTACCAGCGGTGGGCCGGCAAGGAAGATGGTGGCCTGCTGGCGCACCATGATCGCTTCGTCGGCCATGGCTGGCACGTAGGCACCGCCGGCCGTGCACGAGCCCATGACCACGGCGATCTGCGGGATGCCCAGGGCACTCATGTTGGCCTGGTTGAAGAAGATCCGCCCGAAATGGTCGCGGTCGGGGAACACTTCGTCCTGGCGCGGCAGGTTGGCGCCGCCGGAGTCCACCAGGTAGATGCACGGCAGGCGGTTCTGCAGGGCAATGGTCTGCGCGCGCAGGTGTTTCTTTACCGTCAGTGGGTAGTAGGAACCGCCTTTGACCGTGGCGTCGTTGGCCACGATCATGCATTCCACGCCTTCGACGCGGCCGATGCCGGCGATCACGCCGGCAGCCGGCACGTCTTCGCCATACACCTCATGGGCGGCCAGCTGGCCGATCTCGAGGAATGGCGAGCCGGGGTCCAGCAGGCGGTCGATGCGTTCGCGCGGCAGCAGCTTGCCGCGTGAGGTGTGGCGTTCCTGGGCCTTGGGCCCGCCGCCCTGGGCCACCTGGGCGAGCAGGCCACGCAGGGCCTGGACCTGTTCGAGCATGGCCGCGCGGTTGCCGGCGAACTCCGCCGAACGCGGGTTGATCTGGGTATGCAAGGTAGCCATGTGCGCCCGTCCCTTGTGCTCAGCGGGTTTCGTTGAACAGTTCGCGGCCGATCAGCATCCGGCGGATTTCGCTGGTGCCGGCACCGATCTCGTACAGCTTGGCGTCGCGCAGCAGGCGGCCTGCCGGGAATTCGTTGATGTAGCCGTTGCCACCCAGAATCTGGATCGCCTCCAGCGCCATCTGCGTGGCGCGCTCGGCGGTGTAGAGGATGACCCCGGCAGCGTCCTTGCGGGTGGTCTCGCCACGGTCACAGGCCTGCGCCACGGCATACAGGTAGGCGCGGCTGGCGTTGAGCTGGGTATACATGTCGGCAATCTTGCCCTGGATCAGCTGGAACTCGCCGATGCTCTGGCCGAACTGCTTGCGGTCGTGGATGTACGGCACCACCAGGTCCATGCAGCTTTGCATGATCCCGGTCGGCCCGCCCGACAGCACCACGCGTTCGTAGTCCAGGCCGCTCATCAGCACGCGCACACCGCCGTTGAGCTGGCCGAGGATGTTTTCTTCGGGCACTTCGACGCCGTCGAAGAACAGCTCGCAAGTGTTGGAGCCGCGCATGCCCAGCTTGTCGAACTTGTTGCTGCGGCTGAAGCCTTTCCAGTCACGCTCGACGATGAATGCGGTGATGCCGTGCGCGCCCTTGTCCAGGTCGGTCTTGGCATAGATCACATAGGTGTTGGCGTCGGGGCCGTTGGTGATCCAGGTCTTGCTGCCGTTGAGCACGTAGTGGTCGCCGCGCTTTTCCGCGCGCAGCTTCATCGACACCACGTCGGAGCCGGCGTTGGGCTCGCTCATGGCCAAGGCGCCGATGTGCTCGCCGCTGATCAGCTTGGGCAGGTACTTGAGCTTCTGTTGGTGGCTGCCATTGCGGTTGATCTGGTTGACGCAGAGGTTGGAGTGGGCGCCGTAGGACAGCGCCACCGAGGCCGAGCCACGGCTGATTTCTTCCATCGACACCACGTGGGCCAGGTAGCCCAGGCCGGCACCGCCGTATTCTTCCGGCACGGTAATGCCCAGCAGGCCCATGTCACCGAACTTGCGCCACATGTCGGCGGGGAACAGGTTGTCGTGGTCGATCTGCGCGGCGCGTGGCGCCAGTTCGGCGGCGACGAAGGTGCGGACCTGGTCGCGGAGCATGTCGATGGTTTCGCCCAGGGCGAAGTTCAGGGTGGGGTAATGCATGCTGGGGCACCTTGTTGTTCTTGAAATA
>NZ_JATAAG010000063.1:297582-331269 GCF_030341915.1 Pseudomonas sp. BCRC 81390 | reverse complement strand
GGGGCCACGCCCGCTCCCACAGGGCTCGGCGTCAAGCCTGGGTCAGGTGTCGTTCATCACCTTTACGTTAACGTAAACCTGCCTTCGGTCGCTGTCAATCGACTCATCACCTTTACGTAAACGTAAATCTGCGCCAGAGTATTCCCGCTTGCTTCAGCCGTGCCCAGAACAACCACAAGAAGGGACACCCATGAGTCAACCAAGCTATACCCGCGGTCGCCAGGACCAACCGCTGCTGACCCTGACCATCGGCCAGGCGTTCGATGCCACCGTGGCCCGCTGTGCCGATGGCGAAGCCCTGGTCTCGCGCCACCAAGGCCTGCGCTACAGCTGGCGGCAGCTGGCCGAGCAGGTCGAATTGCATGCCCGTGCGCTGATGGCGCTGGGGGTGAACACCGGCGAGCGCGTCGGCATCTGGTCGCCCAACTGTGCCCAGTGGTGCATCCTGCAACTGGCCAGTGCCAAGGTCGGCGCCATCCTGGTCAACATCAACCCGGCCTACCGCGTGGGCGAGCTTGAATATGTACTGCGCCAGTCCGGCTGCCGCTGGCTGGTGTGTGCCGATGCCTTCAAGACTTCCGATTACCACGCCATGGTCCAGCAACTGATACCCGAGCTGGCCGCTGCCATACCGGGTGAACTGGCGAGTGAGCGGCTGCCGGACCTGCGTGGCGTGATCAGCCTGGCGGCCAATCCCCCTTCAGGCTTCCTGCCTTGGCAAGCACTCGCCGGGCGGGCAGGGCAGACCTCCCGCGAAGCGTGCGGTGCGCGCCAGCAGAGCCTGCAGTTCGACCAGCCGGTGAACATCCAGTACACCTCCGGTACCACCGGCGCACCCAAAGGTGCCACGCTCAGCCACTACAACATCCTCAACAACGGTTTCATGGTCGGCGCCAGCCTGGGCCTGAGCGAACGTGACCGCATGGTGATCCCGGTGCCGCTATACCACTGCTTCGGCATGGTCATGGCCAACCTCGGCTGTATCACCCACGGCAGCACCATGATCTACCCCAACGACGCCTTCGACGCCGAACTCACCCTGCGCGCCGTGGCCGAGGAGCGTGCCAGCATCCTCTACGGCGTGCCGACCATGTTCATCGCCATGCTCGACCACCCGTTACGGGCCCAGGTGGACCTCTCCACCTTGCGCAGCGGCATCATGGCCGGCGCCACCTGCCCGATCGAGGTGATGCGCCGGGTCATCGACCAGCTGCACATGGCCGAAGTGCAGATTGCCTATGGCATGACCGAGACCAGCCCGGTGTCGCTGCAAACCGGCCCGGACGACGATCTGGAACTGCGCGTTACCAGCGTTGGCCGTACCCAGCCGCAACTGGAGAACAAGGTTGTAGACGCCGACGGCTGCATCGTCCCGCGTGGGCAGGTCGGCGAGCTGTGCACCCGTGGCTACAGCGTGATGCTCGGCTACTGGGACAACCCGCAGGCCACGGCGGAGGCCATCGACCCGGCCGGCTGGATGCATTCGGGCGACCTGGCGGTGATGGACGAGCAGGGCTATGTGCGCATCGTCGGGCGCAACAAGGACATGATCATTCGCGGTGGCGAGAACATCTACCCGCGCGAGCTGGAAGAGTTCTTCTACACCCACCCGGCGGTGGCCGATGCGCAGGTGATCGGCATTCCGTGCAGCCGCTATGGCGAGGAGATCGTCGCCTGGATCAAGCTGCATCCGGGGCACAGCGCCACGGTCGAGGAGTTGCAGGCATGGTGCAAGGCGCGCATCGCGCATTTCAAGGTGCCGCGGCATATCCGTTTCGTCGACGAATTTCCAATGACGGTGACCGGTAAGGTGCAGAAGTTCCGCATGCGCGAGATCAGTGTGGCGGAGATCTCGGCGGTTACTGCTGGTTGATGCGTTGGCTGTTCCGGCCTCTTCGCGGGCACGCCCGCTCCCACCGGTGCTTCACTGCCCTGGGGCCCTGTGAAATACCTGTGGGAGCGGGCGTGCCCGCGAAGAGGCCGGCCCTGTCAGCACAAAATCCTGGTCTACCCTTAACCCTTCACCGGTGGCTCCTGGCTCGGCGGGTCACCTACCGTCGGCGGCACGGTTGGCTTGATCGGCAGCTCGTCCGGGTCTTCTTCCGGCACGGGCGGCGGCAGGCTCGGGTCGTCGATGTTGGGGTCGGGTGTTTCCGGTGGAATGGGAATGTTCATGGCCTGACCTCGCGTGGGTAATTGAAGAGGTGCTGCAGGCTTCGACCCCTGCCGTTGCCGTTCGCTCAATTTTTTTGAACCCCCGCGCCTGCGCATGGCTCTGAACCCTTACTGCCACCAGCCCAAGGGAGCAAGGCCTGATGTCTCTGAAAGAGCCCTTCGAAAGCGTGCCCATGGCCAATGACCATCCGGACCAGGTCATCAGCCTGTCGCAGGCCCTGCTGGCGCCGCGCATTGCCATCGAGGACACCCAGCCGGTGCTCGAAGGCGGCGCATTCGCGGCCAAGGCCATCAGCAACCAGCCGGTTGCAGTCAGCAGCAAGGTATTCAGCGACGGCCACGACCGCATGGCGGTGATGCTGAACTGGCGCCAGGCCGGCAGCCGGCGTATTCATTGCGTGCCAATGACCTCGGCGGGCAACGACCTGTGGCTGGCCGAGTTCATACCCACCGAAATCGGCCCGCACCTGTTCAGCATCGAGGCCTGGATCGACCCCTTCGCCACCTATTGCCATGACCTGGAGAAAAAGTACCAGGCCGGCGTAAACATCAGCCTCGAACTCGAAGAGGGGCGCCTGCTGCTCGGCAAGGGCATCGAGCTGAGTGGCGGAGCCTTGCGCGACCAGTTGCAGGCACTTGCCGAGCGGCTGCCGAGTCTCGCCGAAGACGACCAGGTCGCCTTGTTCCTGGGGGCCGAGGCCACGCGGCTGATGGCCGAGGCCGAGCACCGCAGCTACCTGACCCGCAGCATCGAGTACCCCTTGGATGTGGACCGACCGGCTGCTCAGTTTGCCAGCTGGTACGAGCTGTTCCCGCGCTCCTGCACCGACAGCCCCGAGCGCCACGGCACCTTCAGCGATGTGCATCAGCGCTTGCCGATGATCCGCGACATGGGCTTCGATGTGCTGTATTTCCCGCCCATCCACCCGATTGGCAGCAAGCACCGCAAGGGCCGCAACAATTCCCTGCAGGCCCAGCCCGGCGACCCCGGCAGCCCGTATGCCATCGGCAGTCCGGAGGGCGGCCACGACGCCATTCACCCGCAGCTGGGCAGCCGGGAGGATTTTCGCCGGCTGGTCTCGGCAGCCGCCCAGCACGGCCTGGAAATCGCCCTGGACTTCGCCATCCAGTGCTCGCAGGACCACCCGTGGCTGCAGGAACACCCCGGCTGGTTCAGCTGGCGCCCGGATGGCACCATCCGCTACGCCGAAAACCCGCCGAAGAAATACCAGGACATCGTCAACGTCGACTTCTATGCCCCCGATGCGGTGCCGGGCCTGTGGCTGGCCCTGCGCGACGTGATCATCGGCTGGGTCGAGGAGGGGGTGAAGACCTTCCGTGTCGATAACCCGCACACCAAGCCACTGCCGTTCTGGCAATGGCTGATCGCCAATGTGCGCAGCCACTACCCGGACGTGATCTTCCTCGCCGAGGCGTTCACCAAGCCGGCGATGATGGCGCGCCTGGGCAAGGTCGGGTACGCGCAGAGCTACACCTATTTCACCTGGCGCAATACCAAGCAAGAGCTGCGCGAGTACTTCGAACAGCTCAACCAGCCGCCCTGGAGCCAGTGTTACCGGCCCAATTTCTTCGTCAACACGCCGGACATCAACCCGTTCTTCCTGCAGCATTCCGGGCGCGCCGGCTTTCTCATCCGCGCCGCCCTGGCGACCATGGGCTCGGGCTTGTGGGGCATGTATTCGGGCTTCGAACTGTGCGAGGCGGCGGCTTTGCCGGGCAAGGAGGAGTACCTCGACTCGGAGAAGTACGAGATCCGCCCGCGCGATTACACCCAGCCCGGCAACATCATCGCCGAGATCGCCCAGCTCAACCGCATCCGCCGGCAGAACCCGGCACTGCAGACCCACCTGGGCGTGGCGTTCTTCAACTGCTGGAACGACAACATCCTGTACTTCGCCAAGCGCACGCCCGAGCGCGACAACTACATCCTGATCGCCATCAGTCTCGACCCGCACAACGCCCAGGAGGCGCACTTCGAACTGCCGTTATGGGAGCTGGGGCTGGATGACAACGCCGAGACCCATGGCGAGGACCTGATGAACGGCCACCGTTGGTCCTGGTATGGCAAGACCCAGTTCATGCGTATCGAACCCTGGCACCTGCCATTCGGGATCTGGCGTATCGAAAAGGCCCGCTGAGGGCCGAATGCTTCGGGGCTGCACGGCAGCCCGAAAACCAGGCAACACGGCCCGCAGAACTGAAAGGAGTCGCACATGGCCAAGCGTTCCCGCCCGGCAGCCTTCATCGACGACCCGCTGTGGTACAAGGACGCCGTCATCTACCAGTTGCACGTCAAGTCGTTCTTCGATTCGAACAACGACGGCATCGGCGATTTCGCCGGCCTGATCAGCAAGCTCGACTACATCGCCGAGCTCGGCGTCAACACCCTGTGGCTGCTGCCGTTCTACCCCTCGCCACGGCGTGACGACGGTTACGACATCGCCGAATACAAGGCCGTGCATGCCGACTACGGCAACCTTGCCGACGCCCGCCGCTTCATCGCCGAGGCGCACAAGCGCGGCCTGCGGGTAATCACCGAGCTGGTCATCAACCACACCAGCGACCAGCACCCCTGGTTCCAGCGCGCTCGCCACGCCAAGCGCGGCAGCAAGGCAAGGGACTTCTACGTGTGGTCGGACGACGACCAGAAATATGACGGCACGCGCATCATCTTCCTCGACACCGAGAAGTCCAACTGGACCTGGGACCCGGTCGCCGGCCAGTACTTCTGGCACCGCTTCTATTCGCACCAGCCGGACCTCAACTTCGACAACCCGCAGGTACTCAAGGCGGTGATCGGTGTCATGCGCTTCTGGCTCGACCTGGGTGTCGATGGCCTGCGCCTGGACGCCATCCCCTACCTGATCGAGCGCGACGGCACCAACAACGAGAACCTCGCGGAAACCCACACAGTGCTCAAGGCGATCCGCGCCGAGATCGACGCCAACTACCCGGACCGCATGCTGCTGGCCGAAGCCAACCAGTGGCCGGAAGACACCCGGCCGTACTTCGGTGAAGGCGAGGGCGACGAATGCCACATGGCCTTCCACTTCCCGCTGATGCCGCGCATGTACATGGCGCTGGCCATGGAAGACCGCTTCCCGATCACCGACATCCTGCGCCAGACCCCGGAGATCCCGGCTAATTGCCAATGGGCGATCTTTTTGCGCAACCACGATGAGCTGACCCTGGAAATGGTCACCGACCGCGAACGCGACTACCTGTGGAACTATTACGCCGAAGACCGCCGCGCGCGCATCAACCTGGGCATCCGTCGGCGCCTGGCGCCGCTGTTGCAGCGTGACCGCCGGCGTATCGAACTGCTTACCAGCCTGCTGCTGTCGATGCCCGGCACGCCAACGTTGTACTACGGCGACGAGCTGGGCATGGGCGACAACATCTACCTCGGCGACCGGGATGGCGTGCGCACGCCCATGCAATGGTCGCCGGACCGCAATGGCGGCTTCTCCCGCGCCGACCCGCAGCGCCTGGTGCTGCCGCCGATCATGGACCCGCTGTACGGCTACCAGACAGTCAACGTCGAGGCCCAGGCCAACGACCCGCACTCGCTGCTCAACTGGACCCGGCGCATGCTGGCGGTGCGCAAGCAGCAGAAGGCCTTCGGCCGTGGCAGCCTGCGTACCCTGACGCCGAACAACCGGCGCATCCTCGCCTACATCCGCGAATACACAGACGCCGACGGCAATAGCGAAGTGATCCTGTGCGTGGCCAACGTCTCGCGTGCCGCCCAGGCCGCCGAACTGGAATTGTCACAGTACGCCGGCAAGGTACCGGTGGAGATGCTGGGCGGCAGCGCCTTCCCGCCCATCGGCCAACTGCCGTTCCTGCTGACCTTGCCACCCTATGCCTTCTACTGGTTCCTGCTGGCCGAACACGATCGCATGCCCAGCTGGCACATCCAGCCCACCGAGGGGTTACCCGAATTGACTACGTTGGTATTGCGCAAGCGCATGGAAGAACTGCTCGAAGCACCTTCCAGCGACACCTTGCAAGGCGCCATCCTGCCGCACTATCTACCCAAGCGTCGGTGGTTCGCCGGCAAGGAAGGCCCGATTGACCAGGTGCGCCTGTGCTACGGCGTGCGCTTCGGCACCGCCACCACGCCGGTGCTGCTCAGCGAGATCGAAGTGCTCAGTGGCGCGGTGGCCACGCGCTACCAGCTGCCGTTCGGCCTGCTGCCGGAAGAGCAGATCAGTACCGCCTTGCCGCAGCAGCTGGCCTTGTCGCGGGTGCGCCGGGCCCACCAGGTGGGCCTGATCACCGACGCCTTTGTCCTCGAACCGTTCATCCGCGCTGTACTGCGTGCCTGTCACGACGGCCTGCGCCTGCCTTGCGGCCGCGGCGAGGGCGAACTGCAGTTCGCCAGTACCGACCAGCTGGCCGGCCTTGAGCTCAACGATGACAGCAGCGTGCGCTACCTTAGTGCCGAGCAATCCAACAGTTCGGTGGTAATCGGCGACAAGGTGGTGCTCAAGCTGATCCGCCGGGTCAACCCGGGCGTGCACCCAGAGCTGGAAATGAGTGCCTACCTGACCGCCGCCGGCTTTGCCAATATCTCGCCGTTGCTGGCCTGGGTCAGCCGCGTGGACGAGCAGGGCGCGCCCCACCTGCTGATGATCGCCCAGGGTTACCTGAGCAACCAGGGCGATGCCTGGGCCTGGACCCAGAACACCCTGGAACGGGCCATCCGCGACCAGATGGAACCAGCCAGCCTCGATACCGAGGTGCACACCGACGCACTGGCCGAACTGACCGGCTTTGCCGCCTTGCTCGGCCAGCGCCTGGGCGAGATGCACTTGCTGCTGGCCGCGCCGAGCGACGACGAGGCGTTCCAGCCGCGGCCGAGCGATGCTGCCGACAGCGAGCGCTGGAGTGCGCAGATCGGTGCCGAACTGACCCACGCCCTCGACCTGCTGGTGCAGCACCGTGAGCACCTCGACAGCGACAGCCAGGCGTTGGTCGACGACCTGCAGCAACAGCGCGACGGCCTGGCCCAGCACATTGCCGAGCTGACCCGCCAGGCCCAGGGCGGCCTGCTGATGCGCGTGCACGGCGACCTGCACCTGGGCCAGGTGCTGGTGGTGCAGGGCGATGCCTACCTGATCGATTTCGAAGGTGAGCCGGCCCGGCCGCTAGAGGAACGGCGGGCGAAACACAGCCCGTACAAGGACGTCAGCGGCGTGCTGCGATCGTTCGACTATGCTGCTGCCATGATCTTGCGCAGCGCGTCTGCGGTCGACCTTTCCGACCCGGCGCGGCAGGCCCGGCAGCGGGTTGCCAGGCAGTACCTGCACCAGTCGCGGCATGCCTTTGTCGAAGCCTATGGGCTCGCCACCGCGGCCATGCCCCATGCCTGGCAGCAGGCCGAAGGCGAACGTGCCGCACTGGAGCTGTTCTGCCTGGAAAAAGCTGCCTACGAAATCACATACGAAGCCGAAAACCGTCCAAGTTGGCTGGCCGTGCCTTTGCATGGCCTGCATGGACTGATCAGTACCTGGGGAGAGTCAGCATGAACGTAACAACGCGTGAAAACGGCGGCCTTCGGCAACGGGACCTCGACGCCCTGGCCCGCGCCGAGCACGCCGATCCATTCGCAGTACTCGGCCCCCATGGCGACGGCGCGGGCGGGCAGGTGATCCGTGCCTTCCTGCCGAATGCCCTGAAAGTGAGCGTCCTGGCCCGCCATGACGGGCGCATCCTGGCCGAAATGGAGCAGGGCAGCCTGCCAGGCTTGTTCACCGCGCACCTCGACCAGGCGCACCCGTACTTGCTGCAGATCGCCTGGGCCGGTGGCGAGCAGATCACCGAAGACCCCTACAGCTTCGGCCCGCAACTAGGCGACATGGACCTGTACCTGTTCGCCGAGGGTAACCACCGCGACCTGTCCGGGCGTTTCGGCGCCCAGCCGACGCAGGTCGATGGCGTCGACGGTGTGTGCTTCTCGGTGTGGGCGCCCAATGCGCGGCGCGTCTCGGTAGTGGGCGACTTCAACAACTGGGACGGCCGTCGCCACCCGATGCGCCTGCGCCACAGCGCCGGGGTGTGGGAGCTGTTCGTACCGCGCCTGGGCGTGGGCGAAACCTACAAGTACGAGGTACTGGGCAAGGACGGCATCCTGCCGCTGAAGGCCGACCCGCTGGCGCGTGCCACCGAGCTGCCACCGAGTACCGCGTCCAAGGTGGCGGGAGCGCTCGGTCACGCCTGGCAGGACCATGACTGGATGGCGCAACGTGCGCAGCGTCATGCCTACAGTGCGCCGCTATCGATCTACGAACTGCACCCGGGGTCGTGGCGCTGCGAACTGGATGAAGCGGGCGATATCGGGCGTTTCTACAACTGGCGCGAACTGGCCGAACGCCTGGTGCCCTACGTGCAGGAACTGGGCTTCACCCACATCGAATTGCTGCCGATCATGGAGCACCCGTTCGGCGGCTCCTGGGGTTACCAGCCGCTGTCGCTGTTTGCGCCCACCTCGCGCTACGGTACAGCCGAAGACTTCGCCGCCTTCGTCGATGCCTGCCACCAGGGCGGCATCGGCGTCTTGCTCGACTGGGTGCCGGCGCATTTCCCCACCGACGAACACGGCCTGGCGCGTTTCGACGGCACTGCCCTGTACGAGTACGACAACCCGCTGGAAGGCTACCACCAGGACTGGAACACGCTGATCTACAACCTCGGCCGCAACGAAGTGCGCGGTTTCATGATGGCCTCGGCGCTGCACTGGCTGAAGCACTTCCACATCGACGGCCTGCGGGTCGATGCAGTGGCGTCGATGCTGTACCGCGACTATTCGCGCAAGGCCGGCGAGTGGGTCCCCAACCGCCATGGCGGGCGCGAGAACCTGGAGGCCATCGACTTCATCCGCCACCTCAACGGCGTGGCAGCCCATGAGGCGCCGGGGGCGCTGATCATCGCCGAGGAGTCCACTGCCTGGCCTGGTGTCAGCCAGCCAACCCAGCAGGGTGGCCTGGGCTTTGCCTACAAGTGGAACATGGGCTGGATGCACGACACCCTGCATTACATCCAGAACGACCCGGTGCACCGCACCTACCACCACAACGAGATGAGCTTCGGGCTGATCTATGCCTATTCCGAGCACTTCATCCTGCCCATCTCCCACGACGAAGTGGTCCACGGCAAGCACTCGCTGATCGACAAGATGCCCGGCGACCGCTGGCAGAAGTTCGCCAACCTGCGCGCCTACCTCACCTTCATGTGGGCGCACCCGGGCAAGAAGCTGCTGTTCATGGGCTGCGAGTTCGGCCAATGGCGTGAGTGGGACCACGACAGCGAGCTGGACTGGTACCTGCTGCAATACCCCGAGCACCAGGGGGTGCAGCGCCTGGTCAGCGACCTCAACCGGCTGTACCGGGACATACCTGCGTTGCATGAGCAGGATTGTCAGCCGCAGGGCTTCCAGTGGCTGATCGGTGACGATGCGCAGAACAGCGTGTATGCCTGGCTGCGCTGGAGCAGCAATGGTGAGCCGGTGCTGGTGGTGGCCAACTTCACTCCGGTGCCGCGCGAGGGTTATCGCATCGGCGTGCCGTTTGGCGAACGCTGGCAGGAGCTGCTGAACAGCGATGCCGAGCTGTATGCCGGGTCGAATGTCGGCAACCTGGGGGCGGTGGCAAGCGAAGCGCTGCCGAGCCATGGGCAACCGCTGTCGCTGGCGCTCAACCTGCCGCCGCTCGGGGTACTGATGATGAAACCGGCCTGATCTTCTGCCTCTTGGCGGGCATGCCCGCTGCCACAGGGATGGCGCCAGCCTCTGGCCCGGTGCTATCCCTGTGGGGGCGGGCGTGCCCGCGAAAGGGCCGAACCTGCCTACCAGCGCATCCGCACCCCAAGGCTGCCAATCAATCCGTTCAGGTCATTGTCATCCACGTCACTGCTGTAGTCGGCACTGACAAACACCGCCACCGCCGGCGTCACCCGCGCCACCAGCCCCAGGCCCAGTTCCACCGTGGTCGAATAGCGCGAGCTGGATATCTTGTCGACCTGGTCCAGCTTCACCTCATCGGCATTGCTGAAGTCATACCACACGTTGGTACGCACATAGGGCTCGATCGGCATGCCGCGCACATCGTAGCGCCCGGACAACCTGGCACCGACCCGCCCGCTCCAGCTCGGCTGGCTGTCCCAGGCTCGCAGGGTCTGTTGCTGAGCCTGGCTGCCGGGAAAGAACTGCTGGTTGATCAACTGCGCCTGCGGCTCGATCACCCAGCCACCGCCCAGGCCGATGGGGATGCCACCTTCCAGCGAGAAGGTCATGGCGTGGCCGCTGTCGTCCAGGCGCTGGCCGTTCTGGTCACGGCCATTGACGTCGATGCGCGAACCCATTGCCACGGCATCCAGGTGCCAGCCTTGTTCATGGGTCATGCTCCAGTAAACGCCGAGGCTTTCGCCGCTCAGGCTCACCGCGTTGCGCTGTTTGTCCCCCAGCCGCTGGCGCATGCCGTTGAAGCGGGTCTGCAGATTGTTCTGCCCCACGAAAATACCCGCACGGTGCACATTGCCTGCTGCCGTTTCCCGCACGAACAGGTCCGGGCCGACCAGCAATTGCGGGCCGGGCGCCAGTTGCTCCGCAGGTTGTGCGTCGCTGCGGGCAGGGGTGGGGAAGAACTGCGCCCACGGGTTGGCATTCGGGGTTGCTGCTGCCAGCCCGTGGCGCTCGCTGATCTTCTGCGAAAAGGCAGCCAAGGTATCGATACTCAAGCCACTGGTGCTGACCGGCTCGAGCGACAGTTGCGGCGGCGCGGTGTGCTGCAGGAAGCCAGGCGAAGTCGGGTCATCCTGCAGTTCGTACGCGATCGTTTCCACCGGGGTTGCCAGAAGCAGCGACGTGGAAACCGCATAGAAAATGCTGTCGAAGCGCAACGGGTTCGAGGTGCTTTTCATGGCGGATCTCCTTGGTTTGTGGGGTACAGCCCTGGGACCTGGCCTGAGGTCACGGGCTGTACGGCAAAAACAGTGGGCGACCCAAACCAGCACGCCAGCTTTCGCGCACGCGCACGAAGGCGCGAGCTAGAGGCCCGGCGCGAGATATTTACTGCTAGACAGGAACAGCTAAGGAGAGACCGCCGCTTGCGTCAAGAAAGCGTGAAGAAAGTGTCGGTAGCGCGTGGCCAGGTTCAATGTGTTGATTTTGCGCAAAAAAAATCAGCCCATAGCCGGCTTCGCTATTTGCCGTCCCGGGGCTATGAAAAATCATTGTTAGAACCGTACTTCAACTGTCAAGGGCAGGTGATCCGACAGGTGCGACCAAGGTTTGTGCCCCAGAATACGCGGCCCATGGCTTTGCGCATTGCGCAGGTAGATGCGGTCCAGGCGCAGCAGTGGCAAGCGGGCAGGGTAGGTACGGGCAAGGTGGCCATGATGGCGCTCGAAGGCTTCGTGCAGGTCGCGCTGCAGGCCCAGAGTGCGGTTGCCGTGGGATTTCCAGTCGTTGAAGTCACCGGCAATGATTACCGGGGCGTCGCCGGGTAGCGACTCGAGCAGCTTGCGCAGCAACTGCAACTGTTTCTGGCGGTGGCTTTCCAGCAACGACAGATGCACGCAGATGGCGTGCACGTTGTGCTGCCCGGGCACGTCGAGAATGCAGTGCAACAGGCCGCGGCGTTCCGGGCCGGTGATCGACACGTCGAGGTTGCGGTGTTCGATGATCGGGTATTTGGAAAGCAGGGCATTGCCATGGTGGCCGTCGGGGTAGACCGCGTTGCGACCGTAGGCAAAGTCGCTCCACATGCTGTCGGCAAGGAATTCGTACTGGGACGTCTGCGGCCAGCCGGGGTAGCGTGCAGCGTGGCGATCGTGGCTGCCGAGCACTTCCTGGAGAAACACAATATCGGCCTGGGTACTGCGCACCGCCTCGCGCAGCTCCGGCAGGATGAAGCGCCGGTTGAAGGCGGTGAAGCCCTTGTGGGTATTCACCGTCAGTACCCGCAGCCGTTTCACGGCCGGGGCCTGGTTGATGTTGGCGAAACCTTTACTACCGGCTTCGGGGTTCACGGTGGCTCCTCAGGTAACGGTTTACACGCTTCATTGCAGGAGCGCCTTGCGTCGCGAAAGGGACGCCCGGCGGCCCCCGTTTCCAGCCGCATGGCAAGCATGGGCGGGGCCGCTATGCGGCCCTTTCGCGACGCCAGGCCGCTCCTACACAAAGGACCCATGCCGGCGGCCCAGGTTCACTCCTCGTCGCGCTGCAACACCATCAGCAACAACGACCGCCCCTTGACCTCGAAGGTGCTGTCGAACTGCAGGTGCTGACCCTTGCGCAACTCCGGCCGGTCGGTGTCGACCAGGCAGCTCCAGTAATCCCCTTCGGGCACGCTCGGCAGCTTGAACGGCACGATGTCATGGTGAGCGTTGACGATCAGCAGCATGGTGGCCTCGGCGCCTGGCCGGGCGATGCCGCTGACCTGGGCACGGCCATCGATCAGCATGCCCAGGCAGCGCCCGTGCGGGTCTTCCCACTGCTCCACGCTCATCTCGTTGCCGTCAGGTGCCAGCCAGGTCACGTCCTTGACCCCGATGGCTTCATTGTAGTCACCCACCAGGAAGCGCGAACGGCGCAGGACCGGGTAGGTCAGGCGCAGCCGGGTCAGGCGCTTGACGAACTTCAGCAACTGCTGGCCTTCTTCGTCCAGTTCCCAGTTCACCCAGCCGATCTCGCTGTCCTGGCAGTAGGCATTGTTGTTGCCGTGCTGGGTACGGCTGAACTCGTCGCCGGCGACGATCATCGGTGTGCCCTGGGCGAACAGCAAGGTGGCGAAGTAATTGCGCATCTGCCGCATGCGCAGGGCATTGATCCCCGGGTCCTGGGTAGGGCCCTCGACGCCGCAGTTCCACGACAGGTTGTTGTCGGTGCCGTCCTGGTTGTTCTCGTCGTTTTCCTCGTTGTGTTTCTCGTTGTACGACACCAGGTCGCGCAAGGTGAAGCCGTCATGGGCGGTGATGAAGTTCACCGATGAGTACGGCCGTCGGCCGCGGTTGTTGAACATGTCGCCCGAGGCGGTCATGCGCGCGGCGAAGTCGGCCAGCTGGCCCTCGTCACCTTTCCAGAACGCCCGCATGGTGTCGCGGAAGCGGTCGTTCCACTCTGCCCAGCCCGGGGCGAAATTGCCCACCTGGTAGCCGCCCGGGCCGCAGTCCCAGGGCTCGGCGATCAGCTTGACCTGGCGCAGCAGCGGGTCCTGGCGGCAGGCAACCAGGAAGCTGTGCCGCTCGCTGTAGCCTTCATGGTAGCGGCCGAGGATGGTGGCCAGGTCGAAGCGGAAGCCGTCCACATGCATCTCGCCGGCCCAGTAGCGCAGCGAGTCGGTGACCAGCTGCAACACGCACGGGTGGCTGAGGTCCAGCGTGTTGCCGGTGCCGGAGTCGTTGATGTAGTAGCGTTTCTGGTCAGGCATCAGCCGGTAGTACGAGGCGTTGTCGATACCGCGCATCGACAGCGTTGGCCCCAGCTCGTTGCCCTCGGCGGTGTGGTTGTAGACCACGTCGAGAATCAGCTCCAGCCCGGCGTCGTGCAGGTGCGCGACCATTTCCTTGAACTCGGCGATCTTGCCACTGGCCAGGTAGGCCGGGTGGGGGGCGAAGAAGGCGATGGTGTTATAGCCCCAGTAGTTGTTCAGGCCTTTCTGCAGCAGGTGCTGGTCGTTGACGAAGGCATGGATCGGCAGCAGCTCGATGCTGGATACGCCCAAGTCCTTGATGTGCCCGAGCAGCTCGTCATTGGCCAGGCCGCCGAAGGTGCCGCGCAGGTGTTCCGGCACGGCCGGGTGGCGCATGCTGATGCCCTTGGTGTGGGCTTCGTAGATGATGGTGCGCTCCCAGGGGATCTGCACCCGTTCATCGCGGCCCCAGGTGAACGCGGGGTCGATGACCTTGCACTTGGGCACGAACGGCGCACTGTCGCGCTCGTCGAACGACAGGTCGCCGTCGGGGTGGCCGATGGTATAGCCGAACAGCGCTTCGGACCATTTCAGCGCGCCGACCAGTTGTTTGGCGTAAGGGTCGATCAGCAGCTTGTTGGGGTTGAAGCGGTGGCCGTTCTCCGGCTCGTACGGCCCATGCACGCGGTAGCCGTAGATCAGGCCAGGGTGCGCGTCGGGCAGGTAACCGTGGTAGATCTCGTCGGTGTATTCCGGTAGTTCGATGCGTTCGACTTCCTTTTCCCCCGTCGGGTCGAACAGGCACAGCTCGACCTTGGTGGCGTTGGCCGAGAACAGGGCGAAGTTGACGCCCAGCCCGTCCCAGGTGGCGCCGAGGGGGAAGGGCAGGCCTTCGCGGATGCGCGAGGGGGCAACGGAGCGGGTTTTCTTGGGCGTGCGCGGGCTCATGACGGTCCTCGAATGGCCGGGTGCTAGGAACGGAACGATGGATGGCTGGGCCGGCCTTTCGCGGGTACGCCCGCTCCCACAGGGATTTCCCCAGCCACTAGCCAGTACAGGCTGGTGGCCGCGGGCCTGGCGCGAAAGGGCCGGTGGCGGCTCAGCCGGCTGTGGGTTTCTTCACCGCACGTGGTTTTTTCGCCGCCGCCGGCTTGACGCCCGGCAACGCCGCTACCTTGGGCTCGGCTGGCGCCTTGGGCACTGCCGCTGTTTTCGACTTGGCCGCTACCTTGGTTTTGCCGGCCGCCTTGGGCTTGGCTTCGGGGGCCAATGCCTCGGCCTCGGCAAGCTTGCGCGCCATGTCCCAATGGCGGCTTTCCTGGCCCTCCGGTTTGCCCTCCGATTCCCAGATCTGGTAGGCGAATTCGCGTACTCGTTTTTCATCGACACTCATCACGACGCTCCTGAATGCTAGGCATGTTCGATCAACAGGTTGACTGGGAACTCCGACAGCACGGTGCTCAACATCAACTCTCTAACAGGGCTGACAACGGCACCGCCAAAAAGTCCAGTCGAATTGGCAGGCGACAAGGCAAACGGCAAACTTACCCGGGTGTCGTCCCAGTTCTGCGCCGGGATCAGGGGTATGGGGGCTGCGCCCAGCAGGGTACTGGCCAGGCGGGGCGCGATGATGACGGCGCGCTGGCCTTCGCCCAGGCGAGCAAACGCCAGTACCTTGTCGGCGTGGCGGCCCTGCACGGTCAGCGGCAGGTAGGCGCCCCGGCGGAACAGCTCGGCATTGGCCTGGCGGCAGTCGAGCACGCGGGCAATCAAGGCCTGTTTGATACGGCCATCCTGCCAGTGTGCCAGCAACTCGGCCAGTGGCGTGGCGTCGTCCAGGCTGTTGCGCCGGGCGGCGTAATCCACGGCCCGGCGGTTGTCCGGGTCGACCAGGCTGAAATCCCAGTATTCGTTGCCCTGGTACAGGTCCGGCACACCGGGCGTGGTCATGCGCAGCAGGGCCTGCACCAGGCCGTTGAGTGCGCCGGGGCAGGCCAGCAGCTGCGCGGCTTCGGCCAGCGATTTGCGCAACTGCTGGTTCTCGCCGTCCAGCAGCAGGCCGTCGACATAACGCGCACAGGCAGTTTCATAAGCCTCGTTGGGCGCGCTCCAGCTGCTGCGCAGCTTGGCTTCACGCACGGCCTTCTGCTGCCATTGGCGAATGCGCTCGGCGTACTGGCGCAGGCCATTGTCATCATGCGGGTCGAGCTCCAGCGGCCAGCTGCCGAGTACGGTCTGCAGCAACATCAGCTCGTCGCCGGGGCTGGGCGCCGGGCCGTCGTCCAGGGGCACGCGCAACGGGCTGGCCAGCTCGCGCCAGTGCTCCACCCGGCTGGCCAGCCACGGGCCGCGCTCGCTCAGCACGGCCAGGCGCGCGCGGGTGTCTTCGCCGCGTTTGTGGTCATGCGTGGCGGTGGCCAGCAGGTTGTCCGGGAAGTCGCGCAGGCGCCGCTGCGCCTCGTTGTGGAAGTGCTCGGGCGGGGCACTGAAACGCTCGGCCTCGAAGCCGACGTCGTTGCGCGACAGCAGCCGGGCGCTGCGGTAGAAGGCGGTATCTTCCACGGCCTTCGCGGCGCTGGGCGCAGTCAGTTGCTGAAAGCGCACGCAGGCGTGGCGCAACTGCTTGCGTGCATGGCCCGCTGGCAGCGTGCGCCAGGCCTGCCCGCCCAGCCACTGCTCGAGTTGCTCCAGCAGCGGCCAGTCGGCCTCGCTGAGGTCTTGCCGGGCGTTGGCCAGCGCCTGCTGGAAGAACGCTTCGTCTTGCGCCGGGCGACCGCAGGCATTGAAGTAGGTGCGGTACACCGGGTAATGCGCCACCAGCGCCTGCAAGGCGCGGCGGATCGCGCCCAAGGTCAGGTCGCGGGTCATCAGGTCGTTGCGTGCCACCTGCAACAGCGCCTGGGCCACCGACTCGCAGTCCCCGGCCAGGCTGGCATTGAGTACCAGGTGACGGGCCTGGCGCACTTCTTCGCTGAAGGCCGGGCGCTCGGTCACGTTGGCCCACAGCTCGGTCAGCGTGGCCTCGCCCGCCGGGTCGTGCTGCAGCAGCGATACCTGGTTCATGAACTCGTAGCCGGTGGTGCCGTCGGTCAGCCAGTCGCGGTGCAGGTGCTCGTCGGCACCGAGGATTTTTTCCACGTAGATCGGGAAGTGCTCCAGCGCCGCGTGCAGCGGGCGTCGCGCCAGTAAGCCATCGACCCGCCGGCGCAATTTGCGGCAGTAGCCACGCGGGTCGGCCAAACCGTCGATATGGTCGATGCGCAGGCCATCCACCAGGCCGCGCTCGATCAGTTCGAAGAGCTTGGCATGGGTGGCCTCGAACACTACTGCGCGTTCGACCCGCAGGCCGCCCAGTTCGTTGATGTCGAAGAAGCGCCGCCAGTTGATGTCGTCGGCAGCGGTGCGCCAGCTGGCCAGGCGATAGGTCTGGCGCTCCAGCAGCAGGTGCAGGCGCCTGAAACCGGCCTCGCTGCGGCTGTCGAAGGCCACCAGGGCCGATTGCAGGTCGGCGCCTTCGCCCACCAGGCGGGCCAGCTCGGCGTGCAAGGGCAGGGCGGCGGCCAGCGGGTCGGGCGATGCGTTCAGGGCGGTGAAATGTTCGGCCAGCGCCTTCAATGCCGGTTCCGGGCTCAAGGCCAGGATCCAGCCGTAATCGGCCGGGCAGATCGGGAACCGGTGCTGGTAATGGGCAATCTGCAGCACGCCTTGCTGGGCGTCGAATTGCAGCGGTATCTCACCCTGTTTCAACGCCACGCCGTAGTCGCTGCCGAGGAACGGCAGCAGCAACTGCCCGGCCAGCAACGGGTCGCTGGAATGCCACTGGATATCGAAGAACTGCGCATACGGGCTGCGCCGGCCCCAGGCCAGCAGGCTTTGCCACCACGGGTTGTCGGCACCGCCGACGGCCATGTGGTTGGACACCGTGTCGAGGATCAGCCCCATGCCGTGCTGGCGCAGGGCCGCGACCAGCCGCACCAGCGCAGCCTCGCCGCCCAATTCCGGGTTGACCTGGGTCGGGTCGACCACGTCGTAACCGTGGCGCGACCCGGCGCGGGCCTTGAGGATTGGCGAGGCATACAGGTGGCTGATGCCCAGTTGGGCGAAGTACGGCACCAGCGGCACGGCGTGGTCGAGGGTGAAGTCACTGTGAAACTGCAGGCGCAGGGTCGCGCTCAGGGCTTTCATCGGTCACGCTCCCAGGCTTGCTCGCGGGCCTGGGCCAGCAGTTCCAGGCGCCGGGCGGCATCGGCATCGTCGAGCAGCTCACGCACCGGCCGGGCAAAGCGCCGGCGCCAGTTGGGGTGGCCTTCAGTGGTACCGGGCAGGTTGGGTTGCTCGTCGCAGCCCAGCAGGTCTTCGAGGGGGACCAGCACCAGCGGGGCGCGGGTGTGGCCAACATAGCGAATGGCGGCGTCGATCACGGCGTCGTTGTCCTCAAGCAGACCATAATTGGATTCCAGCGTGCGCCGCAAGCCGGCGTGTTCTTTCTGCCGGTCATGGCGCCAATGCAGTTCGGTTGCGGCATCGATCAGTTGCAGGCGGTGGCTCCAGTCGATATCGCGGTTTTCCAGCCAGCCGGCCAGGGGCGCCAGGTCGTGGGTGCCGGTGGTGGCCAAGGCGTTGTCCGGCCAGTCCAGAATCGGCGTGAAGTTGCCGGGCGAGGCCTGCTCGAACGGCAGCACGCGCATGCCCAGCACGTTGCGCCTGGCCAAGGCTTCGCGCAGCCCTGCGGGTACGGTGCCCAGGTCTTCGCCGAGGATGACCGCGCCGTGGCGCATCGACTCCAGCGCCAGCAGGCGCAGCAGGTCGTCCAGCGGGTATTCGAGGTAGGCACCTTCGCTGGGCTTGGAGCCACGCGGAATCACCCACAACCGGCGCAGGCCCATCACATGGTCGATCCGCAGACCGCCGGCGTGCGCCAGGTTGGCCCGCAGCATTTCGATGAAGGCGCGGTAGCCGTTGCGTTTCAGGCCTTCCGGGGAGAAGCCGCAGATACCCCAGTCCTGGCCCGACCGGTTGAGGATGTCGGGTGGTGCACCCACGGTGAGGTTGGCCAGCAGCTCGTCCTGGCGGCTCCAGGCCTGGCTGCCGGCGCCGTCGGCACCCACTGCCAGGTCGGCGATCAGGCCAACTGCCATGCCATTGCCGCGTGCAGCTTCCTGGGCCCGCTGCAGGCTGCGTTCGGTCAGCCACTGGCAGAACGCATGGAACTCGATGCGCGCCGGGTAGCTGGCGGCAAAGCTCTGCACTTCGGCATGGTAGGGGTCGCGCCAGGCCTCTGGCCAGTTGCGCCAGTCGGCGCCCAGGCCCTGATCGACGGCTTCGGCCTGCAGCACTTCGAAGCGGCAATGGTGTTCCAGCGCTTCGCCGGCGGCCTCGCGGAAACTCTCGAAGTCGCTTCGCTGCGGGTGGTCGCCTTGGCTGAAGTCCTTGTACAGCGCCTGCAACAGCCGGCGACGGGCTTCGGCTGCGCGCGGCCAGTCCACCAGCGGTTCCTGCTCCAGCGCTTCCAGTGCCTGTTCCAGGCCGCACGCCTCCACGGCCTGGCGCACGGCGCGCTCGCCAAGGATGGCCGCCGGGCTGGCGTACAGGCTGTTAAGCAGCAGCCGGCTGGAAGGGGAGTAGGGACTGTAGTGGTGCTGGTCGAATGCCGAAAGGGCGTGGATCGGGCTGATGGCCAGGGCATCGGCACCGCGTTCGGCGGCGCTGCGGGCCAGCTGTTCAAGGGCCATGCAGTCGCCGTAGCCACCATCGCCAGGGCGCCGCAGGCTATACAGCTGCACCGCAACACCCCAGCAGCGCGCTGGCGGTTGGCTGACCCGCTCATGCAGCGCCACGCAACCGGCCGGTGCCACGGCCAAGGTGAAGGCATGGCCTTCGATTTGTAGTTGGTGGTAACCCGGTGGCAACTGGCCAGGCAGGCGGCCCTGGGCATCCAGCTGCAATGGCAGCTGCGCCCCGTCCTCCAGGGTGCACTGCACCGGGCTGCCGCCGGCGAAGTAGCGGTCGAGCGCCAGCGCCTGGCCAACATCCGCAGTCAGCAGGGGGGGCACATGCTCGGCATCATCGCTGTGCGCGAGGCTGGCCAGGCTGTCACGTACCTGGGCATCGTCAGCGCAGCCATGGCCAAGGGCTTCCAGCACCCGGCGCAGTACATCGTCACTGACTTGCTGGGGGCGGTTGTTGGCATCGACCCAGTCGCGGGCCAGCCCGGCCCGCCGTGCCAGCTGGTGTAGCAAAGGTTCGCTCATGGCGTCTCCGGGCTGTGCGGCAGCAGGCTGGCCACACAACTGTAAGGGGAAAGGGTGTCGTCCGGGTGGGCATCGGCGCTGCTATCGAACAGCCGTAGCCCGGCTGCTGGCAGCGCGACGGCCTGCGGCTGGTCCGCCAGGTTCAGGTCGATGCGCAAGGTACTGCCGTCGCCCAGGCGCCAGCTGGCGCTCAGCGCCTTGTCGCCAAGCACCTTGGCGCCCAGCGCGCGCGTGCCGGGCAGGCGCGGCAGCAATTGCTGGCGGCGTAGCGTCAGCAACTGCTGATAGAGCCCATGCCAGCCGGCGAGCACGTCGTGACTGTCAGGCCGCGAGCGTTCGAAGGTCTGCAAGGCGTTCGGGTCGGGAATGCGGGCGCGCTGTTCGGGGTCGGCAAAGGCCGGGAAATGGGCGAATTCACCGCGCCGGCCTTCACGTACGGCGTCGGCCAGTTCGTCGTGGAAATCGGTGAAGAACAGGAAGGGCGCGCGGCTACCGTCATCGTCGCCCATGAACAGCAGCGGGATCATCGGGCTCAGCAACAGCAAGGCGGTCGCTGCCCGCAACGCCGCAGGCGGGCACAGCACGCTCAGGCGCTCGCCCAGCGCCCGGTTGCCGATCTGGTCATGGTTCTGCAAGAACAACACGAAAGCGCTGGGGGCAAGGTGGCCACTCGGTTCGCCCCTGGGCTGGCCGTGGCGATTGGCTTCGCCCTGGAACACGAAGCCTTCACCCAGGCAGCGGGCCAGCTTGTCGATCGGCCGGTGTTTGTAGTCTTCGTAGTAGCCTTCGGTTTCGCCGGTCAGCAGTACGTGCAATGCGTTGTGGCCGTCGTCGTTCCACTGCGCGTCGAAGCCTTGTTCCAGGAGAAAGGCCTGGTTGTGTTCGTTTTCCAGTACCAGCCATACCTGGCGGCCGGGTTCGACCGCGGCCCGCACCCGTTGCGCCAGCTCGACGAGGAAATCCGGCTGGTCGATGGCATGCACCGCATCCAGGCGCAAGCCGTCGAAGCGGTACTCGCACAGCCACATCAGGGCGTTCTGGATGAAGTACTCGCGCACCTGCGGGCGCCGGAAGTCGATGGCCGCGCCCCAGGGCGTCTGGCGGTCCTGGCGAAAGAACGGGCTGGCGTACTGGTGCAGGTAATTGCCGTCCGGGCCGAAGTGGTTGTACACCACGTCGAGCATCACCATCAGGCCATGGCCGTGTGCCTGGTCGACCAACTGGCACAGTTGCAGCGGGGTGCCGTAGGAATGTTGGGCGGCGAAAGGCAACACACCGTCATAGCCCCAATTGCGTGCGCCAGGGAACTGGCCTATCGGCATCAGTTCGATGGCGGTGATGCCAGTGGCGGCCACGCGCGGCAGCACGCTGGCCACGCCTGCGTAGCCACCCAGCGCACCGACGTGCAGTTCCTGGATCACGGCTTCGTGCCAGGGCCGGCCTTGCCAGCGGTGCTGCCATGGGTAGGCGGCGATATCCACCACCTGACTGGGGCCATGGACACCGTCGGGCTGGTAACGGGACGCAGGGTCGGCCACTTGCAGCTGCCCGTCGATCCGGTAGTGGTAGTTGTCGCCTGCCCGGGCCGGGGCGACTCCGGTGTACCAGCCATCTTCCTCGGGCAGCAGCGCTATCGGCGGCTGCTGCTCCAGTTCCACGCTCACGCTGCGCGCATCGGGTGCCCAGAGGGCGAAGCGCGCCGACGTGGCGTCCAGCAAGTGTGCGCCATGCCTGTGCATCTTCGATCCCTCTCTCAGTAATAGGCCAGGTGGGCCTGGCGGACCAGATCCTCATACAGGCGGGCATAGGGTTCCACGGCCTGGCACCAGTTGAACGGCTGGGTCATCGACAGGCAGCGCATGGCATTGAGCAGGTCTTTCTTCTGGTACACATAGAAGGCGCGGGCAAGCGCTTCGCGGTAGCTTTCCACGGTGGACTCATCGAACAGGAAGCCAGTGACACCGTTCTCGATGGTGTCGGCCAGCCCGCCGGTGTTGCGCGCCACCGGCAACGAGCCAAAGCGCTGCGCATACATCTGGCTGAGGCCGCAGGGCTCGTAGCGCGACGGCATCAGCAGGAAGTCGCTGCCGGCGAACATGCGCCGGGCATCGGTTTCGTTGAAGCCGATGCGCACACCGATGCGCCCGGGGTGGCGCAGCGCCAGTTCGCGCATGGCCTGTTCTTCTTCCGGCTCGCCACGGCCGATGATCGCAATCTGGCCACCTTGTTCGACGATGTAGTCGGCCACGCCCAGGGTCAGGTCCAGGCCTTTCTGGTAGACCAGGCGCGACACCACGGCGAACAACGGCCCTTCGGACGGCTGCAGCTGGAACAGCTCGCGTACCTCGCGGGTATTGCGCGCCTTGCCTTCCCAGTCATTGATGCTGAAGTTGTGCTGCAGGTGCTTGTCGGTGGCCGAGTCCCAGCTTTCGTCGATGCCGTTGGGGATGCCGCCCAGCAGGCCTTGCTGGGCCTTGCTGGCGAGGAAACCATCCAGGCCGCAGCCGAACTCCGGGGTGGTGATTTCCTGGGCGTAGGTGGCGCTGACCGTGGTGATGTGGCTGGAGTAGGCCAGGCCGGCCTTGAGGAACGACAGCTTGCCGTAGAACTCCATGCCTTCCTGCTGCATGGCATGGTCGGGAATCGCCAGTTCCGGGCTGCAGCCACGGCTGTAGACACCCTGGTAGGCCAGGTTGTGGATGGTGAACAAGGTCGGGGTGTTCAGGCCGCGCCAGTGCATGTAGGCAGGCGCCAGCCCGGCAGGCCAGTCATGGGCGTGCACCAGTTCGGGCTTCCAGTGGATCATGCCTTCGCCTGCGGCGATCTCGGCGGCAGCCAGGCCCAGGCGGGCGAAGCGGATGTGGTTGTCGGGCCAGTCGCGACCGTTGTCGGCAGCATAGGGGGTGCCAGGGCGCTGGTACAGCTCGGGGCAGATCAGCACATAGATGACCAGCCCGTCGGGCAGGTCCATGCGGCCGATCTTGCACGGCGGCAAGGCCGCATGGCCGCTCAGTTCGCCGACGATGTGGATGGGGTTGTCGCTTTCCACCACTTGCGGGTAGCCCGGGATCAGCACCCGTACGTCATGCAGATGCCCCAGCGCCCGCGGCAGGGCGGCAGAAACGTCGCCCAGGCCGCCGGTCTTCACCAGGTCGGCGATCTCCGAGGTGACGAACAGGATCTTGCGCTTGTTGGGGTTGTGCTGGCGGCGCTGGGCGCCGGGTGCCTTGCCTGTCGTGGCGAAATCCGGGGTGACCGATTCGCGATTGTCCGAGGTAAAGGTGTCTACGTGAGGCTCGACAGCGGCACTGATCATACTTCTCTCCGTCCCTATGCTTTGGTCGGGTGCTGGCACCCGCGGCGATATCTCGTGTTGGTTCTCTCTGATGCTGAATTCTGCGTAGTGCATTCCATGCCCCTGAGTCGTGCGCGCAGGCACAGCGCGATCGGCATTCCCGCCAAAAGCGATTGGACTGGTTGGGATGGGTGGGCCGAGCCTGGGAATGTCCCTTGCGTTTGGCCTACTTAGTTCCTGACCTGCCGGCTTTCCTGAAAGTTCGACTTTTTTTCGTCACTCTTCCGATGAGCAAATGGCGGGCCGAAACCCGAGTGTAGGAGAGAAAAAGGGAGAAAGGTGACCCACTGGTCACTAAGGTGATGCCGCACGCTAGACGCAAACGTTGGCGTATGTGAGCGGATGTGTATGCGTGGCGGGCGAGCAGGGCGCGGGGCACAAGGCATGCCCCAATCGGGCAACGCTTGCACCGGTATGGTGCGTTTTATCGCTTCGCCCTGGACTCGTTGCTGCCGGGCGACTGTGCACCGTCCTGTAGCGGGGCGATGCCCTGCACCATGACGAGTCGTCCCAGGTGCTTTGACAAGTTGGCGAGTTATATATTTCGGCCAATAACGAGCTGATAAGAAGTTTGTAGGTAAGTACTTTAGGAAATTGCCTACGGCACGCCTCTGTGTATTAAACCCATCGTTCCTGTTATATCGGGCTAGAACCGTTTAAGTTGTTCTTCAGTCACTGCCCCATCCTCGTAGTCGTCATGGGTTGAAACCCGCAATGCCACGTTAAACCTGGCTTGTAGCCTGGCGGCTGGCCAACTTGATTCGACGTTCTTATCTAGCAGAAGGCCAGGGTGCGGTTGTTTTTCGCCGATAAACAGCATGGCGGGTAGAGCAACTCATGAAACAGTCTGACTTGCGCTTCGGTTTTCAGGCGCTCGCCGCGAGCAGCGAATTCGAAGTGGTTTCATTCGAGCTGGAGGAGACCCTCAACCAGCCATTCGTGTTGAACCTGGAACTTGTCAGCTACGACAGTGATATCGACTTCGGCCACCTGCTCGACAAGCCAGCGTTGTTCACCCTCTATTGCGCCGACCGGCCCGTGCGTCACGTGCATGGCCTGGTCAGCGCCTTCAGCCAGGGCGAAACCTGCTTTTCTCGCACGCGCTACCACGCCGTGGTCGAACCGCAGCTGGCCCGCGCCCGGTTGCGTTCGAACTGGCGCATCTTCCAGCAGAAAACCGTGCCACAGATTCTTGAACTGATGTTCAAGCGCCAAGGTATCAACCGCTTCGAACTGAACAGCTGCGCCGAGCACCAGGTTCGGGAGTTCTGTGTCCAGGCGGGTGAGACCGACCTCGACTTCATTCATCGCCTGGCCGCTGAAGAAGGGTTTGTCTACCGCTTCGCCCACTGTGCCAAGCAGCACACGCTGATCGTCACCGACCGCCTGCTTTCGTTCGGGCTGCTCAGCCGGGGCGCGCTCAAGCGCGAAGATGACGAGGCACTTTGCCAGGATGAGGTCGATGTCGGCCCCGATCAGGTGCTGTACCACGCCGACAGTGGCGGCGACCAGGCCCGCGCCTGCCTGCGGCGCTTGCGCTACTGCGAGCAGGTGCGTACGGCGCGACAGGTGCAGCGCGACTACACCTTCACCCACCCCGCCTATCGCCAGGAGCACAGGGCGCAGGCCAGTAACGTCACGCACCAGTCCCTGGACTACGAACGCTTCGATTACCCGGGGCGCTACAAGCGCGATGCAGTCGGCAAGCCCTTCACCGAAACACGGCTGACGGGCTTGCGCCACGATGCCTGCCTGGCCGAAGTGCAGGGCGATGACGTGCGTCTGCAACCGGGCCTGAGCTTCACCCTGGTCGGCCACCCACGGCAAGACCTCAATGTGCACTGGCGCGTGGTCAGCCTGTGTCATCAGGGGGCCCAGCTCACCAGCCTGCAGGAACAGGCCGCCGGCGCCGAACAAGGCACCCACTATGTGAACGATGCGCTGCTGGTGCAGGGCATGGCCGAGTGGCGCCCGGCACCCGTGGCCAAGCCGCGCATCGATGGCCCGCACATGGCCACCGTGGTCGGCCCGCCGGGTGAGGAGATCTACTGCGACGAATGGGGCCGGGTCAAGGTCAGCTTCCCCTGGGACCGGGAGAGCGAAGACAACGAGTTCAGCTCCTGCTGGGTGCGGGTTTCGCAAGGCTGGGCCGGTGGCAGCTGGGGTTCGATGGCCATCCCGCGTATTGGCCAGGATGTGATTGTCCAGTACGTCAATGGCGACCCCGACCAGCCGATCGTCACCGGGCGCACCTACTGCGGTGACCAGCTGCCGCCGTACGACCTGCCGCAACACAAGACCCGCATGACCATCAAGAGCCAGACCCATAAGGGCACTGGCTTCAACGAGCTGCGCTTCGAAGATGAACTGGGGCGGCAGGAAGTATTCATTCATGCCGAACGTGACCAGAACAACGTCGTCAAGCACAACGAAACCACGCTGATCGGCAATGACCGTAGCGAGCGCGTCGAGCATGACGAAGTGGTGCACATAGGCGGCAACCGCAGCGTCAAGGTGGGCGCCAGCAAAAGCGAGACGGTCGCCCTTGGCAAGATCGAAAGCGTTGGCCTGGGCAAGGTGCTGGCGGTGGGTGGCGCGCTGAGCGTGAGCGTCGGCCTCGAGGCCAGCGAGCAGGTGGCGCTGGACAAGCGCGTGCAGGTTGGCGGGCAATTGCGGGTCGACAGCCAGGACGACGTGTCGATCACCAGCCATCGCGGCCACGTGCATATCGACAGCCGCACGTCGCTGACCCTGAGCTGTGGCGGGGCCTTTATCAAGCTGGCTGACGGCCGCATCGAAATCGGCTGCCCCGAGCCACTGCTGCTGCATGCCATCGCCCAGGTCAAGGCGCCGGCACGCTACGGTGAGCCGCCTGCCCCCGCACGGGAAGATATCGAGTTTCGCCTGGTGCACGCCGACGGCACGCCGATCGCGGGCACGGCCTACGTGGCGAGCTTGTCCGATGGCACCCAGCGCCAGGGCGTGGTCGACCAGAACGGCTATGCCCGCCTGGCCGGGGTCACCCCCGGCTGCAGCGCCCAGGTGCGTTATGAGGTGGGCCCAGGCCCGCTGCAACTGACCACCACGACCGAGCTGGATGCTGCCTTGCAGGCTTTGCTTGCCGGCTGCACCTCGGCAGGTGGCCAGGCATGAGTTCGACAGCGGACTGGCTGGATGAAGCGGTCGACAAAGTGGCCGGCGGCTTTGCCTGGCTGCGCGACCTGGTGCTAGGCGAGTTTGCCGAGGAGCGGCCACTGAGCGTGGTCATCGCCGACATGCTGCTGTCCCTGGTGCCGGGGGTGGTGATCGTGCTCAGCGCCCGTGACCTCGCCGCAGTGTGCCTGCGCCTGGGCAGGCGCTACACGGCGGATGGCAGCCAGGCAGCGGCGCAGCCGCCGGAATGGCAGGAGTGGGTGTTGCTGGTGGCCTGCCTGGTCACCTTGGTCGCCCCGATCATCGGCGCGGTGGTCGGGGCGGCGGGCACCGCAGTGGGCTCGGTGGCAGGTGCACTGGTTGGGCAGGAAGCGGCGGCGTTTCTGCGTGGGTTGTGCCTGCTGTTGATTCGTGAAAGCCAGGTCCTCTTGCAGGCCGTGGTTGCCTTTCTCGGCAAGTTCACCCGCGGCAGCGTGGAGTTCTGGCTGCGCCAGGTCCGGTTCGCCAGCTATGAAAAGGACCTGATGGCCTACCTGGACCAGTTTCTAGCCAAGGTCATTGCGGCGACGGCAAAGCTGCGCAGCTACCTCGGCAACTGGCCGTTCAACCAGGCGGCCTCGCGCCTGTTGGTGCGGCTGCAGGCGATGGAGGCGCAGTTCTACGCGGTACAGGTGCATGCCGTGCGGGAAATCCCGCATGCGCTGATGCAGCTCGATGCCAGGCTGGCCAAGGTACTGGAACAGGCCAGCGACCTGCCCGCGCAGGTCGCGCATGCCGGGGTGCATGCAGCAAAGCCGGTGCCCATGGCCATGAGTAGTGGGCGGGTGACGTCTGGCATTGGCATGCGCCCGCGTTACCTGGAGCGCCCCGAAGGTGTGCTCGGCCCGCCGGTGCCCACGTCACCGCCAGTCGCTGCGCATGGCGCCAATGTGCACGCGTTCGAGCACGCGACGGCGACCCGGACGCAGAAGGGGATTTACGGGGAGGTGGTCAGTGATGAGTACATGCTTGGCAAGGGCCACGAAAACCTGTTGTCGGCGGCGCGGGGGCCGCGCAGCCTGGTAATGAAACCCACCGGGCGCGGGCTGGATGGTGTCTATCGTAATGCCCATCCGCCACCGCCGTTCATTATTACCGAGACCAAGTATCGAACGGGGGGCGTGTTTTCGCCGGGGAGTTTGCCGGTTACGAAGGGGAGTAAGGGATATCCGAGTGCCAGGCAGATGAGTGATGCGTGGATACTCCCAAGGCTTGCGGATGAAGTTGGGGAAAGAAGAGCGGCAGTAATGTATCAGGAAGGCTATGAACGTTGGTTATTGATAGTTGATGAGCGTGGTGCGGTAACTCAAATATCTAAACTTGATAAAAATGCGCGAGTGGTCGGCGAAATGGCAATTTAGGGGGCGGCAATGAAAAAATTTGATGAAATTAAGCGTGAGCCTTTACTTCAAGAGGCAGCTTTTAAAGATAGTCTATCCTTTTGGAAGGAATTTTATTTTGAGCGGCAGGCAGAATCTTTTCTTTCTATTGAAAGGCCGGATTATGTGAACGTTGAGGGGTTGAGTTGGAGTTGGTGCTTCGGTTCCTTGCAGTTGTTGGTGGGCCTCTATTCGGGAGGAGAAGCCATTGATTCGCTACGCCCCTATGCTGAGCATATGTTTTCCCAGTTTCAGCGTCATAAGCAGGCCTATCCGGATTTCTCGCTGAAGCTATGGGAGCCAGATGCCTACCAGTTTGCTCTTTGGCTTTTGTCTTTGGCGGTGCTGTTGAATATGCCGGGGCGGATAGAGCAGGTCGCAGGTTATCTAAGTGATAATGCCGAGGACGGCCAGGATTTGCTTTTGAGGCAACTTTTTGCCAGGGTTGGCATTGCTTTGGCTGGGAATGATCTGATAAACAAACGGCCCTATGCAGAGTTGCTTAATGCCATAAATGCTCAAGGTGATGAGCAGCAACAAGCTTTACGCAGCTATCTAAAACAATGGTATCGCGGCATGCGTAACTGCTATTGGCATGACCGTCATAGACGACGGAGCGATGCCGGCTTCTTTGGCTACTGGGCATTCGAGGCTGGGATGGTTACGGTGTTGTGGGACGTCGACGACGCGCCCTACAGAAATTTACCTTATTACCCTAAAGATTTGGTTGACTATGCGCGTGAGCGTCAGGTCATTCAAACCTTTCCCCGGAGTCTTCAAACTGCGACTTATTCGGATGCGATTGCCAAATCAGGAGAGCTTTGTCCTCGGACTGGGGTGTGGGTCTGCGACGATTGGGTCGTGGGGCCTCAAACATTTATGCAAGGCGTTGAAATGCCCGCTGACGAGGGACGTATCTTGACTTGGCGCTTGGTAAAGGGCCTATAAGGGCTGATCTGACCGGGTCGCCTATTTTGCAGGTGAGCGTGGCCGTCTGAATCCATTGGGTGTGAATGATGTGTCGATTCGATCAGTGTAAGCGTGAACCATTGCTGCAAGAAGCAGCCTATCTCGATAGTGTTTCTTTTTGGAAGGAAAAATATGTCGAACGACAGGCTGACCCTTTTCTTAAAATTAAGCGTCCGGAATATGTAAATGTTAAGGTGTTGAGCTGGAGGTGGTGCTGGCAAACTTTGCATTTACTTGTGGCTCTTTATTCAGGTGGCGAGCCCATCAAATCGCTTGAGTTTTACGCGGAGCACATGTTCAACCAGTTCCAGCGTCACAAACGCTCTTATCCCGATTTTTCTTTGAAGCTATGGGAGCCCGACGCCTACCAGTTCGCACTTTGGCTGCTGTCCCTCGCAGTGCTGTTGGATATGCCTGAACGCATCGAACAGATCGCCGGTTACATCAGTGACGACCCGGATCACGGTCAAGACTTGCTGATTCACCAGCTGTTTACCCGAGTCGGCATCAACCTGCCCGGTCAGGCACTGATCCATCCACGCCCCTACGCAGACTTGCTGCAAGCCTTGAACGGCGAACAGGCCGAACAGCAGCAGGCCATGCGCAACTACCTGAAGAAATGGTATCGAGGCATGCGCAATTGCTATTGGCATGATCGCCACAAAGCCCGAAGCGATGCCGGCTTTTTCGGCTACTGGGCCTTCGAGGCCGGTTTGGTCACGTTGTTATGGGATATCGACGATACGCCTTACCGAGACTTGCCCTATTACCCCAAAGACCTGGTCGATCACGCCCGGCGGCGCCCGGCTTGCCTGGGTTAGCGTGGAGGAGGGCCAATGGGCCACTTTGACAGCATCAAGCGCGACCCGTGGATGGTCGAGCAGCACTATCGGGCCTCGACCCATGAAAAGGAACAGGAATTCGCCGACCCGGACACCCAGGCCTTGCTAGCCGGCCCCGCCGAGCACAGGCACCACTACCGGGGGCTTAGCCGCGACTGGGCGCACATGGCTTTGGAGCTGGCCATCCAGCGCTACTCCGGTGGCGAGCCGATGGAACTGGTGGAGGCCTATGTCGATTACGCCTTCGCCCAGTTCGCCCGGCATTTTTCCGCGTACCCGGCAGCCAGCGAGCAATTGCGCCCGTGGGTGGCGGACGACTACCGGCTTGCCCTGTGGCTGCTGTCGCTGGCGGTGCTGTGCGGTTACCCCGAGCGGGTCGGCCAACTGCTGGGCTGGCTGAACCAGGCTGACGAGCGCAGCCCCGACCTGCTGCTGCATCGGCTGTTCCAGCGCCTGGGCAAGGCCTATCCAGGCACTTCGTTGCTTCACCCCGAGCCCTACGCCACGTTGCTGGACAGCCTCGATCTACGTGGCCCCGCGCAGCAGGACGCACTCATGCGCTACCTCGGCCAGTGGTACGCCGAGGCGCACGGCTGTTACTGGCACGAGCGCCATGCGCGGGCACGCGGTGACCACCTGGGCTATTGGGCATTCGAAGCGGCGCTGGTGGCGTTTCTATGGTCGGTGCAAGGTGATGCCCTGCAAAACGCGCCGCAGTTCTACCCAAAGGCACTTGTCGACCGGGCCCATTACCGGCGGCTGGGCAATCAGTTCCGCGACCCGGAAACCGCCAGGCGCGAGGATGCCCCTGGCTGGCCATCCGGCACCCCCTGCCCATGGCCCGGCCACTACACCTGCGTCGAGCGCGCGCTGGGTGAGCAGGTGTTCATGCACCAGGTACCTTTCCCCGAAGTCGATGGCCAGGTCGTGCACTGGCGGCTGTCGAGAACGTTCTGATTGAGGCCGCCGGCACCGGTGCCCGGCGCGTCATATGAGCAAGGAGTCGCAACAATGCCTGCCATCGTTCTGCTGGGCCACGCTCACCATTGCCCGCTGTGCGGCCCGACCAGTGTCAGCAGCGGTTCCCGCCTGTTCTTCGTCAACGGCAGGGCCGCAGCCAGGGTTGGCGACCGGCTCGGGTGTGGGGCGCTGATCACCAGCGGCTCGGCACTGATGATGGATGACGGGCAGCCGTTTGCCAGGGTCGGCGATACCACCAGCCATGGCGGCGTACTGGAAAATGGCGATAACAGCTGGTTGCTCGATTGAGCGATGTGGGAGCGGTTCAGCTCCCACCGGGAAGGGGCAGGATCAGAGGCTGACGGCGTCGCCGTCGGTGCGTGCCTGTGCCAGCAGCAAGTTCAGTTGAGCGACCTGCTGACGCAGCTGGTCACGTTCTTCCTTCAGTTTACGCAGCTCATCACGGCGCACGGAGACATAGAGGGTCTGGGTTGGAGTAGCAGGCATCAAGGTACCCATGAGCACACCTCGCGGTTTTGGCTGGTGACAAGTTAAAGCGTAGACGCTTCACGCGGGGCGCATTCTGAATTCTTTTGCAGGCCTTGGGAACTTTTTTGTTTATCGTGGTCGCGCCGTTCGTCGCTGAACCCACGAGCGGTTCGCTGGACTAACCTGAAGGCTGCACTGTGTTGTCATTCAATTCGCAAGGGGAGCATCGGCTCATGCAACTGGGAATCATCGGGCTGGGCCGCATGGGCGGCAATATCGCAAGGCGCCTGATGCGCGCCGGCCACCGTACCGTGGTGCACGACCGCAGCCGTGAAGCCATCAGCACCCTGGAGGGCGAGGGTGCCCAAGGGGCGCACGACCTCGGGGCGCTGGTGCAGAAACTCAAGGCACCGCGCGCGGTGTGGGTGATGCTGCCGGCCGGCGAGCCCACCGAGCAGACCATCGCGCAGCTGGCCGAGCTGCTGGAGCCGGGCGATGCGATCATCGACGGCGGCAACACCTTCTACAAGGACGATATGCGCCGGGCCGGCGAGCTGGCCAAGCGCGGGCTGCATTACCTGGACGTGGGCACCTCCGGCGGGGTGTGGGGCCTGGAGCGTGGCTACTGCATGATGATCGGTGGCGAAAAGGCCGTGTTCGAGCGCCTGGAGCCGCTGTTCAAGGCACTGGCCCCGGGCGTGGGTGACATCCCGCGTACCCATGGCCGCAGCGGCGAGTACCAGCGCGCCGAGCACGGCTACATCCATGCCGGCCCAGCCGGTGCCGGGCACTACGTGAAAATGGTGCACAACGGTATCGAGTACGGCTTGATGCAGGCCTATGCCGAAGGCTTCGACCTGCTGCGCAGCAAGGGCGGCAACGAACTGCCCGAGGACCAGCGCTTTGACCTGGACGTGGCCGAAATCGCCGAAGTGTGGCGGCGTGGCAGCGTGGTCACCTCGTGGTTGCTCGACCTGACCGCCGATGCCCTGGTGGCCGACCCTCAGCTGGCGCAATTCAGTGGCTCGGTGTCCGACAGCGGTGAAGGCCGCTGGACCATCGATGCTGCCGTCGAGCAGGCCGTGCCGGTGCCGGTGTTGTCCAGCGCTCTGTTCGCGCGCTTCCGCTCGCGCCAGCAGCAGGGCACCTACGGTGACAAGATCCTCTCGGCCATGCGCCTGGGCTTCGGTGGCCACATCGAGAAGAAAGGCGAATGACCAGACAGCACATTCCTGCCGCGCCACCCTGCACCCTGTTCCTGTTCGGCGCCAATGGCGACCTGGTCAAGCGCCTGCTGATGCCGGCGCTGTACAACCTCAGCCGCGACGGCCTGCTGGACCGCAACCTGCGCATTGTCGGCGTCGACCACAACCCGGCCACTGCCGAGGCGTTCGCCGAGCGCCTGCATGCGTTCATGGTCGAGCGTGATAAAGGCGGTGAGGGCAGCCCCAAAGGCCTGGACGAGAAACTGTGGGCACGTTTGGCCAAGCGCCTGGACTACCAGACCGGTGACTTCCTCGACCCGGCCACCTACCAGGCCCTCGCCAGGCGCATCGACAAGACCAGCCATGGCAACGCCATTTTCTATCTGGCGACTTCGCCACGGTTCTTCCCGGAGGTCGCCCTGCGCCTGGGGCAGGCCGGCTTGCTCGACGAATCCGCCGGGGGCTTTCGCCGCGTGGTGGTGGAAAAGCCCTTCGGTACCGACCTGGCCAGCGCCGAGGCGCTCAATGCCTGCCTGTTGAAAGTGATGGGCGAGCGGCAGATCTACCGCATCGACCATTACCTGGGCAAGGAGACGGTGCAGAACATTCTGGTCAGCCGTTTTTCCAACGGCCTGTTCGAGTCGTTCTGGAACAACCACTACATCGACCACGTGCAGATCACCGCTGCGGAAACCGTCGGTGTCGAGACCCGCGGTGCTTTTTATGACAGCACCGGGGCGCTGCGCGATATGGTGCCCAACCACTTGTTCCAGCTGCTGGCGATGGTAGCCATGGAGCCCCCGGCGGCGTTCGCCGCCGATGCCGTGCGTAGCGAGAAGGCCAAGGTGATCGGTGCCATTCGCCCATGGTCGACGAAGATGGCCCTGAAGCATTCCGTGCGCGGCCAGTACCGCGCCGGCAAGCACGGCCGCAAGCAGTTGCCCGGTTACCGTCAGGAGGCCAACGTCGCCCCCGACAGCCAGACCGAGACCTACGTGGCGCTGAAGGTGATGATCGACAACTGGCGTTGGGCCGGGGTGCCGTTCTACCTGCGCACCGGCAAGCGCATGAGCGTGCGCGACACCGAAATCGCCATCTGCTTCAAGCCCGCGCCGTATGCGCAGTTCCGCGAGTCGGAACTGGAGCGGCCCAAGCCCAATTACCTGAAAATCCAGATCCAGCCCAACGAAGGCATGTGGTTCGACCTGCAGGCCAAGCGCCCCGGGCCGGAGCTGGTAATGGAGAACGTGGAGCTGGGCTTTGCCTACAAGGATTTCTTCAAGATGACCCCGGCGACCGGCTACGAGACGTTGATCTATGACTGCCTGACCGGTGACCAGACGCTGTTCCAGCGCGCCGACAACATCGAGAACGGCTGGCGTGCGGTGCAGCCGTTCCTCGATGCCTGGGCCCAGGGCGGTGAGGTGCATGAGTA
>NZ_JATAAG010000063.1:277129-297375 GCF_030341915.1 Pseudomonas sp. BCRC 81390 | reverse complement strand
TGCCGGCCCTGTCGCGGGTAAACCCGCTCCCACAGGTGCACCGATGGGCTTCAGGGCTGCGGTGTTCCTGTGGGAGCGGGTTTACCCGCGAAAGGGCCGGCACTGGCGAACAGACAAAGGAACAGCAATGGCTGCCCGCATCGAAGACTACGCCCTGTTGGGCAACTGCCGTAGCGCCGCGCTGGTCAGCCGCGATGGCTCGCTCGACTGGCTGTGCCTGCCACGCTTCGACGCCCCGGCAGTCTTCGCCGCCCTGCTGGGCAACGAAGAAAACGGCCGTTGGCGCCTGGCCCCCAGCGACCCGGTGGAGCACAGCAGCCGTCGCTACCTGGACGACACCCTGGTGCTGGAAACCACCTGGGTCACGGCCAGCGGTCGCGCTCGTGTGCTCGACTTCATGCCGCTGGGCGAGCTCAATTCGGTGGTGCGTATCGTCGAGGGCCTGGCGGGTGAAACCCACTTCGAGATGGACTTGGTCATGCGCTTCGACTATGGCCGCAGCGTACCCTGGGTGGAGCGGGTGGCACCGCTCACGCTCAGTGCCGTGGCCGGGCCTGATCGCCTGGTCCTGGCGGCGACGGTAGCCCCGCAAGCGCAAGATCACCATACCGTGGCCCGCTTCCGGGTCGGTGCGGGCCAGCGGCAGGTGTTCAGCCTGCGTCACCAGCCATCGCACCTGCCGCTGCAAGCGGACTGCGACATCGACGATGCTCTGAAAGACACCATCGACCAGTGGCAGACCTTCGCGGCCCGCTGCCCCGAGGTCGGCGCCTACAGTGCCCTGGTGCGCCGTTCGCTGCTGACCCTCAAGGCCATGACCTACGCCCCCACCGGCGGCATCGTCGCGGCGGTCACCACCTCGCTGCCTGAGCGCGTCGGCCGCGAACGCAACTGGGACTACCGCTTCTGCTGGCTGCGCGACGCCACCATGACCCTGCTGGCGTTCATGAACCTGGGTTATTTCGACGAAGCCCAGGCCTGGCGTGAATGGCTGCTGCGCTCAGTGGCCGGCAACCCCGAACAGATGCAGATCATGTACGGCCTGGCCGGTGAGCGCGACCTGCAGGAATACACCCTGCCATGGCTGGCCGGCTACGAGCATTCGCAGCCGGTGCGCGTGGGCAATGCGGCCTCGACGCAGACCCAGCTCGACATCTACGGTGAACTCGCCGATGCCATGGCCCAGGCCATCAACGGCGGCTTGCCGCGCCACCCGCGCAGTGCCGCCATCGCCCGGCTGATCCTGCCTTACCTCGAGCGCATCTGGCGCGAGCCGGACGAAGGCATCTGGGAAGTGCGCGGCGGCCGGCAGCAGTTCGTGCATTCCAAGGTCATGGCCTGGGTGGCCTTCGACCGTGCCGCGGGGCTGGCCGACACCACCGAGGAGGGCCGCGAGCGTGGCCAGCATTATCGCCAGGTGGCTGAGCAGATTCGTCGCGAAGTGTGTGAGCAGGGCCTGGACGCCAGCGGCCAGTTTTTCGTCCAGGCCTATGGCTCGAGCGAAATGGACGCCAGCTTGCTGCAGATCGCCCTGACCGGTTTCCTGCCGGTGGATGACCCGCGCTTTTTGCGCACCCTGGAGCAGATCGAACAGCGCCTGCTCAAGCATGGCCTGCTGCTGCGCTACGACAGCGACAGTTGCAGCGATGGCCTCACGCCCGGCGAGGGCACCTTCCTGGTGTGTTCGTTCTGGCTGGCCGACGTCTATGTGCTGCTGGGCCGCCAGGCCGAGGCCCAAGCCCTGTACCAACGCCTGACCGGCCTGTGCAACGACCTCGGCCTGCTGGCCGAGCAGTACGACCCGGTCAGCCAGCGCATGCTCGGCAATTTCCCGCAGGCATTCAGCCATATCGGCATCATCAATACCGCGCTGAACCTGCACCGGGCCCAGTGCCCGGTACGGGACCGGGCGACCCGGCGTTGAACTGCGCGATGGCTGGCATGCAGCTGCCGGGCGGCTAGAGCAGACCCCAACTTTTCAGAAAGAACCGCGTCATCCCGGCAAAAGGGCGGTCTGCATCGGCCTGGGTTCGTATGCGCAGCAAGAACTCACGCTGGCGCTCGGCAGCAAAGTCACCTTCCTGAAAAAGTAAAACCAGGGTCTCCAGCGTTTCGTAGGTATTCCAGCGCAGGCGCAGCAATTCCTGGCGGTTCAACCCGAGCACGTCCTCCGCAGCCTTCACCGCCCTGCTGGATTGACTGGAGCCGGTTACGGCGACCAACCAGACTTCGCGTGTTTCCGGGATGGCTTTCCAGGCAAAGAACTGTTCCGGGTCGGCGACGTAGGGGTTGATGAGCTCAGCATCCTCCTGCGCGTAGAGTTGGGCCACTGCCGCATCCGTGGTGGTGACTGGGTCGGGGCAAATAGTCTGCAACAAGGATTTCAGCTCTGCGCCGTCGCTGGGAAGGGTTAACGGCACTGCAGGCGGCGCGAGCCTTGGGCCCTGTACCGGAAACGTATCGCCTTTATAGGTCTGGTTGCAGATCTGGCAGCTGAACGTGTAGTTGTCGTAGCAATACGCCAACCACCAGTACTGGCTTTTGGGGCGGAAGTGTTCGACGTCGCCATGCGCTACCACGGCTGTGTCCGCTTCACAGTAGATGCACTTGTTGTAGGACTCGACCTTGAGTTGCGCCTTGGCGCGGCCCCAGACCTGACGGTTCTTGGGCCTGAAGTTGACCGTTCCGGTATGGCCGTCGTCCTGGTAGTACTGCACCAGGTTGTTGAGTTTGGTTTCCAGTTGAGTCCCGGTGAAGCCCTTGAGTTTTACGGCGGAGCGAGTGCGCGAGACCTTGATCATGGCTCGCTCTCTAGGTTTTTGGTGATGGCGGTGAGTTTGTCTGGCGATATCCTGGTTTTGCGCTTGTTCTTGAGCAATGAAGATTTGAGGCTGCGGATCAACTCGGCTTGCTCTTTTGCATAGTGCGGCATGACGTCCCATTCGGGGGCTTCGTTCAGGATTGTCTGCAGCGCTTTCAGCTGCGCGGCTTCTTGCTTGTTGAGCGAGTCTTTGAGGCTGAGTGCTCTGGCTGCGTTGCGAGCCTTTTCGATTTCGACTGATTCCAGCGAGTCCAAACCGAACATGGGGCTCATCAGCAGTTGATGGAGCATCATCTTGCGCGGTTCGCCGATGAACGGCACCAGGGTCGGCGTTGCCTCTGCACCTTCCCTTCGGATGACATAGAGTTCACCTTCACCGCTCTGCTGTGCCGTGAGCGCCGAGTGCGTGGTAGCGATGAACTGGAAGTTCGGCAGGGTGCTGGAGAGAAACTCAACCAGATGACGCCGCCACACCGGATGCAGGTGCAGATCGATTTCGTCGATCAGCAGTACCCCGCGCGTGCTCAGGGGGTTCTTGCGGTCGGGAAAGGTTTCGGTGATCCGGTACAGTAGGTCGCCACACCAGGCAGCCATGTTCTGGTAACCGTCGGAAAGTTGGTTGAGTGGTATTTCGCCATCTACCGTGTTGAAAATGATCTGCCGCGTGGCCCGATCGATTCGCGAGAACTGCATGCCGGGTAGCAGCTTGTCCAGCGCTTCGTTGACCGCGCCCATCATCGACGACAGGCCTTTTCGGTAATCGAGGTCCATCACCCACTGTTCAAGTGACACCAGGCTGGCGTCTGGCGAAAACATGGTCGCCATACCTTGCGCCCGTGGTACGCGCGAGCGCTCATCGGGGAACGTGGAGCGCATGTTGAGCACCGGTGGCCGACGGGAAACACCGTAGGCCAGCACAAAGTAGTTGCGATCGGCTTTGGCAATCGCGGCATCCAGCGCTTCCAGTGAGGCATGGTTGTTCGCGAAGATCTTGCGGATTCCGTCACCACGGTTGATTTCCAGTGCAATCTCTCGGGTTTCGCCCTTGGCGGTAACCAGTGTTCCTTCAATACGGCATTTCTTGGCGCCATTCCTGATCCATGCATCAGGGTCGCCGAGCAGTTCCGGAAGGGCATCGCTGCCTGCCAGCAGCAATGCTATGGCTCGCAGCACCGAGCTTTTGCCGCAGCCGTTTTCGCCGAGTAGCAAGGTCCAGCGACGCGTTCCGCCGGCACTGGCATGGAAGTCCAGGTCCAGGGACTTGATCGAACGGACATCGCGCAACGCGATTCGCACCAGATACATCGTGAGGTCCTTCCAGTTCCGTAAGCGTATCAGTCATCTTCAAAGGCGACTGGCTATTGCCGAGGGGGCTTGGGCAATGATCAACGTCATGCCTGTCAGCAACAAGGTGGCGCACATTTTAGCAGTTGCGAGGAACTACCCGAACCGAGTATCAAGGCTTTTCACACAGAGCCTAGCGCCAACACCATTCGGCACGGAGCACACATGGGTATTCGCGGTACTGATCGACAGATCGACAACATCGAGTTCAATGTCAGCGACATCGCACGGAGCAAGGCATTCTATGGCAGCGTGTTCGGCTGGGCCTTCACTGACTATGGGCCAAGCTACACCGAGTTCAGCGATGGGCGCTTGACGGGTGGTTTTACCACCGGCGAGCCGGTGCGCCCCGGTGGGCCATTGGTGATCCTCTATGCCGACGATCTCGACGCCACGCAGCAACGGGTCGAGGCGGCTGGGGCACGCATCAGCCGGGCGACCTTCGCTTTCCCCGGCGGGCGGCGTTTTCAGTTCATCGACCCGGACGGCTATGAACTGGCGGTGTGGACGGCGCAAGCCTGATGGCCAACCACAAGATCGAAATCCGCCGGCGCAATATCGGCAAGATCCTGCAGGCGGCGGAAAAGGTATTCGCCGAGAAGGGTTACGGTGCCACTTCAATGGGCGATATCGCCGAGCAGGCCGAGTTGCCGCGTTCCAACCTGCATTATTACTTCAGCACCAAGGACGAGCTGTTCCGCGCGGTGTTGCAGGACCTGCTGGAGGTGTGGAAGCAGGATGCGCTGTGCTTCGAGAACTTCGATGACCCGCGTGTGGTACTGACCAGCTATATCCGCGCCAAGATGGGCCATTCGCGCTCACGGCCGCTGGGTTCGAAAATCTGGGCCGAGGAGATGCTGCACGGGGCGCCGGTGCTGGGGGCGGACCTGGCGGAAAGCCTGGTGCCCTGGGCAAAGCTCAAGGAAGCCAAGATCCGTCGCTGGGTGGAGGAGGGGCGCATCCTGGCGGTGGAGCCTTCGGCGCTGTTGTACATGATCTGGGCGTCGACCCAGCACTATGCCGACTTTGGTTACCAGGTCGAGCTGCTCAATGGTGGCGAGGCGTTGTCGGACATGGCGTTCGAGAATGCGGTGCAGACGGTGACTTGCGTGATTTTGCGGGGGATCGGGCTGGAGCCTTGATTGGCAAAGCCTGGTTTGCGCGGGGCCGTACAGGCGCGGCCTTGTGTCGCGAAAGGGCCGCAGAGCGGCCCCGTCGATTTACGCATCGATAGATGAATCGGGGGCCGCTTCGCGGCCCTTTCGCGGCACAAGGCCGCTCCCACAGGGGTAGTGTGAACTCGAAGCCCGCGCAGTTCCTGTGGGGTCGGCCTTGTGCCGCGAAGCAGGCGACGCGGAGGATGGCACCGGCTGCGCCGGTATTCGCGGCTGAAGCCGCTCCCACAGGTGTAGTGTCACGCGAAGCCAGCGCAGTACCTGTGGGAGCGGCCTTGTGCCGCGAAGCAGGCGACGCGGAGGATGGCACCGGCTACGCCGGTATTCGCGGCTGAAGCTGCTCCCACAGGTGTAGTGTCACGCGAAGCCAGCGCAGTACCTGTAGGAGCGGCCTTGTGCCGCGAAGCAGGCGACGCGGAGGATGGCACCGGCTGCGCCGGTGTTCGCGGCTGAAGCCGCTCCTACAGGGGTAGTGTCACGCGAAGCCAGCGCAGTACCTGTGGGAGCGGCCTTGTGCCGCGAAGCAGGCGACGCGGAGAATGGCACCGGCTGCGCCGGTGTTCGCGGGGCAAGCCCGCTCCCACAGGAACAACGCCAGCTTGGAACATTTGAGCAAGACCGTTACTCCTACCAGGATTGCGTCAGTCGGTCGGGTAGCGATCCGCTTCAACTGGCCTCGCGGTAGGGATTACGTGGGTCCTGCGTCCAGTTCAGGTACGGCTTGCCGGTATCCTGCGCCACCATGTCGATGCAGCCTTCCACCGGGCAGGTGATCTGGCACAGGTTACAACCGACGCATTCCTCTTCCACCACGCTGTAGGCATGCGTGCCATCGGCCTTCAGCGTGCTGGCAATAGCCTGGTGCGAGGTGTCCTCGCAGGCAATGTGGCAGCGCCCGCAGCCAATGCACGCCTGCTGGTCGATGTACGCCACCGACTTGTAGTTCATGTCCAGGTACTTCCAGTCGGTGGTATGGGCCACCGCCTGGCCACGGAACGCCTCGATGTGGCCATGCCCATGCTGGTCCATCCAGCGCGCCAGGCCATCCTTCATGTCCTCGACGATGCGGAAGCCATGCAGCATCGCCGCTGTGCACACCTGCACGGCACCGCTGCCCAGGGCCATGAACTCGGCAGCATCACGCCAGTTGCCGATGCCGCCGATGCCGCAGATCGGCAAGCCACGGGTTTGCGGATCGCGGGCGATTTCCGCCACCATGTTCAAGGCGATCGGCTTGACTGCCGAACCGCAGTAGCCGCCATGGGTGCTCTGGTCGCCGACGATGGGGTGGGCGACCATGCGCTCCAGGTCGACACTGGTAATGGAGTTGATGGTGTTGATCAGCGACACCGCATCGGCCCCGCCACGGTGCGCGGCGCGGGCCGACTGGCGGATATCGGTGATGTTTGGCGTGAGCTTGACGATCACCGGCAGCGCGCAATACGTCTTGCACCAGCGGGTGACCATCTCCACGTACTCCGGCACCTGGCCCACCGCCGCGCCCATGCCTCGCTCCGGCATGCCGTGCGGGCAGCCGAAGTTCAGCTCAATGCCATCAGCCCCGGTGGCTTCCACCAGCGGCAGGATGAACTTCCATGACTCTTCCACGCACGGCACCATCAGCGACACGATCAGTGCGCGGTCGGGCCAGTCCTTTTTCACCTGGGTGATTTCGCGCAGGTTGACCTCCAGCGAACGGTCGGTGATCAACTCGATGTTGTTGATACCCTGTACTTGGCGATTCGGGCCATAGTGCGCCGAATAGCGCGACGACACGTTGACCGCCGCCGGGTCCTCGCCGAGGGTCTTCCACACCACGCCGCCCCAGCCAGCCTCGAAGGCACGTACCACGTTGTAGGCCTTGTCGGTTGGCGGTGCGGAGGCCAGCCAGAACGGGTTGGGTGCCTTGATACCGGCAAATTCTATCGTCAGGTCGGCCATTTACGCTGCCTCCACATTGAGCATGAGTTGGGCATGGATGGCTTCGGCGGCCAGCTTGCCGTGTTGTACGGCCTGGACGGTCAGGTCCTGGCCCAGGGCGGTGCAGTCGCCACCGGCGTAAATGCCCGGCAGGCTGGTCTGCATGTTTGCATCGACCCGAATGCGCTCGCCGTCGCGCGCCAGTTGTGCCGCCAGCGGGTCGCCGAGGCTGCTGTCGTCGAAGCGCTGGCCGATGGCCTTGAAGATGGCATCGGCGGCCAGCTCGAAGGTTTCGCCACTGTCGCGCAGGCGGCCGTCAGCCAGCTCGGTGCGGGCAAAGCGCATGCCGCGCACCTTGCCGCTGGCATCCAGCAGTACGGCATCGGGGCGAGCCCAGGTATGCAGGCGTACCTGGTTGGCCTTGGCGATGTCCTGTTCATGCCCGGTGGCGCCCATGTCGGCATGGCCGCGGCGGTACACCAGGTTGACATCGCGGGCGCCCAGGCGGCTCATCTGCACCGCCATGTCGATCGCGGTGTTGCCGGCGCCGATCACCAGGCAGCGGTCGGCCAGTGGCAGTTGGCCGAGGTCATCAGCCTGGCGCAGTTCGCGGATGTACTCGGTGGCGGCGAGCAGGCCTGGGGCGTCTTCAGCGGCCAGGCCCAGCTGGCGTACGGCATTCAGGCCGAGGCCGAGGAACACCGCGTCATACTGGTCGCGCAGCTCGCCCAGGCTGAGGTTGCCACCCAGGCGCTGGCCATGCCGTATCTCGATGCCGCCGATGCCCAGCAAAAACTCCACTTCACGCTGGGCAAAGTCATCCACCAGCTTGTAGCGGGCAATACCGTACTCGTTCAGGCCACCGGCCTTGTCGCAGGCTTCGAACACCACCACGTCATGCCCGTGCATGGCCAGGCGATGGGCGCAGGCCAGCCCGGCCGGGCCGGCGCCGACCACGGCGATGCGCTTGCCGGTGGCTGGCGAACGCTGGAACGGGTGCGCGGTGAAATGCGCATTGTCCAGGGCATAGCGTTGCAGCTGCCCGATCAGCACCGGTGCGCATTCCTCGGCATTGTTGCGCACGCAGGCTTGCTGGCAGAGGATTTCGGTGGGGCAGACGCGGGCACAGCTGCCGCCGAGAATATTCGCCGAAAGGATGCGTTCGGCGGCGCCTTGCAGGTTGTCGTCACTGATGCGGTGGATGAACGACGGGATGTCGATTTCGCTGGGGCAGGCGTTGACGCAAGGGGCGTCGTAACAGTACAGGCAACGCGCACTTTCGACCGCGGCCTGGCGAGCAGTGAGGGGTGGGGCCAGGTCGCTGAAGCGCTCGGCCAGCTGGTCGGCACCGGCCCGGGGGCGCGGCAAGTGGTTCAGGGCGTCGATCACGGTTGTAGCCTCTCTATTTTTTTTGGATGCAGGCAACAAGGATTGCGGTGGTTTCTTGGGCCGCTGCGCGCCCCATCGCGACACAAGGCCGCTCCTGCAAGGAACCGCATACTCCTGTGGGAGCGGCCTTGTGCCGCGATGGGCTGCGCAGCAGCCCCAATGGCTTCAGCGCTGCACGGGCGTCGGCCGTTGCACTTCGGCCCTGCGCCCGAGCACCTCATACACCGACGGATACGCCGGCCGTTCCACGTAGCGCCCCGCGCCCGCTTCTGCGCGCAGGTCGCCATCGGCCCAGCGCAGCTTGCCCTGGCTGATGGTGTGGCTGGGGATGCCGCGCACAGTGCGGCCCTCGAAGATGTTGAAGTCCACCTGCTGATGGTGGGTCTTGGCCGAGATGGTGCGGGTACCTTGCGGGTCCCACAGCACCAGGTCGGCGTCGGCGCCAACGCGAATGGCGCCCTTGCGCGGGAACAGGTTGAAGATCTTTGCCGTATTGGTGGAGGTCAGTGCGACGAATTCATGCATCGACAGGCGCCCACTGTTGACCCCGGCATCCCACAGCACTGCCATGCGGTCCTCGATGCCAGCCGTGCCATTGGGAATCCGGCTGAAATCATCCCGGCCCATGGCTTTCTGCTCGGCGCAGAAACAGCAGTGGTCGGTGGCGGTGGTGTGCAGGTTGCCCGACTGCAGGCCGCGCCACAGCGCCTCCTGGTGTTCGCGCGGGCGGAATGGCGGGCTCATCACATAGCCGGCGGCGGTGGCCCAGTCCGGGTCGCGGTAGACGCTGTCATCCAGCAGCAGGTGGCCAGGCAGTACTTCCCCGTACACCGGCTGGCCCTTGCCGCGGGCATAGGCAATTTCATCCAGCGCTTCGCGGCTGGAAACGTGCACCAGGTACAGCGGAGTACCGAGGGTTTCGGCAATGCGAATGGCGCGGCTGGCGGCCTCGCCCTCGACTTGCGAGGGGCGCGACAACGGGTGCGCTTCCGGCCCGGTCAGGCCCTGGGCCAGCAGTTTTTTCTGCAGGTGGTACACCAGCTCGCCGTTCTCGGCATGCACGGTGGGCACCGCACCCAGTTGCAGGCAGCGTTCGAAGCTGGCCACCAGGGTGTCGTCGGCGGCCATGATGGCGTTCTTGTAGGCCATGAAGTGCTTGAAGCTGTTCACCCCATGCCTGGCGACCAGTTCGCCCATCTCTTCGGCCACCTGCTCGCTCCACCAGGTGATGGCGACGTGGAAGCCATAGTCGCTGGCGCTTTTCTGCGCCCAGCCACGCCAGGTGTGGTACGCCTCCAGCAACGATTGCTGCGGGTTGGGGATGACGAAGTCGATGATCGAGGTGGTGCCCCCGGCCAGGCCGGCAGCGGTGCCGCTGAAGAAGTCCTCGCTGGCCACGGTGCCCATGAACGGTAACTGCATGTGCGTGTGCGGGTCGATACCGCCGGGCATCAGGTAACGGCCGCTGCCGTCGAGGATCTCGCAGCCGGTGGGCGGCTCGAGGTTCTGACCGATGGCGCGGATCAGGCCATCGGCACACAGGACATCGGCGGGGTAACTTTCTTCGTGGGTGACCACGGTGGCGCCACGGATCAACAGGGACATGCCGTCTTCCTCGCAGGCTGACCGGTCTGGGCCGGTTCTTGGAATTGTCAGGGGCAGGCGGGCAGGGCGGTTAATCCTGTCATGCCTGACAAGATTCGAGGCTAGATGCAGATCCCGGATTCAGCAAGAAAATTTTCCCATGAATTTTATGGTTTTTAACTCGCTGAAAATAAACGATTAATTTCACAAGCTGTACTGGCGACGGGGCTTTCGGGAAGGTTGTCTGACTTGACAAGATGAAAAACTGGTCGAGATTTTCAAGCACATAAAGCGTGTACTCCGGCCGTCGGATCGACCCGATGAGCGAACAACTAGAAGAACATCTGGAGAAGCCTCCCATGCAGCAGAGCAGATCGGAAGTGGTCGAGCAGGATGGCCTGTTCGAGCTGGCCGAGGGCAGCGATGTCCTCGACAGCCCGCGCTACAACCACGATATCGCCCCGACCAAGGTGCACCAGCGCACCTGGAACAAATGGCACATCACCGCCCTGTGGGTGGGCATGTCCATCTGCGTACCCACCTATACCCTTGGCGGCGTGCTCACCGCCTACTTCGGCCTCAGCGTGGGCGAGGCCTTGCTGGCGATCCTGCTGGCCAACCTGATCGTGCTGATCCCGCTCACCCTCAACGCCTTTCCCGGCACCAAGTACGGCATCCCGTTCCCGGTGCTGCTGCGGTCGTCGTTCGGCATCCTCGGCTCCAACGTACCGTGCCTGATCCGCGCGGTGGTCGCCTGTGGCTGGTTCGGCATCCAGACCCTGTTCGGTGGCCTGGCCATCCACCTGTTCCTTGGCTCGGTGTTCGACGGCTGGAAGGCCTTGGGCGGTACCGGCGAGGTGATCGGCTTCATGATCTTCTGGTGCCTGAACCTGTGGGTGGTGCTGCGCGGCGCCGAGTCGATCAAATGGCTGGAAACGCTGTCGGCACCGCTGCTGGTAGCGGTGGGCGTCGGCCTGCTGATCTGGGCCCTGCCGCACATGTCGATGACCGAGTTGCTGGCCCAGCCGGCCAAGCGCCCGGAAGGCGCGAACGTGTTCGGTTACTTCTGCGCCGGGCTCACCGCCATGGTCGGTTTCTGGGCCACGCTGTCGCTGAACATCCCCGACTTCAGCCGCTACGCCCGCAGCCAGAAGGACCAGATTCTCGGGCAGATCTTCGGCCTGCCGCTGACCATGTTCCTGTTCGCTGCCCTGGGCGTGGTGCTGACCGCCGCCTCGGCGTCGCTGGTCGGCGAGACCGTGGCCGACCCGGTCAGCCTGATCGGCAAGATCCACAGCCCGTTCTGGGTGGCCCTGGCCATGGCCTTGATCGTGATCGCCACGCTGTCGACCAACACTGCGGCGAACATCGTGTCGCCGACCAACGACTTCCAGAACATCGCCCCGCGCCTGATCGGGCGTAGCCGCGCGGTGTGGCTGACCGGCTTCATCGGCTTGGCGCTGATGGCCCATGAGCTGTTCAAGAAGCTGGGCTGGATCGTCTCCGACCTGAGCCTGGAGAGCGTGTATTCCAACTGGTTGCTGGGCTATTCCAGCCTGCTGGGGCCGATCGCCGGGATCATGGTGGTGGACTACTTCCTGGTCCGTCGGCAGCAGCTGGACCTGGCCGGGTTGTACCGCGACGACGTGTACCCGGCCTGGAACTGGGCTGGTTTTGCCGCCTTTGCATTGCCGGTAGCGTTGACCGTGATGGCTATCGGCAACAGCAGTTTCAGCTGGTTCTACGACTATGGCTGGTTCACCGGCTCGCTGCTGGGAGGGGGGCTGTACTACCTGTTCGCCGGGGTGCTGGCGCGGAGCCCGGCGCAGGTGGCCAAGCCTTTGCCTTGAGACCGCGTGTGCTGCTTCGCAGGGTGCCCGCCTAGAGGCTGGCACAGACAACAACAAAGCCTGAAGGAGAAACCCGTGACCGAAGTCCAAGAGATCCTCGACACCAGCGCCCGGCATATCGACAGCGCCCGCCTGTGGCAATCGCTGATGGACCTGGCACGCCTCGGTGCCACTGCCAAGGGCGGTGTCTGCCGTCTAGCCCTGACCGACCTCGACCGCCAGGCCCGCGACCTGTTCGTGCAATGGTGCGAAGCCGCCGGCTGTACGGTGAGCATCGACGCGGTCGGTAATATCTTCGCCCGGCGCCCGGGGCGTAACCCCAAGCTGCCGCCGGTGATGACCGGCAGCCATATCGACACCCAGCCCACCGGTGGCAAGTTCGATGGCTGCTTCGGGGTCATGGCTGGGCTGGAGGTGATCCGTACCCTCAACGACCTGGGCGTGGACACCGAAGCACCGCTGGAAGTGGTGGTATGGACCAACGAGGAGGGCTCGCGCTTTGCCCCGTGCATGATGGGCTCAGGCGTATTCGCCGGCAAGTTCACCCTGGAGCAAACCCTGGCCAAGCGGGACGCCCAGGGTGTCAGTGTCGGCGAGGCATTGAACGCCATCGGCTACGCCGGCCCGCGCGCGGTGCCGGGCCACCCGGTGGGGGCCTATTTCGAAGCGCACATCGAGCAGGGGCCGATCCTGGAAGACCAGGCCAAGACCATCGGCGTGGTACTGGGTGCCCTTGGCCAGAAGTGGTTCGACCTGACCCTGCGCGGCGTCGAAGCGCATGCCGGCCCGACCCCCATGCACCTGCGCAAGGACGCCCTGGTCGGCGCCGCCGCCGTGGTCGAGGCGGTCAACCGCACCGCCCTCGGCCATCAGCCGCATGCCTGTGGCACGGTGGGTTGCCTGCAGGCCTACCCCGGCTCGCGCAACGTGATCCCGGGCGAAGTGCGCATGACCCTGGACTTCCGCCACCTGGAGGCTGAGCAACTGGATGCGATGATCAGTGAAGTACGTGCCGTGATCGAGGCGACCTGTGCCAGGCACGGCTTGAGCCACACGCTGGTGCCGACAGCGGACTTCCCGGCGTTGTACTTCGACAAAGGCTGTGTCGATGCCGTGCGCGCGTCGGCCGAGGCGCTGGGCTTGGCACACATGGACATCGTCAGCGGGGCAGGGCACGACGCGATCTTCCTGGCCGAAATGGGCCCGGCGGGGATGATTTTCGTGCCTTGCGAGAACGGCATCAGTCACAACGAAATCGAGAACGCCAACCCCGAGGACCTGGCGGCGGGTTGCGCGGTGTTGCTGCGCGCGATGCTGGCGGCGTCGGAGGCAATTGCCAGCGGGCGCCTGGCGGCTTAGCAACGCCGCCCCGGCAGCGCGGGCACGTCGCCGGTGCAGTCATCCGCTCGGTTCAAGGCTGCCATCGCGCCCGATGTGATAGCGCTGCAGGTCCTGCGCCAGGGTCAGGTGCCCGCTGTAATGGGCAGCGGCTTCGTCACGTATATCGACAATGCTCGGGCTGCGCCGTGGGTCCGGCTGGTAGCGGGCGCTGAAGTGGGTGAGCACCAGGTTGCGCACGCCAGCCGCTTCGGCAAAGCGCGCCACCGCTGCTGCGGTGCTGTGGCCGAAGGTGACCCCGGTACGTGCGACCACTGGCTGGGTGAACGTGGCTTCGTGCACCAGCACGTCCGCGCCCCTGGCAGCGTCGGCCAGCAGTTCTGGGTTGTCGTTGTCGCCGCACACGATCACTCGCCGTGGCGGACGGGACGGGCGCAGGTAGTCCCGGCCGTGCAGCATCCGCCCGCCGTGCTCCACCGCCAGGCCCTTGGCCAGGTCGCCCCACAGCGGCCCGCGGGGGATGCCTTCAGCTTCCAGGCGTGCGATATCCAGGCGGGGTTCGGGGTTCAGTTCGGTGAACACGAAAGCGACGCTCGGGACCCGGTGCGACAACTGCACGGTAGTGACCTGCATCGCCTCGCTGTGCCACTCCAGCAGGTCCTCCACGGCCAGCAGGCGCAGTTCGAACGGCAGGAAGGTGTCGCTGGCCGCCAGCCCCTGACGCACCCATTCGTGCAGGGCAACGGGCAGCACCAGGTCAAGTGGCTGGGTGCGTCCGCTCATGCCGGCGCTGGCCAGCAGGCCCGGCAGGCCGAAGCAGTGGTCGCCATGTACATGGGTGATGAAGATCGCCCGCAGGTCGCGGATCGAAAGCGGTGTATGCAGCAGCCGGTGCTGGGTGCCTTCGCCGCAGTCGACCAGGTACCAGTGGCTGCCCGTGGCTTCAATCACGGCCGTGGCGCTGACATTGCGTGCCTTGGTGGGCACCCCGGCGGAGGTGCCGAGGAACAGCAGATCCATTACAACTCCTTGGTGATGCCCAGGCCCGGCTGGCCGAGCCGTCCTGTGGTTTCAGGGGCGTGCTTCGGCATCCGCCTGGCGCCAGATCAGCTTGCTGGTGTCGTAACCCTGCTCCCGAGCGATATCCAGCAGTTGGTCTCGCGTCTGGTCGGGGATCGCCGGTGTGCGCGACAGCAGCCACAGGTACTCACGGTTGGGGTGGCCGACCAGCGCCACGCGGTAGTCCTTGTCGTGGTACAGCACCCAGTACTCACCCTTGGTCAGGCCGGGTGCCAGGCGGCTGAACCAGTTGTCGAAACGCACCCAGAGTTTGTCGGTACTACCCGGTTGCTGAGCTTCGGCGATGCCCTTGGCTTCATTCCACTGGCCGTCCTTTTCCCGGCAGCGGTTGGTCACGTCGATGCGGCCGTCCGCACGCAGGCCATAGTGTGCCTCGGACTGCACGCAGTTGCGTTGGAAGAACATCGGCAACCGCGCCAGTTCGTACCAGGTGCCTTGGTAGCGTTGCAGGTCGACCTGCTGGGTATGCGGTGGCGCCGGGTGGTCGTTGCCGGCGCAGCCGAGCAGGGCCAGGGTCAGGCAGGAAAGCAGCAGCGGGGTGCGTAGCGCCATGGTCGAGCTCCTTGCGGTGGATGGGGCTTACCTGTGTTTCGATGCGCGCGCGCGGCAAAAGTTGTACAGAATTGTTCTTTCAGAACGAGCCGGTCTGCACGTCGCCAGTGCGCGCATAGCGGGCGATGATTACACCCTTTGGCGAAACCTGCGAGTGCTGCAGGGTGAAGGCCGCCGCTGCGGCATCGTCGCCGAACAGGCGTTTGCCATGGCCAAGCAGCAATGGGTGGATCAGCAACAGCAGCTCATCGACCAGGCCGGCTGCCAGCAGTTGCTGCACCAGTTCACTGCTGCCCTGGGTCAGCAGGTTGGCACCGTCCTGTTGTTTCAGCGCCCGCACCGCTGCGCTGATGTCCGCACCCAGGCCATGGCTGTTATGCCAGGCGAGGGTCGCCGGGGTGTGGGTGGCGACATGCTTGGGCACGCTGTTGAACAGGTTGGCGATGGAGAAGTCTTGTGAACTGCCATCCACCTTCGGCCAGTAAGCCGCGAAGATGTCGTAGGTACGCCGGCCCAGCAGCAGTTCGAAGGGCTGGCTGAACAGCGCCTGCATGGCCTGGCCGAAGACTTCCTCGGCGTAGGGCACGACCCAGCCGCCGTAGCTGAAGCCGCCGCTGGCGTCTTCCTGCGGGCCGCCGGGGGCCTGCATGACCCCGTCGAGGCTGATGAACGCGGCTACGATGAGTTTGCGCATGGGGACTCTCCTGTTGGCAGCCGGGGTGGCTGCTGGCGTGGGATAGTCGAATGGCAGGCAGCAGAATCGACAGCAGCTCGTGCTTTCTCTACGCTGGCCCTCCCGCCGACAAGTTAGCTAGTACAGGCGTGCCGCGCACTACCTTGGGAGCTGGCGTGCCGGCGGCAGGGCCAGTGCAGGCTACCTCACAGCCAGTAGGTCACCGCCCACCAGCCCAGCCCACCCATCACCACGGTGTAGGGCAAGGCCATCCAGACCATGCGCCCATACGACAGCCGGATCAGCGGCGCGATGGCCGAGGTCAGCAGGAACAGGAACGCGGCCTGGCCGTTCGGGGTTGCCACGCTGGGCAGGTTGGTGCCGGTGTTGATCGCCACCGCCAGGGTCTCGAAATGCTCGCGGCTCATGCCGCCATTGACAAACGCCTGCTTCACTTCGGTGATGTAGATGGTGGCGACGAACACGTTGTCGCTGATCGCCGAAAGCAAGCCATTGGCCAGGTACAGCATGCCTGGCTGCTGTTCGGCCGGCAGCGCCAATACCCAGGTAATCAGCGGGCTGAACAGCTGCTGTTGGTGGATCACCGCCACGACGGCGAAGAACACCACCAGCAACGCGGTGAACGGCATGGCGTCCTGGAAGGCGCGGCCCAGGCGGTGTTCATCGGTGATACCGGTGAACGCGGTGATCAGCACGATCACCATCAGGCCGATCAGGCCGACTTCGGCAGCATGCAACCCCAGGCAGACGATCAGGATCAGCGCGGCGAAGCCTTGCACCCACAGCGCGATGCGCTGGGCGGGGGTGCGTGCGGCGTCGTCCTCGGTGGCGTAGGCGGCCAGCACCTGGCGCACCGGCTCGGGCATCAGCGTGCCGTAACCGAACAGGCGCAGTTTCTCCAGCAGCACGCAGGTCAGCAGGCCGGCAGCCAGTACCGGTAGCGATACCGGCGCCACCTTGAGGAAAAAATCGGCAAAATGCCAGCCCATTTCGTGGCCGATCAGCAGGTTCTGCGGCTCGCCCACCAGGGTGCAGACACCGCCCAGGGCAGTTCCCACCGCGCCATGCATCAACAGGCTGCGCAGGAAGGCACGGAACTGGTCAAGGTCTTCACGGTGCAATGCCGCGACCTGCTGGTCACTGTCCAGCGCAACGTCTTCGCGTGGGTTGGCCCCGGAGGCAACACGGTGGTACACCGCATAGAAGCCGACCGCGGCGCTGATGATCACGGCGGTCACGGTCAGCGCATCGAGAAACGCCGAGAGGAATGCCGACAGCACGCAGAACAGCAATGCCAGGATTGCCTTCGAGCGTACCCCAAGCAGGATGCGCGAGAACAGGAACAGCAGCAGTTCCTTCATGAAGTGGATGCCTGCGACCATGAACATCAGCAACAGGATGACCGGGAAGTTGTGCTGCAACTCTTCGTACAGGGCTTGCGGAGTGGTCATCTGCAACAGCAGGGCTTCGACCAGCAGCAGGCCGCCGGGCATCAGCGGGTAGCATTTCAGGGCCATGCCCAGGGTGAAGATGAACTCGAGCACCAGCGCCCAGCCGGCTGCGACTGGGCCAAGGCTGGCCAGCAGCAGCGGGTTGAGGACCAGGAACAGGCAGATGACCGCCTTGTACCAAAGCGGCGACTGGCCCAGGAAGCTGTGGGCGAGGGCCCCAGTCAGGGAGCGCGACATGAATATGTTTCCTTATGATTCGGCGATGGCGAACGGTGCCGCATCAGCGCGCCTTAGGCAAGGCATGCAGTCCCGTTTTTGGCACAAGCGCGGCCATCGGGCTGGGTTACCATCCGTGACATGAACTTTCACCCCCAGGAGTGCCGCCCGTGACCGAGTACAGCGCATTCAAGGTCGAACTGACCGACAACATTGCCCACGTGCAGATCAACCGCCCGGAAAAGGTCAACGCGATGAACGCCGCCTTCTGGGAAGAGATCATCGATATCTTCCAGTGGGTCGACGATACCGACGCGGTGCGGGTCGTGGTGCTCAGCGGCGCCGGCAAGCATTTTTCCGCCGGCATCGACCTGATGATGCTGGCCTCGCTGGCGGGCCAGATGGGCAAGGATGTGGGGCGCAACGCGCGCTTCCTGCGCAGCACCATCCTGCGCCTGCAGGCCTCGTTCAATGCCGTGGACAAGTGCCGCAAGCCGGTACTGGCCGCTGTGCAAGGCTATTGCATTGGCGGTGCCATCGACCTCATCGCGGCCTGCGACATGCGTTACTGCAGCGCCGACGCGCAATTTTCGATCAAGGAGATCGACATGGGCATGGCCGCCGATGTCGGCACACTGCAACGTTTGCCTCGTATCATCGGTGACGGCATGATGCGTGAGCTGGCCTTCACCGGGCGCAATGTCGAGGCCGCAGAGGCGCTGCGCATTGGCCTGGTCAACCGGGTCTATGATGAACAGGCCGCGCTGTTGGACGGGGTCTTTGCCATCGCCCGCGAGATTGCCGCAAAATCACCGATTGCCGTGGCTGGCACCAAGGAAATGCTCAGCTACATGCGCGACCATCGCATTGACGATGGCCTGGAATACGTCGCCACCTGGAACGCCGCGATGCTGCAGTCCGAAGACCTGCGCGTGGCCGTAGCGGCGCACATGAGCAAACAGAAACCGACGTTCGCCGACTGACCGGGCCGGGGGACGCGCAGTAAAGGATCCCCCGACATGTCAGCACGCTGGACTACTGCAGTACTCGACCCGCAGATCACCGGGGGGCTGGCCGTGGCCCGCAGCCCGGAAGGGTTCCTGGTGGACGCCAACGGCGCGTTGTTCTCCCGCGACTGGCTCAAGCGTCAGGACCTGGATGTGCTGTGCGAACACGGCATCGGCCACTTCGATGGCCAGCCGGTGTTCCTGCTGGAGCTGCGCAGCGCCACCGAGATGCCTGGTTGTGCCTGGCGTGGCCTGCGCGCGTTCATGCTCGAAGGCGACTTCGACACCTACAAGGTGCTGGGCTACGCCGCCCAGATCGGCACCTGGGCGCGCGAGCACCGCTTCTGCGGCAGCTGCGGCCAGGCGATGACGCAGATCCGCTGGGAGCGGGCGATGTACTGCCAGCCCTGCGACCTGCGCAGCTACCCTCGCATTTCGCCGAGCATGATCGTGCTGGTGACCCGTGGTGACGAGATCTTGCTGGCGCGCTCGCCACGCTTTGTCAGCGGGGTGTACAGCACCCTGGCAGGCTTCGCCGAACCGGGTGAGTCGGCGGAGGATTGCCTGGTGCGCGAAGTGCGCGAGGAAGTGGCGGTGGAGGTGCAGAACATCCAGTACGTGGGCAGCCAGTGCTGGCCGTTCCCGCACTCGATGATGCTGGGCTTCCATGCCGAATACGCCGGGGGCGATATCGTCATGCAGCCGGACGAGATCGAGGATGCCAGGTGGTTCAGCGTCCACGACCTGCCGCCGCTGCCGGCCGGGCGCTCCATCGCCCGCTACCTCATCGACCTCTACGTTGCACGGAGGCTGGGCTGTGATATCCCTGCTTTCCCGTCCTAGCTGCAGTGAGAAATGTTCTCCGACTAGGCGCAGGGCGCAGGCAATGGTCATTCCATTGCCAAGTCCTGCAACGACGGCGGACGACATTTCTCGCGCAGATAGGGCGGGTAAGCAGGGGTATCACAGCCCATCAGGCCTGCCCGAACCAGTGCTGCCACGCTAGGCGCACGGTCAAGGCCAGCACCACGGTGATGAACACCGGGCGGATGAACTTGCTGCCGCCGCTGATCGCCGTGCGTGCGCCGAAGAAGGCGCCCACCATCACTGACAGGCCCATGCACAGGCCGACGATATAGTCCACCTGCCCCGAGATGATGAACACCGTCAGCGCCGCGATGTTGCTGACGAAGTTCATGCTGCGTGCCACACCGCTGGCGCGCACCAGGTCGATGGGGTACAGCAGCAGGGTGCTGACGGTCCAGAACGCACCGGTGCCCGGGCCGGCGACGCCGTCGTAGAAGCCCAGGGTGAAGCCTTGGGGCAGCTGCCATTTCTTCCGGATCGGGGCGTCGGCATCGAGCGGTGCCTTGGGCGTGCCGCCGAACAGCAGGTAGACGCCACAGGCGAAGACGATCACCGGCAGCATCTTGTTCAACCATTCGGCTGGCATGTAGTGGGCGATCACTGCGCCGAGCAGGGCCCCGGTCAGGGTGGCGAACAACGCCGGGCGCCATTGCGCAGGGTGGAACAGCTTGCGCTTGTAGTAGGTGAAACCCGCCGTCGCCGAGCCGAATGTGGAACTGAGCTTGTTGGTGCCCAGCACCAGGTGCGGTGGCATGCCGGCGGTGAGCAATGCGGGGGTGGTAAGCAGGCCGCCGCCGCCGGCGATGGCATCGATGAAACCGGCGATGAAGGCGACCAGCGCCAGGATCAGCAGGGTGAGCGGTTCTACGGTGAGTTCAAAGGGCATGGGGGTTGGCAGGCAAGGAGGCAAAGGGGGCGGCAAACGGCCGCGCTAGAGGCTGACATGGTAATCCTGAGG
>NZ_JATAAG010000063.1:178760-276998 GCF_030341915.1 Pseudomonas sp. BCRC 81390 | reverse complement strand
GGCCTTTCGCGGGCATGCCCGCGAAAGGCCGCTACTGGCAAACCCATCAGCTACGGATGAATGCCAGCAGATCGGCATTGATCACATCGGCATTGATCACATCGGCATGGGTGGTCGGCATGCCATGCGGGTAGCCTTTGTAGGTCTTCAGCGTGCCGTTGGGCAGCAGCTTCGCCGACAGCAACCCGGCGTTTTCATACGGCACGATCTGGTCATCGTCGCCATGCATCACCAGCACCGGCTGGGTGATGCCCTTCAGGTCTTCGGTGAAATCGGTCTGGGAAAACGCCACGATGCCATCGTAATGGGCCTTGGCGCTGCCGATCATGCCCTGGCGCCACCAGTTGCCGATGATGCCTTCGCTGGCTTCGACACCGGGGCGGTTGTAGCCATAGAACGGCCCAGCCGGCACATCCCGGTAGAACTGCGCACGGTTGCTGGCAACCTGGGCCTGGAAGCCGTCGAACACCGACTTGGGCAGGCCGCCCGGGTTGGCGGCTGTCTGCACCATCAGTGGCGGTACGGCGGCAATCAGTACGGCCTTGGCGACCTTGTCGCCGGGGTGGCGGGCCATGTAGCGCACCACTTCGCCGCCACCGGTCGAATGGCCGACATGCACGGCGCCCTGGATACCCAGGTGGGCTACCACTGCCGCCACATCGTCGGCATAGTGATCCATGTCGTGGCCGTCCCATACCTGGCTGGAGCGGCCATGGCCACGGCGGTCGTGAGCGACCACACGGTAACCATGGGCAAGGAAGAACAGCATCTGCGCGTCCCAGTCATCGGCGCTCAACGGCCAGCCGTGATGGAAGTGAATGACCGGCGCATCGCGCGGGCCCCAGTCCTTGTAGAAGATCTGTACGCCGTCCTGCGTGGTTACATAGCTCATGGTCGTGTCTCCTGTGGGGCAGGAACCGAAGGGAGCTAATGAGCATAGGCGGGATTTGGGCGGCTATCGGGATTTTGTGTCGCCTGCGTAGGCGACACGGATGCCCTCAGATGCGGTCGCGCATGCGGTACCAGGCCTTGGCGGCGGCTTCCAGCGGTGCGGCCATGAGGTCGCCGCCCGGGAAGCGGCCGTTGTCGAGGCCCTGGTACAGCGAAAGCAGGTCATCGTCACCGAGGATGGCGTCACTCACCGCCCGCGCGGCGGCCAGGGTCGGCAGCACACCATGCCCGGAAAAACCTTGCAACCAGTAGCGCTGGCCTTCACGACCGACGTCCGGGGTACGCTGCATGCTGCAGTCGATATGGCCGCCCCAGGCGTAATCGATGGCCACCCCGGCCAGTTGCGGGAACACTCGCTCCAGGTAGGGGCGGGTGGCGCTGGCGACGTCCCTGGGAATACCCCCGAGGTAGGTGCAGCCGCCGCCGAACAGCAGGCGGTGGTCGGGGGTGAGGCGGAAGTAGTCGGGCACGAACTGGTTGTCGATCACGCAGCTGTTGCGTGGCAGCAGCGACAGGGCGAACTCGGCATCCAGTGGCGCGGTGGCGACTTGGTAGGAGCCGACCGGCAGCAAGCGCCGCGACAGGTTGCGGTCGAGGCGGTCGATGTAGGCATTGCAGGCCAGCACCAGCACGTCGCTGCGCACTTCGCCACGCTCGGTGCGGGCGATGTAGCCGCTGCCGGTCCGTTGATAGTCGAGTACCTGGCTTTGTTCGAAGATACGTCCGCTGCCGGCTTCGATGGTGCAGGCCAGGCCCAGGGCCAGCTTCAATGGGTTGAGGTGGGCGCCTTTGGCGTCGTACAGCGCGGCCTGGTAGCGCGGGCTGTCGATCCATTGCGGCAGCTCGTCGCGGCCGATCAGGCGCAGTGCGTCGTAGCCCCATTTGTGTTCGGCGGCGTGCAGGGCTTCTTCCAGCACCTTCACCCGCCGCGGCAGCACGGCGGTCCACAGGCTACCCAGCCGGTAGTCGATGTCGAAGCCATGGCGCTCGGGCAGTTCGCGCATCTCGTCGGCAGCCCAGCACATGCTGGTCCACAGGCGTTGGCTGCGTTCGACGCCCAAGGCCTTTTCCAGTGGCGGCATATCGCACGACCAACCGAGCAAGGCCTGGCCACCGTTGCGACCGGAGGCGGCCCAGGCCACGCGGCTGGCTTCCAGCAGCGTCACGCGCTTGCCAGCTTGGGTCAGGCGCAGAGCGGTGTGCAGGCCGCTGAAACCGGCGCCGATGATCAGCACTTCGGTGTCGTGGCTGCCTTGCAGGGTAGGGCGCAGGGGAATGCTGGCGGGGTAGGTTCGGGCGTAGTAGCTGGCAACGTGCTGGGCGGATTGCTTGAACATGCAGGGTTCCCATGAAAATTATTGTGATTATTTTCATGAAAATTTAGCAGTTAAATTTCATCGTGCCAATGCGTCAGGGCGGGTTCCATGGTGGCTGGAAGGGGCGGCCTGTACCGGCCTCTTCGCGGGCAAGCCCGCTCCCACAGGTTCCTCCTGTTGCCTTTGATTCTTGCAGTGCCAGTGCCGCATGAATCTTGAACGGTGTGCGATCCCTGGAACGGGCTTGCCCGCGCAGAGGCCGCTAACGGCAGTGCAAAGGTTTTCAGGTTGAGGCCTTTTTCCTGGGTTGTCGCGGCTTGCTGGCGGCCGCTTTACTTCCAGCCGCTTTGCTTTTCCCACCACCCCGGCGCTTCTTCTTCCAGGGCGGCGCAGCCCCGGCTGCTGGCCCGCTGATAGTCATGCGCATACCACTGCAGCGCTCCACCAGCTTGCCCATCCACGCCGACTGCCGGGCGACGAATTCCTCCAGGGTCATTTCGCCGCTCTGCACCATGTCCAGCGCCTGCTCCCAGATTGCCGTGGTACCGGGGTCGGCAATCGCGCGGGGCACGGCGTCGATCAGGCTGAAGGCGGCAGGTGTGGCGGACAGGGCCTTGCCATGCTTAACCAAGTAGCCACGGTCGAGCAGGCCCTGGATGATGCTGGCACGGGTCGCCTCGGTGCCGATGCCGGTGGTTTCCTTGAGCTTCTGTTTCAACCGCGGGTCTTCCACCAGCTTGGCCACGTTCTTCATCGCCTTGATCAGGTCGCCCTCGGTAAATGGCTTGGGCGGCTGGGTCCACAGGTCTTTCAGTTGCAGGCCTTGCACCGCACAGTCCTGGCCCTCGCGCAGCGCTGGCAGTACCTGGGCCGGCGGCGCTTCGCGGCCCTTGGCCGGGGTCAGCGCCTCGGGCAGGGCGCGGCGCCAGCCGGGTTCGACGATCTGCTTGCCCACCGCGCGCAGGGCGTGGCCGGCGCAGTCGAAGTCGGCCTGGGTACGGTCGTATTCGTGGCTGGGCAGGAACTGCGCCAGGTAGCGGGCGCGGATCAGGGTATACACCGCCTTGTGCTTGGCCGGCAGGCGCGATGGGTCGCTGGCGGCGGCGGTCGGGATGATGCCGTGGTGGGCGCTGACCTTGGCATCGTTCCAGGCCCGCGAGCGACGCTGCGGCTGCAGGTGGGGCTGCAGCGGTGCCAGGCTGGCATCGGCCCGTTGCAGGGCGGCGAGGATGGCCGGCGCCTCGCCGTGCTGGCTTTGCGGCAGGTAGCCACAGTCGCTGCGCGGGTAGGTGATCAGCTTGTGGGTTTCGTACAGGGCCTGGGCAATGTCGAGGGTTTCCTGGGCGCCGAGGCCGAACTTTTTCGAGCACAGTTCCTGCAGGGTGCCCAGGTCGAAGGGTAGCGGCGCGGCTTCGCGCACGCGCTCGGTGGCCACTTTTACGGCCCGGGCGGTACCGGCCTGGTTGATGTCGGCGGCGGCCTGCCGTGCCAGGTCCTGTTTCAGGCAGCGGCCCTGGTCGTCACAGGCGTCTTCGGGCGCGCGCCACTGGGCGTTGAAGCCTTGGCCGGCATGTTCCAGCTGCACGTCGATGGCCCAGAACGGCACCGGTACGAAGTCGGCGATGCTGCGGTCGCGGTCGACCACCAGGCGCAAGGTCGGTGTTTGCACCCGGCCCACCGGTAGCACGCCCTGGTAGCCGGATTGGCGGCCCAGCAAGGTGAACAGCCGGCTCATGTTCATGCCGATCAGCCAATCGGCGCGGGAGCGCCCCAGCGCCGAGTGGTACAGGTTGAAGGTTTCGTGGCCCGGCAGCAGGCGCGCCAGGGCCTTGCGGATGGAGGCGTCGTCCAGTGCCGACAACCACAGGCGCTGCACCGGGCCGCGATAACGGCAATGCTCGACCAGTTCGCGGGCAATCATCTCGCCTTCACGGTCGGCGTCGGTGGCGATCACCAGTTCCCGCGCTTCGCCGAGCAGGCGCTTGACCGCCTTGAACTGGCTGGCAGTCTTGGGCTTGACCAGCATCTTCCATTGTTCCGGAATGATCGGCAGGTCGACCAGGTTCCAGCGCTTGTAGCGTTCGTCGTAGCTGTCAGGCGGGGCGGTTTCCAGCAGGTGGCCGATGCACCAGGTGACGCAGACGTCGGTGCCTTGCCAGCAGCCGTCGCCCTTGCGGTTGGCGCCGAGCACTTTGGCGATGTCTTTTGCCTGGGAGGGTTTTTCACAGAGGAACAGGCGCATGGCCGGGAACGCTTCATCGGGGTGATGGGCGCTAGGATGCGCAAGCGAGGGCGCGGACGCAAGTTTTATCTGGATGGATGTACAGCTTTTTGTCAGCAAGCATGTCGCTGGCCTGTGCCGGCCTCTTCACGGGTTCAACCGCGAAGGGGCCGGGGCAGGGCAAGATCAGACGCGCGAATCGCGCACCATGTCCACATGCGGGATGCCGGCTTCGAGGAATTCCTCGCTGACTACGCGGAAGCCCAGCCGCTCGTAGAACGGCGTGGCATGCACCTGGGCGCTGAGCATCTGCTGCTTCAGGTCGCGGTTCTGCGCTTCGGCGATCACCGCATTGACCAGCGCATCGCCAACCTTCATCCCACGCCAGTCCTTGAGCACCGAGATGCGCCCGATGGTGCCGTCGGCCAGGAGGCGGGCCGTGCCGATCGGGTAGTCGCCTTCCAGGGCCAGGAAATGCAGCGCCTCCTGGTCTTCCGAGTCAAACTCCAGCTCCGGCGGAATGTGCTGTTCGGCAACGAACACGGCTTCGCGAATACGGCGAATATCGACGTTGTCCTTGTGCCAGTCGGCCAAGCGCACACTGATTCTATTCATTGGCAAACCCCAGGCTTCCTTGTTTCACCAACTGCTGTACCAGCATCAGGCCGTCTTCATCCTGCAGCCACTCGGCCAGGTTGTCGATGTGCAGCGCGTCGGCGGCGCAGACCAGCTTCAGCAGCTCGCGCAGCTTGCCCGGCAGCGGGCAGCTGCGGCCGCTGGCGAACAGCAGCAGGTCGTCTTCGAACTCGGACCAGGCCAGGCGTGCGCTCGGGTTGCGGATCAGGATGGCGCCTTGCTCGAGGGCGTCGATCAGTTCTTCTTCGCTGAGGTCTTCGCCAACGATCTGTTCCGGGTAGCGCGGCTCGGTCATGAACTGGCCGAACCAGGTCAGCAGCAGGTCCTTGTCGCTCATGTGCTTGTCGAGCAGGGCCTTGAGGCGGTCGAGGGCGTCGTGCTGGATCTGGTGCGGGTCGCTGACCGGCTGGGCGTCGGCGTCGCTGTAACGTTCTTCATCGGGCAGGAACTGGCCGAGGAAGTCGGTGAAGTGGGTCAGCACTTCGGCGGCGCTGGGGGCACGGAAGCCGACCGAATAGGTCAGGCAGTCGTCCACGGCCACACCATAGTGGGCCAGGCGCGGTGGCAGGTAGAGCATGTCGCCCGGCTCCAGGGTCCACTCTTCGCTCTGTTCGAAGGCGGCGAGGATGCGCAGGTCGGCGTGCTCCAGCAGCGGGCTGTCGCTGCTGCACATCTGGCCGATCTTCCAGTTGCGCTGGCCGTGACCCTGCAGCAGGAACACGTCGTAGTTGTCGAAGTGCGGGCCGACACTGCCACCGGGGGCGGCGAAGCTGATCATCACGTCATCGATACGCCAGCTGGGCAGGAACCGGAAGTTCTCCAGCAGTTCGGCCACTTCCGGGACGAACTGGTCGACGGCCTGCACCAGCAGGGTCCAGTCCTTTTCCGGCAGCTCGGCAAAGGTGTCTTCGTTGAACGGGCCGCGGCGCAGCTCCCACGGGTGCGCGCCGTGCTCAAGCACGATACGCGACTCGACTTCCTCTTCCAGGGCCAGGCCGGCCAGCTCGTCGGGGTCGATCGGGCTGATGAAGTCCGGGAAGGCCTGGCGCACCAGCAGCGGCTTCTTCTGCCAGTAGTCGCGCATGAATTCGCGGGCCGAGATGCCGCCGAGCAGCTGCAGTGGAGTATCAGGATTCATGTTCAACCTATTGAAAAAATGTAATTTTCGTCCGTGAATAAAAACGCCCGGCCAGGCCGGGCGTTGAACGCGACGCTCAGCTTAGATGCGTTTGGCCTGTGCTGTCGCGTTGCCGATGTAGGTAGCCGGGGTCAGCTGCTTGAGCTCGGCCTTGGCTTCGGCTGGCATATCCAGGCCGTCGATGAAGGTCAGCAGCGCTTCCGGGGTAATGCCCTTGCCGCGAGTCAGCTCCTTGAGCTTCTCGTAGGGGTTCTCGATGTTGAAGCGGCGCATCACGGTCTGGATCGGCTCGGCCAGCACTTCCCAGCAGGCGTCCAGGTCGGCAGCGATGCGGGCTTCGTTGACTTCCAGCTTGCCGATGCCTTTCAGGCTGGCTTCGTAGGCGATGACGCTGTGGGCGAAGCCCACGCCCAGGTTGCGCAGCACGGTGGAGTCGGTCAGGTCGCGCTGCCAGCGCGAGATCGGCAGCTTGCTGGCCAGGTGCTGGAACAGCGCGTTGGCGATGCCCAGGTTGCCTTCGGAGTTTTCGAAGTCGATCGGGTTGACCTTGTGCGGCATGGTCGACGAGCCGATTTCGCCGGCGACGGTCTTCTGCTTGAAGTAGCCCAGCGAGATGTAGCCCCACACGTCACGGTCGAAGTCGATCAGGATGGTGTTGAAGCGGGCGATGGCGTCGAACAGCTCGGCGATGTAGTCGTGCGGCTCGATCTGGGTGGTGTACGGGTTGAACTGCAGGCCCAGCTCGTCTTCGATGAAGGCGCGGGCGTTCTGCTCCCAGTCGATCTGCGAATAGGCCGACAGGTGGGCGTTGTAGTTGCCTACGGCACCGTTGATCTTGCCCAGCAGCGGTACGGCGGCAACCTGGGCGATCTGGCGCTCCAGGCGGTACACGACGTTGGCCAGTTCTTTACCCAGGGTGGTCGGCGAGGCCGGCTGGCCGTGGGTGCGCGACAGCATCGGCACGTCGGCATGGGCGTGGGCGAGGGCGCGGATGGCGTCGGCGATCTGGCGCATCAGCGGCAGCAGCACTTCGTCACGGCCGGCGCGCAGCATCAGGGCGTGGGACAGGTTGTTGATGTCCTCGCTGGTGCAGGCGAAGTGGATGAACTCGCTGACCTTGGCCAGCTCAGGCAGCTTGGCGGCCTGCTCCTTGAGGAGGTATTCGATCGCCTTGACGTCATGGTTGGTGGTGCGCTCGATTTCCTTGACGCGTTCGGCGTGCTCAAGCTTGAAATCGTTGGCCAGGCTGTCCAGCAGGGCGTTGGCTTCGGCGGAGAACGCCGGCACTTCGCCGATCTGCGGGTGGGCGGCCAGGCGCTGCAGCCAGCGCACTTCGACCAGGGCGCGGAAACGGATCAGGCCGAATTCGCTGAAAATGGGGCGCAAGGCCTGGGTTTTGCCGGCGTAACGGCCGTCTACAGGGGAAACCGCAGTGAGCGAAGAGAGCTGCATGGGGTGTTCTCGGACAGTCAGGCTTTTGGAAGGGCGCATATCATACATGAATTTTGCCTGTAGGAGCGGGCTTGCCCGCGCATGGCCGGTAAATCCAGCACAGCATTCACGGGCAAGCCCGCTCCCACAGTGGATAATGCAATTCGTCGGATCAGCTGCTGCGCATCATGTCGTACAGTTCGTTGAGCAATTTGCGCCGGCTGAACACCAGCTGCCAACGATGGCCCCCCAGCTGGCGCCACAGGCGGGCAGCGCGGATACCGGCCAACAGCAGGGCGCGGATCTTCGAGGCGTTGCTGGCCTGCTGCAGGAAGCGCATGTCGCCATGCACCTGGATACGCTGGCGCAAAGTGCTCAGGGTGTCCTGGTACAAGGCGCCGCTGGAGGCGATGACGTTTTCGTGAACCAGGCCGAAATGCTCGGCCTGGGACTGGATTTGCGGCAGGCGGTTGCCGATGGTCTCGAGCAGGTCGGTGCGCTTGTTCAACTGGCGCTCCAGGCCGAGCATCGACAGGGCATAGCGCAGCGGCTCGCGTTGCAGGCTGCTGGGGTCGCGTTCCAGGGCGCCGACCAGCGCACGGTAGCCGTCGCGCAGGTTGAGGTCGTCGCCGCCGAACACCTCGAGGGTGTCCTTGGGGTCACGCACCAGCAGGCTGCCCAGCATGCAACCAATGTTGGCCTCGCTGGCCTGGCCGGTACGGGCGATACGGTCCACCAGCACTGCAGCCTGGAACACACCGCCCAATGCGATCAGCTGCTCTTGAAGGCTGCTCATGCGCGAGGGCTCCACGGCTCGGCGGCCTCGATCACGCCACCGCCCAGGCACACTTCGCCGTCGTAGAACACCACCGATTGGCCAGGGGTAACGGCGCGTTGTGGTTCGTCGAACACTGCGCGATAACCATTTGCCGTGCGTTCCAGGGTGCACTGTTGGTCACCCTGGCGGTAGCGCACCTTGGCCGTCAGCCTGCGCGGGCTGCTCAGGTCGACGGGGTTGACCCAGAAGATGTCCGAAGCGAGCAGGGCACGGGAGAACAGCCACGGGTGTTCGTTGCCCTGGCCGACCACCAGCACGTTGCGCGCCAGGTCCTTGTGCAGCACGTACCATGGCTCGTCACCGGCATCCTTCAGGCCGCCAATGCCCAGGCCCTGGCGCTGGCCGATGGTGTGGTACATCAGGCCGTGGTGACGGCCGATCACTTCGCCGTCAGTGGTTTCGATGTTGCCCGGCTGGGCCGGCAGGTACTGCTTGAGGAAGTCGCTGAAACGGCGCTCGCCGATAAAGCAGATGCCGGTGGAATCCTTCTTCTTGGCGGTGGCCAGGCCGTGCTTTTCCGCAATGGCGCGCACTTCGGGCTTTTCCAGTTCGCCGACCGGGAACAGCGTACGGGCGATTTCCTTGCCGCCGACGGCGTGTAGGAAGTAGCTCTGGTCCTTGTTCGGGTCCAGGCCCTTGAGCAGTTCGGTGAGTTCGCCGGTGTCGCGGCGGCGCACGTAGTGGCCGGTGGCGATCAGGTCGGCACCCAGCGACAGGGCGTAGTCGAGGAACGCCTTGAACTTGATTTCGCGGTTGCAGAGGATGTCCGGGTTGGGCGTGCGGCCGGCCTTGTATTCCTCGAGGAAATGTTCGAACACGTTGTCCCAGTATTCGGCGGCGAAGTTGGCGGTGTGCAGCTTGATGCCGATGCGGTCGCACACGGCCTGGGCGTCGGCCAGGTCTTCACGGGCAGTGCAGTATTCGGTGCCGTCGTCTTCTTCCCAGTTCTTCATGAACAGCCCTTCCACCTGGTAGCCCTGCTCCATGAGCAGAAGGGCGGAGACGGAAGAGTCCACGCCGCCGGACATGCCGACGATGACGCGGGTCTTGGCGGGGTCTTTGAGTGCTGGGCTGGTCATGGTTACCGGTGTGTATCAGGGGGGAAAAGCGCCGATTCTATCAAACCCGCGGCGCCACGTCAGTCGCGCAGCAGGTCGAGGCTGTGCAGCGGGCCTTTGAGGTAGTCGTCGAGGCAGCGCGGTACCAGTTCGCTGCGCCAGCGAGCCGGGTCGGCCAGCAGTTGCTCGCGGGTCAGCCACACGGCGCGGACGATGTCGCTGTCCAGGGCGAGGTCGGCGTGGTGGCGCACGGGGCGGGCGGCAAAGCAGATGCGCTGGTAGGTCACGCCGTTGCTGGGCGCGGTGTACAGGTAGATGCCGACTACGCCGGTGAGTTCGACCTCCCAGGCGGTTTCCTCAAGGGTTTCGCGCAGGGCGGCCTGGGGCAGGGTTTCGTTGGGTTCGAGGTGGCCGGCGGGTTGGTTGAAGACGTGCGCACCTGCCTTGAATTCCTCGACAAAGAGGAACTTGCCGTCTTGCTCGACGATGGTGGCGACGGTGATATGGGGTTGCCAGGTCATTGCTGTTTCCTTGTCGATTGAGGGGGCCGCTGTGCGGCCCTTCGCGGGCACGCCCGCTCCCACAAGTGATGCGCCAGCCTGGCTGGAAGCACTTTTCCTGTGGGAGCGGGCGTGCTCGCAAAGGGCTGCAAGGCAGCCCCAAGGTCCAGAAAGCACAAACCCCGGTGCGTGGCCGGGGTTTGTGCGGTTACTTCAAGCGAACCTTACAGGGCGGCAATGGCGCTGTTCAGGGTCTGGCTTGGGCGCATCACCTTGGCGGTCAGCTCGGCATCCGGGGCGTAGTAGCCACCGATGTCGGCCGGCTTGCCCTGGACGGCGTTGAGCTCGGCGACGATGGTCTCCTCGTTCTCGGTCAGGGTCTTGGCCAGTGGCGCGAAGCGCGCCTGCAGCGCGGCGTCGTCGTTCTGCGCAGCCAGGGCCTGGGCCCAGTACAGGGTCAGGTAGAAGTGGCTGCCACGGTTGTCGATGCCACCGACTTTGCGCGAAGGCGACTTGTTGGTGTCGAGGAACTTGCCGGTGGCCTGGTCCAGGGTGTTGGCCAGCACTTTGGCGCGCGGGTTGTCGTAGGTGTTGCCCAGGTGCTCCAGGGAAGCGGCCAGGGCCAGGAATTCACCCAGCGAGTCCCAACGCAGGAAGTTCTCTTCCACCAGCTGCTGCACGTGCTTCGGCGCCGAACCGCCGGCGCCGGTTTCGAACAGGCCACCGCCGTTCATCAGCGGCACGATCGACAGCATCTTGGCGCTGGTGCCCAGTTCCATGATCGGGAACAGGTCGGTCAGGTAGTCACGCAGCACGTTGCCGGTCACCGAGATGGTGTCCTTGCCTTCGCGGATGCGGGCCAGGGAGAACTTGATGGCGTCGACCGGGGCCAGGATGCGGATGTCCAGGCCGGAAGTGTCGTGATCCTTCAGGTACTTCTGCACCTTCTCGATCATCACGCCGTCGTGGGCGCGGGCCGGGTCCAGCCAGAACACGGCCGGGGTGTTGCTCAGGCGGGCGCGGTTGACGGCCAGCTTGACCCAATCCTGGATCGGCGCGTCCTTGGTCTGGCACATGCGGAAGATGTCACCGGCTTCGACGTTCTGCTCCAGCACCACGTTGCCCTTGCCATCGACCACGCGCACGACGCCGTCGGCCTTGATCTGGAAGGTCTTGTCGTGGGAACCGTACTCTTCGGCCTTCTGCGCCATCAGGCCAACGTTCGGCACGCTGCCCATGGTAGTCGGGTCGAAGGCACCGTTGGCCTTGCAGTCTTCGATGGTGGCCTGGTAGATGCCGGCGTAGCAGCGGTCCGGGATCACGGCCTTGGCGTCCTGCAGTTCGCCGGCGGCGTTCCACATCTTGCCCGAGTCACGGATCATGGCCGGCATCGAGGCGTCGACGATGACGTCACTCGGCACGTGCAGGTTGGTGATGCCCTTGTCGGAGTTGACCATGGCCAGGGCCGGGCGCTGGGCGTACAGGGCCTGGATGTCGGCTTCGATCTCGGCCTGCTTCTCGACTGGCAGGTCCTTGATGCGGGCGTACAGGTCGCCGATGCCGTTGTTGGCGTTGAAGCCTACTTCGGCCAGAGCAGCGGCGTGCTTGGCCAGTACGTCGTTGTAGAACTCTTCGACGATGACGCCGAACATGATCGGGTCGGAGACCTTCATCATGGTGGCTTTCAGGTGCACCGACAGCAGTACGCCGGAGGCCTTGGCATCGGCAATCTGCTCGGCGATGAAGGCTTTCAGGGCCTTGCGGCTCATGGTGGCGCAGTCGATGACTTCAGCTGCCTTGACGGCGGTCTTTTCCTTCAGCACGGTGGTGCTGCCGTCTTTGCCGACCAGTTCGATGCGCAGGGTGTCGTCGGCTTCGATCAGTGCGGCTTTCTCGCTGCCGTAGAAGTCGCCTTGGGTCATGTGGGCAACGTGCGACTTGGAGTCGGCAGCCCAGGCGCCCATCTTGTGCGGGTGCTTGCGCGCGTAGTTCTTCACCGACAGCGGTGCGCGGCGGTCGGAGTTGCCTTCGCGCAGGACTGGGTTCACGGCGGAACCCTTGATGCGGTCGTAGCGGGCGCGGGATTCTTTCTCTTCCGCGGTAGCTGGCTCGTCGGCATAGTCAGGGATGTTGTAGCCCTTGGCTTGCAGTTCCTTGATCGCGGCTTTCAGCTGCGGTACCGAGGCGCTGATGTTCGGCAGCTTGATGATGTTGGCTTCGGGGGTGGTAGCCAGCTGGCCCAGTTCCGCCAGGTGATCGCCTACTTGCTTCTCTGCGCCCAGTTGCTCCGGGAAGGCGGCGAGGATGCGGCCAGCCAGGGAGATGTCGCGGGTTTCGACGGCGATGTCAGCCGAGGCGGTGAAGGCTTCGATGATCGGCAGCAGCGAGTAGGTGGCGAGGGCGGGGGCTTCGTCGGTGAAGGTATAGATGATCTTGGAACGGGTGGGCATGCGGGTTAACTCTCTGTGTGCTGAGCGTGCTCGAGTCTCGTGGTGCGCAGGGTAGGCGCATCGCCCTGGCAGCGCCATGAGCGGAAAGTCGAGAGGCTGCGAGCGGTGATGGTGGATGCATCAGTCGAGCGTCAAGTGCTGAACTGCGGTAACAGCCCAGGCTTAGTGGCCGTTCATGGCCGAGGGCGGTCCGCATTTTCCAAGGGATCGCCCCGATGACCCTTCGGTCGCGGCGCAGTATACCAAACCATTCGGGCTAATCAGCAAGGCCAAGTGATATCGGCCCATTTATAAGACCAAAGACGTACCCGCAATGTGGTCGGTTGTCGCATGCCTTGCACCTCGGCAGATGTGGTTTAGTCTCATTGGATTGCAGATGTCCAAACACACATACCCGACAGCGGAGTAGTGCAAGCATGGGATACCAGAAAATCAAGGTTCCGACCGACGGCGCCAAGATCACCGTCAATGCCGACCATTCGCTCAACGTGCCTGACAATCCGATCATCCCCTACATCGAAGGTGACGGGATTGGCGTGGATGTCTCGCCGGTCATGATCAAGGTGGTCGACGCCGCCGTGCAGAAGGCCTATGGTGGCAAGCGCAAGATCGCCTGGATGGAGGTGTACGCCGGTGAGAAGGCCACCCAGGTGTACGACCAGGACACCTGGTTGCCGCAGGAAACCCTCGATGCGGTGCGGGATTACGTGGTGTCGATCAAGGGGCCGCTGACCACGCCGGTGGGCGGCGGTATCCGCTCGCTCAACGTAGCCCTGCGCCAGCAACTCGACCTGTACGTGTGCCTGCGCCCGGTGCTGTGGTTCCAGGGCGTGCCAAGCCCGGTGAAGAAGCCTGGCGACGTCGACATGGTGATCTTCCGCGAGAATTCCGAGGACATCTATGCCGGCATCGAGTGGAAGGCCGGCTCGCCCGAGGCGAACAAGGTGATCAAGTTCCTCAAGGAAGAAATGGGCGTCACCAAGATCCGTTTCGACCAGGACTGCGGCATCGGCGTCAAGCCGGTCTCCCGCGAGGGGACCAAGCGCCTGGTGCGCAAGGCCTTGCAATACGTGGTGGACAACGACCGCGAATCGCTGACCCTGGTGCACAAGGGCAACATCATGAAATTCACCGAAGGCGCCTTCAAGGATTGGGGCTACGAAGTGGCGCGTGACGAGTTCGGTGCCGAATTGCTCGATGGCGGCCCATGGATGAAGTTCCGGAACCCCAAGAGCGGCCGCGAGGTCATCGTCAAGGACGCCATTGCCGACGCCATGCTGCAGCAGATCCTGTTGCGCCCGGCCGAATACGACGTGATTGCCACCCTCAACCTCAACGGTGACTACCTGTCCGACGCCCTGGCAGCGGAGGTGGGCGGCATCGGCATCGCGCCGGGGGCCAACCTGTCCGACACCGTGGCCATGTTCGAGGCGACCCACGGCACTGCGCCCAAGTATGCCGGGCAGGACAAGGTCAACCCGGGCTCGGTGATTCTCTCGGCCGAAATGATGTTACGGCACATGGGCTGGACCGAGGCCGCCGACCTGATTATAAAGGGCACCAATGGCGCGATTGCCGCCAAGACGGTGACCTACGACTTCGAGCGACTGATGGACGGTGCCACGCTGGTCAGCAGTTCGGGCTTCGGCGACGAAATGATCAAGCATATGTAAGGCAACGCAAAACCGGCCGCTTCATGGAGGCGGCCGGTTTTTCATGCGCCGGCAGGTGACGTGCAGTCAGGCGTCGGCGGGGCTGTCGGCCGAGTGAGCGCTGGCGGCGGCGGTGGTCGTGGCCTTGTCGCTGATGTTCACCGCATGCAGGCCTTTGGGCCCCTGGACGATCTCGAAGCTTACCGCCTGGCCGGCCTTCAAGGTTTTGTAACCGTCCATCTGGATGGCCGAATAATGAGCGAACAAGTCTTCGGTCTTGCCCTCTTCATTGATGAACCCATAGCCCTTGGCATTGTTGAACCACTTGACTTTACCGCTTGCCATCCCTATGTCCCTCTGCAAAGGACTCCATCACTGGAGTATCATCCACTTCATCCGCATACGAACCTTGCGAAAAATCTGGTTGACTGCGCGGATCTTTATCGACCACGGTGGGTTCTTATTGTTTGTAACACCGTTTTGCCGTTAGTCAAGGTCACGCGGCGCGTGCTCCAGTGGCGGCTTTTGCAGTCAACCCACAACCTTAACCTGTCGCTCATGATGAAATTCTTTCCATGCATGCACCTAGTGAGATTCGACTAACATTCAATCAGGATCGCCCGCAATCGAATGAGGACGACGGCTCAGGTCTTGCGGTTCAGGAAGCCAAGCCGATCCTGCAGGCGCCACCGATGTACAAGGTGGTTTTGTTCAACGATGACTACACGCCGATGGATTTCGTCGTCGAAGTGCTCGAGACGTTCTTCAATCTGAACCGCGAGCTGGCGACCAAGATCATGCTGACCGTCCATACCGAAGGGCGGGCAGTGTGCGGATTGTTTACCCGTGACATCGCCGAAACAAAGGCTATGCAGGTCAACCAATACGCCAGGGAAAGCCAGCATCCGCTACTCTGTGAAATCGAGAAGGACGGTTAAAAGCCGACCACTTGGGTATGAGGTGAAGCTATGTTAAACCGCGAGCTCGAAGTCACCCTCAATCTTGCCTTCAAGGAGGCCCGTTCGAAGCGTCATGAGTTCATGACCGTCGAGCATCTGCTGCTGGCACTCCTTGACAATGAGGCTGCCGCGACCGTTCTGCGCGCCTGTGGCGCCAATCTCGACAAGCTCAAGCACGACCTGCAAGAGTTCATCGATTCCACCACCCCACTGATTCCGGTCAACGACGAAGACCGCGAGACCCAGCCGACCCTGGGCTTCCAGCGCGTGCTGCAGCGTGCCGTGTTCCATGTGCAGAGCTCGGGCAAGCGTGAAGTCACCGGTGCCAACGTGCTGGTGGCGATCTTCAGCGAACAGGAAAGCCAGGCCGTGTTCCTGCTCAAGCAGCAGAGCGTGGCCCGTATCGACGTGGTCAACTACATCGCCCACGGCATCTCCAAGGTGCCGGGCCATGGTTCGCATTCCGAAAACGACCAGGAAATGCAGGACGATGAGGGCGGCGATACCGCCTCTTCGAGCAACCCGCTGGACGCCTATGCCAGCAACCTGAACGAGCTGGCCCGTGCTGGCCGTATCGACCCGCTGGTCGGTCGCGAGCAGGAAGTGGAGCGCGTGGCGCAGATCCTGGCGCGCCGACGCAAGAACAACCCGCTGCTGGTGGGTGAGGCCGGCGTGGGCAAGACCGCCATCGCCGAAGGCCTGGCCAAGCGTATCGTCGATGGCCAGGTGCCCGACCTGCTGGCGCAGAGCGTGGTGTACTCCCTCGACCTCGGTGCGCTGCTGGCCGGTACCAAGTACCGTGGTGACTTCGAGAAGCGCTTCAAGGCGCTGCTCGGCGAGCTGCGCAAGCGCCCGCAGGCGATCCTGTTCATTGACGAGATCCATACCATCATCGGTGCCGGTGCAGCATCGGGCGGGGTGATGGATGCGTCCAACCTGCTCAAGCCGCTGCTGTCGTCGGGTGAAATCCGCTGCATCGGCTCGACCACGTTCCAGGAGTTCCGCGGCATCTTCGAGAAAGACCGCGCCTTGGCGCGGCGCTTCCAGAAGGTCGATGTCAGCGAGCCGTCGGTGGAAGACACCGTGGGCATCCTGCGTGGCCTGAAAGGGCGCTTCGAAAGCCACCACAACATCGAGTACAGCGACGAAGCCTTGCGCGCCGCCGCCGAACTCGCATCGCGCTATATCAATGACCGGCACATGCCGGACAAGGCCATCGACGTCATCGACGAAGCCGGTGCCTACCAGCGCCTGCAGCCGGAAGCCAGCCGGGTGAAGCGTATCGACGTGCCGCAGGTCGAGGACATCGTCGCCAAGATCGCGCGAATTCCGCCAAAACATGTCACCAGTTCCGACAAGGAGCTGCTGCGCAACCTTGAGCGCGACCTGAAGCTGACCGTGTTCGGCCAGGATGCGGCCATCGATTCGCTGGCCACCGCCATCAAGCTGTCGCGTGCCGGCCTCAAGTCGCCAGACAAGCCGGTGGGTTCGTTCCTGTTCGCCGGCCCGACCGGCGTCGGCAAGACCGAAGCAGCACGGCAGCTGGCCAAGGCGCTGGGTGTGGAACTGGTGCGCTTCGACATGTCCGAATACATGGAGCGCCACACCGTGTCGCGCCTGATCGGTGCGCCGCCCGGTTACGTCGGTTTCGACCAGGGTGGCTTGCTGACCGAGGCGATCACCAAGCAACCGCATTGCGTATTGCTGCTCGATGAGATCGAGAAGGCTCACCCCGAAGTCTTCAACCTGCTGCTGCAGGTGATGGACCACGGCACCCTGACCGACAACAACGGGCGCAAGGCCGACTTCCGTAACGTGATCCTGATCATGACTACCAACGCCGGTGCCGAAACCGCCGCGCGGGCCTCGATCGGCTTCACTCATCAGGACCATGCGTCCGACGCCATGGAAGTCATCCGCAAGAGCTTCACGCCGGAGTTCCGCAACCGCCTGGATACCATCATCCAGTTCGGCCGCCTGAGCCACGAGACGATCAAGAGCATCGTCGACAAGTTCCTTATCGAACTGCAGGCGCAGCTGGAAGACAAGCGCGTACTGCTGGAGGTCAGCGATGCCGCCCGCGGCTGGCTGGCGGCCTCGGGCTACGATGTGCAGATGGGCGCGCGGCCGATGGCACGGCTGATCCAGGACAAGATCAAGCGGCCGCTGGCCGAGGAGATCCTGTTTGGCGAGCTGGCCGAGCATGGCGGCGTGGTGCACGTCGACCTGCGCGATGGCGAACTGGTGTTCGACTTCGAAACCACGGCCGAGGTGGCCTGATAGCGGGGCCCAGTGGGAGCGGGCTTGCCCCGCGAACACCGGCGAAGCCGGTGCCATGCCACGCGGAGTCTGCTTCGCGGGGCATGCCCGCTCCCACAAGGTGCGATGCAAGCCTGAAGTTTCACAGGCACAAAAAAGCCCGGCACATGGCCGGGCTTTTTCATGGCTTGAGCTTAGCGCGCACGGTAGGTGATGCGGCCCTTGCTCAGGTCGTACGGCGTCAGTTCGACGCGGACCTTGTCGCCAGTCAGAATGCGGATGTAGTTCTTGCGCATCTTTCCGGAGATGTGCGCGGTTACGACGTGCCCGTTTTCCAACTCCACGCGGAACATGGTGTTGGGCAGGGTGTCGACGACAGTACCTTCCATTTCGAAGCTGTCTTCTTTCGACATGCAGTAGAGCCCTCGGATCCAGTGTTGGCCCGACGCATAACCGCACCGGGCAAAAAAGTGGCGTGGATTATGCCCGAAAATTGTGTGTCAAGCCAATGCCTTTCAGTTGAGGGTAACCCAGCGCTGATTGATCAACAGTTCGATAGGCCGGTATTGCGTCTTGTAGTTCATTTTCTTGCAGTTCTTGATCCAGTAGCCCAGGTAGACCGCCTCCAGGTCCTGGCGCAGGGCTTCGGTGATCTGCCAGAGGATGGCGAAGCGGCCCAGGCTGCGGCGTTCTTCTTCCGGCTCGTAGAAGGTGTACACCGCCGACAGGCCGTTGGGCAGCAGGTCGCACACGGCCACCGCCATCAGGCGGCCCTCCAGGCGGAACTCGTAGAACCAGCAGAACGGCAGGTCGCGCACCAGGAAGGTGGCAAACTGGTCGCGGCTGGGCGGGTACATGTCACCGTCGGCATGGCGCGTTTCGATATAGCGCCGGTACAGGTCGAAGTACTCTTCCTTGAACGCTGGGCGTGCCGCGGTCACGGTCAGGTCGGCGTTGCGCTTGAGGATGCGCCGTTGCTGGCGGTTGGGAATGAAGCGCGCCGCCGGGATGCGCGCCGGTACGCAGGCATTGCAGTTCTGGCAATGCGGGCGGTACAGGTGGTCGCCACTGCGGCGGAAGCCCATCTCCGACAAATCGGCGTACACGTGCACGTCCATCGGCTGGCTGGGGTCGAGGAACAGCGTGGTGGCCTGTTCATCGGGCAGGTAGCTGCAGGAGTGGGGCTGAGTGGCATAGAACTTCAACCGCGCCAACTCTGTCATGATCAACCCCCTCGGTGAGACTTTGTTTTAAGTGTATGCCAGCTATGGGAACTCGCCTAGGCAACCCAGGTGGCGCTGTTGGGCTGGTCGAGGTGGCGGGCCAGGTAGCCGGCGAACTCGGCGCGGCTGATGGCCGCGGCACCGAGGCTGTGCAGGTGGTTGGTCGGCATCTGGCAGTCGATGAGGACGAAGCCGGCCTGACGCAGGTGGTTGACCAGGGTCACGAAGCCGACCTTGGAAGCATTGTCGGCGCGGCTGAACATCGATTCGCCGAAGAACAGCTGGCCCATGGCCAGGCCGTACAGGCCGCCGACCAGTTCACCGTCCTGACGTACCTCGACCGAATGGGCGATGCCGCGCCGGTGCAGTTCGCAATAGGCGGCGCGCATGGTGTCGGTGATCCAGGTGCCATCGGCGTAGTCGCGGGGGGCGGCGCAGGCAGTGATCACGGCGGCGAAGTCGGTGTCGAAGCTGACCTGGTAGCGCCCCTGGCGCATCAGTTTGGCCAGCGAGCGCGAAACGTGCAGCTGGTCCGGGAACAGCACCGTGCGCGGGTCGGGTGACCACCAGAGGATCGGCTGGCCATCCTGGTACCAGGGGAAGCAGCCATGGCGATAAGCCTGCACCAGGCGCTCGGGGCTCAGGTCGCCGCCGGCGGCCAGCAGGCCGTTGGGCTCGTGCAGGGCTTTTTCCAGGGGTGGGAAGGTCAGCGAGTCGCGGGTCAGCCAGGTGAGCATGGTCTATCGTGCGGTGGGGGAGGGGAGCGGGCAGCATGGCTTGGGTGGCAAGCAGGGTCAATCTCTTTGGCTGCTTCGCGGGGATGCCCGCTCCCACGGGAACCCAGCAGCCATCACGGTTTGCACCTGGCTCGTGGCAAGGGGCATGGCCACTAAATGGCCGGCACAGGCGATGAAAAAAGCAATTTCCTACACATTCAGCAATGCACAGGCACCATCCGCTACATTTGCTGTCACACCTGTGCAAAAACACAGCATAAGCCTTTGTCACAGAAGACAATGCGTGGTCAAATTGCAGCTATGTGAAAGTCGTCCCCGGCCAAGCCCCCATACGGCGCCCCGCCATGGCGGCCGGCGGGCAGTAATGTTAAAAGTAGTGGTTCATTGGCCGCACCGCCGGCCGATCACTATTGGACGCGCAGCACGCGCAGGAATAGACGCGTTTTGAAGAAATCCACCGCAACCCCAGCTCCCTTGCCCGTGCCCCTGTGGCGGCAGCAGCTGCATTATCGCCTCAAGGAAGGTGCGCTGATCGCTGTCGGCGCCCTGTGCCTGTACCTGTGGATGGCGCTGCTCACCTACGACACGTCGGACCCGGGCTTCAGCCACACCAGCAACGTCGAGCAGGTGCAGAACGCCGCCGGGCGCGCCGGAGCCTACTTCGCCGACATCCTGTTCATGGTGCTGGGCTACTTCGCCTATATCTTCCCGCTGCTGCTGGCGATCAAGACCTGGCAGATCTTCCGCGAACGCCACCAGCCCTGGGACTGGAGCGGCTGGCTGTTCTCCTGGCGGCTGATCGGCCTGGTGTTCCTGGTGCTGTCCGGTGCGGCGCTGGCGCATATCCATTTCCACCCGCCGGCGAGCATGCCGTTCTCCGCCGGTGGCGCACTGGGCGAGAGCCTGGGTGACCTGGCGCGCAACCTGCTGAACGTGCAGGGCAGCACGTTGATGTTCATTGCCCTGTTCCTGTTCGGCCTGACCGTGTTCACCGACCTGTCGTGGTTCAAGGTGATGGACCTGACCGGCAAGATCACCCTCGACCTGTTCGAGCTGATGCAAGGCGCCGCCACCCGCTGGTGGGAAGCCCGCAACGAGCGCAAGCGCCTGGAGGCGCAACTGCGCGAGGACGAACCCGTATTCAAGGCTGCACCGGTACCGGCAGCCGACAAGCACGAGCAGCCGGCACGGCCGGCGCTGCGAGAGCGCCTGTTCAAGCGTGAGGAAGCCCCCGCGCAACCGGTCGAGCCACGCGAGCCTACCCTGTCGCGCGAGCCTGTGGTGGCGCGCGAGGCCATTGCAGCGCGCGAGCCGGTAGTGCCACGCGAGCCAACGGTGCAGCGTGAACAACCTGCGGCCCCGACAATCGTGCCGCCATCTGCCGCCAGGGCAGCGGAGCCGAGCAAGCGGGTGATGAAGGAGAAGCAGGCGCCGTTGTTCATCGACAGCGCCGTGGAAGGCACCTTGCCGTCCATTTCCATCCTCGACCCGGCCGAACAGAAGAAGATCGAGTATTCGCCAGAGTCGCTCGCCGGTGTCGGCCAGCTGCTGGAAATCAAGCTCAAGGAATTCGGCGTGGAAGTGACGGTGGACTCGATCCACCCGGGCCCGGTGATCACCCGTTACGAGATCCAGCCGGCGGCTGGCGTGAAGGTCAGCCGTATCGCCAACCTGGCCAAGGACCTGGCGCGTTCGCTGGCGGTGACCAGCGTGCGGGTGGTCGAGGTCATTCCCGGCAAGACCACCGTGGGTATCGAGATCCCCAACGAAAACCGGCAGATGGTGCGTTTCTCCGAAGTACTGGCCACGCCGCAGTACGACGAGCAGAAATCGCCGGTCACCCTGGCCCTGGGCCACGACATCGGTGGCAAGCCGGTGATCACCGACCTGGCCAAGATGCCGCACCTGCTGGTGGCCGGTACTACTGGTTCCGGTAAGTCGGTGGGTGTGAACGCGATGATCCTGTCGATTCTGTTCAAGTCCAGCCCGGAAGACGCGCGGCTGATCATGATCGACCCGAAAATGCTCGAACTGTCGATCTACGAAGGCATTCCGCACCTGCTGTGCCCGGTGGTTACCGACATGAAGGACGCCGCCAACGCCCTGCGCTGGAGCGTGGCCGAGATGGAGCGGCGCTACAAGCTGATGGCGGCCATGGGCGTGCGTAACCTGGCTGGCTTCAACCGCAAGATCAAGGACGCCCAGGAAGCCGGCGAAATCATCCATGACCCGCTGTACCGTCGCGAGAGCATGGACGACGAGCCGCCGGCGCTGAAGACCCTGCCGACCATCGTGGTGATCGTCGACGAGTTCGCCGACATGATGATGATCGTCGGCAAGAAGGTCGAAGAGCTGATCGCCCGTATCGCGCAGAAGGCGCGCGCGGCCGGTATCCACCTGATCCTCGCCACCCAGCGCCCCTCGGTGGACGTGATCACCGGCCTGATCAAGGCCAACATCCCGACCCGCATGGCGTTCCAGGTGTCGAGCAAGATCGACTCGCGGACCATCATCGACCAGGGCGGCGCCGAACAACTGCTGGGTCATGGTGACATGCTGTACATGCCGCCGGGCACCAGCCTGCCGATCCGTGTGCACGGCGCGTTCGTCTCCGACGACGAGGTGCACCGTGTGGTGGAGGCGTGGAAGCTGCGCGGCGCCCCGGACTACAACGACGACATCCTCAACGGTGTCGAGGAGGCCGGCAGTGGCTTCGATGGCGGCAGCGGCGGTGGCGGCGATGGCGATGATTCGGAAAGTGACGCCTTGTATGATGAGGCCGTGCAGTTCGTGCTGGAAAGCCGCCGTGCGTCCATCTCGGCGGTGCAGCGCAAACTGAAGATTGGCTACAACCGCGCGGCGCGCATGATCGAAGCCATGGAAATGGCCGGCGTGGTCACCCCCATGAACAGCAACGGCTCGCGGGAAGTGATAGCCCCGGGCGGCCCGCGCGACTGATGAACACCTTGCCGGGCGCCAACGGTGGTGTCCGGCCTATTTCAATGCTCGATGAGGATTCCCATGCGCGCGATTCGCATGCTGCTGGTTTCTGCCCTGACCCTGGGCACGGTTTCCGCCTATGGCGGTGAGCAAGATGTACAACGCCTGACCCAACTGCTGGAAAAGTCGCAGACCATCGAGGCCAACTTTTCCCAGCTGACCCTGGATGCCGGTGGCACCAGCCTGCAGGAAACCTCCGGCAAGATGACGGTCAAGCGCCCGGGCCTGTTCTACTGGCACACCGACGCCCCGCAAGAGCAGGTGGTGGTCTCCGACGGCAAGAACGTCACCCTGTGGGACCCTGACCTGGAGCAGGCGACCATCAAGAAGCTCGACGTGCGCCTGAACCAGACCCCGGCGCTGCTGCTGTCCGGTGACGTGTCGAAGATCAGCCAGAGCTTCGATATCACCTCGAAGGAGCAGGGCGAAGTGATGGACTTCACCCTCAAGCCAAAAACCAAGGACACCCTGTTCGACTCGCTGCGCGTGTCGTTCCGCAAAGGCCTGATCAACGACATGCAGCTGATCGACAGCGTCGGCCAGCGCACCAATATCCTGTTCAATGGCGTCAAGGCCAACCAGGCGGTGCCGGACAGCAAGTTCAAGTTCGACATTCCGCAAGGCGCGGACGTCATCAAGGAGTAACCAGAGCCCGCCATGGACCTGTTTCGAAGCGAACCCGTCGCCCAGCCCCTGGCCGCCCGCCTGCGCCCGTCCAACCTGGACGAGTACGTCGGCCAGGAGCATCTGCTGGCGCGCGGCAAACCGCTGCGCGAAGCGCTGGAGCAGGGGGCGCTGCATTCGATGATCTTCTGGGGCCCGCCAGGGGTGGGCAAGACCACCCTGGCGCGGTTGCTGGCGCAGTTCTGCGATGCGCACTTCGAAACGGTGTCGGCGGTGCTGGCCGGGGTGAAGGAGATTCGCCAGGCGGTCGAGGTAGCCAAGCAGCAGGCCGGTCAGTATGGCCGGCGGACCATCCTGTTCGTCGACGAAGTGCATCGCTTCAACAAGTCGCAGCAGGACGCCTTCCTGCCGTACGTGGAAGACGGTACCTTGCTGTTCATTGGCGCTACCACCGAAAACCCGTCGTTCGAGCTGAACAACGCGCTGCTGTCACGTGCGCGCGTCTACGTGCTCAAGAGCCTCGACGAGGCGGCGCTGCGCAAGCTGGTCAACCGCGCGTTGACTGAAGAGCGCGGCCTGGGCAAGCGCAACCTGCGCGTTGGCGACGAGGCCTTCAACATGTTGATGGCCGCGGCCGATGGCGATGGCCGGCGCATGCTCAACTTCCTGGAAAACGCCTCGGATCTGGCCGAGGATGGCGGCGAGATCGGCGTCGAGCTGCTGCAAAGCCTGCTCGGTGACAGCCGTCGGCGCTTCGACAAGGGCGGCGAGGCGTTCTACGACCAGATTTCCGCGCTGCACAAATCGGTGCGCGGCACCAACCCGGACGCTGCGCTGTACTGGTTCGCGCGCATGCTCGACGGTGGCTGCGACCCGCTGTACATCGCCCGCCGCGTGGTGCGCATGGCCAGCGAAGACATCGGCAACGCCGACCCGCGCGCGCTCAGCCTGTGCCTGGCAGCCTGGGATGTGCAGGAGCGCCTGGGCAGCCCTGAGGGCGAGCTGGCGGTGGCCCAGGCCATCACCTATATCGCCTGCGCGCCAAAGAGCAACGCGGTGTACGTGGGCTTCAAGGCCGCCCTGCGCGAGGCTGCCGAGCATGGTTCGCTGGAAGTGCCGCTGCACCTGCGCAACGCCCCAACCAAGCTGATGAAGCAACTGGGCTACGGCGACGAATACCGCTATGCCCATGACGAGCCCGATGCCTACGCTGCCGGTGAAGATTATTTCCCCGAAGCGCTCGAACCGCGCCAGTACTACCAGCCAGTGCCGCGTGGCCTGGAACTGAAAATCGGCGAGAAGCTGCGGCATCTGGCGGACCTCGACCGCAGCAGCCCCAGACAGCGGAGAAAACCGTGATTGCATTGATTGCCGCTGTCAGCGCGGGCGGTATTGCCGGTACCTTGTTGCGCTTTGCCACCTCCAACTGGGTGGTTGCCCACTGGCCACGGCACTTCTATCTCGGTACGCTGGCGGTCAACCTGGTCGGCTGCCTGCTGATCGGCCTGCTGTATGGCCTGTTCTTGCACAAGCCGATGGTGCCGATCGAGCTGCGCGCCGGGCTGATCGTCGGCTTTCTGGGCGGCCTGACAACGTTTTCCTCCTTGTCGCTGGACACCGTACGCCTGCTGGAAAGCGGGCAAGTGCCGCTGGCGCTGGGCTATACCGGTATCAGCGTGGTGGGCGGCCTGCTCGCGACCTGGGCCGGGCTGTCCCTGACCCGATTCTGAACCAACACCTACACATAACGAGAGAACGATATGCTCGATTCCAAACTGTTACGCGGCCAACTTCAGGAAGTGGCGGATCGCCTGGCCTCCCGTGGCTTCAGCCTGGATGTCGCGCGCATCGAATCACTGGAAGAGCGCCGCAAGGCGGTGCAGACCCGCACCGAGCAGCTGCAGGCCGAGCGTAATGCCCGTTCCAAGTCCATCGGCCAGGCCAAGGCCAAGGGCGAAGACATCGCGCCGCTGATGGCCGACGTCGAGCGCATGGCCAACGAGCTGGCGGCCGGTAAAGCCGAGCTGGATGGCATCCAGGCCGAACTGGACGGCATCCTGCTGACCATCCCCAACCTGCCGGACGCCAGCGTACCGGTCGGTGCCAGCGAAGACGACAACGTCGAAGTGCGCCGCTGGGGCACGCCAAGAAGCTTCGACTTCGACATCAAGGACCACGTCGCCCTCGGCGAAATCAGCGGTGGCCTGGACTTCGAAGCCGCCGCCAGGCTGTCTGGCGCCCGCTTTGCCGTGCTGCGTGGGCCGATCGCCCGCCTGCACCGCGCGCTGGCGCAGTTCATGATCAACCTGCACACTGCTGAGCACGGTTACGAGGAGCACTACACCCCGTACCTGGTACAGGCCCCGGCCCTGCAGGGCACCGGCCAGCTGCCGAAGTTCGAGGAAGACCTGTTCAAGATCAGCCGCGAGGGCGAGGCTGACTTCTACCTGATCCCGACCGCCGAAGTGTCGCTGACCAACCTGGTGGCGGGTCAGATCCTCGATGCCAAGCAACTGCCGCTGAAGCTGGTGGCCCACACCCCGTGCTTCCGCAGCGAAGCCGGTGCTTCCGGGCGTGACACCCGTGGCATGATCCGCCAGCACCAGTTCGACAAGGTCGAGATGGTGCAGGTGGTCGAACCGTCCAAGTCGATGGAAGCCCTGGAAAGCCTGACCGCCAACGCCGAGCGCGTGCTGCAGCTGCTGGAGCTGCCGTACCGCGTGCTGGCCCTGTGCACCGGCGACATGGGCTTTGGCGCGGTGAAGACCTACGACCTGGAAGTGTGGGTGCCGAGCCAGGACAAGTACCGGGAAATCAGCTCGTGCTCCAACTGTGGCGATTTCCAGGCGCGCCGCATGCAGGCCCGCTGGCGCAACCCGGAAACAGGCAAGCCAGAGCTGGTGCACACCCTCAACGGCTCCGGCCTGGCGGTGGGGCGTACCCTGGTCGCGGTGCTGGAAAACTACCAGCAGGCGGACGGTTCGATCCGCGTACCGGAAGTGCTCAAGCCATACATGGGCGGCGTCGAGGTTATCCGCTAAATGGATTACCTGCCGCTGTTCCACAAGCTGCAGGGCGGCCGCGTGCTGGTCGTCGGCGGCGGTGAGATCGCCTTGCGCAAGGCGCGCCTGCTGGCCGATGCCGGGGCTGCGCTGCGCGTGGTGGCACCGGAGGTCGACGGCCAACTGGCCGCGCTGGCCCGGGAAGGTGGCGGTGAGGTGCTGGTGCGTGGCTATCAGGCAGCCGACCTGGTCGGTTGCCGGCTGGTGATCGCGGCCACCGACGACACCGGGCTCAACGCCCAGGTGTCGGCTGATGCGCAGGCCCTCAGCCTGCCGGTCAATGTGGTTGATGCGCCGGCTCTATGCACAGTGATCTTCCCGGCGATCGTCGACCGCTCGCCCTTGGTGATTGCAGTTTCCAGCGGCGGTGACGCGCCGGTGCTGGCGCGCTTGATTCGGGCCAAGCTCGAGGCCTGGATTCCATCGGCCTATGGCGAGCTGGCCGGGCTGGCAGCGCGGTTCCGGCACAAGGTCAAATCCTTGTACCCGGACGTCAATCAGCGCCGCGGCTTCTGGGAAACCGTGTTCCAGGGCCCGATTGCCGAACGCCAGCTGGCCGGGCAGGGCGCCGAGGCCGAGCGCCTGCTGCAGGCGATGGTAGACGGTGCGCCGGTGCAGCAGGGTGGTGAGGTGTATCTGGTAGGTGCGGGCCCGGGCGATCCGGACCTGCTGACCTTCCGTGCCTTGCGCCTGATGCAACAGGCCGACGTGGTGCTGTACGACCGCTTGGTGGCACCGGCGATCATCGACATGTGCCGGCGCGATGCCGAGCGTATCTATGTGGGCAAGCGCCGTGCCGACCATGCCGTGCCGCAGGACCAGATCAATCGCCTGCTGGTCGACCTGGCCCAACAGGGCAAGCGGGTATTGCGCCTGAAGGGCGGCGACCCGTTCATTTTCGGGCGCGGTGGCGAAGAGATCGAAGAGCTGGCCGGGCAGGGTATCCCGTTCCAGGTGGTGCCGGGCATTACCGCGGCCAGTGGCTGTTCCGCCTATGGCGGGATTCCGCTGACCCACCGCGACTATGCCCAGTCGGTGCGTTTCGTGACCGGGCACCTGAAGGATGGTACCAGTAACCTGCCTTGGGATGACCTGGTGGCACCGGCGCAGACCCTGGTGTTCTACATGGGCCTGGTCGGTTTGCCGACCATCTGTGCCGAGCTGATTCGCCATGGCCGCGCTGCCACTACCCCGGCAGCGCTGGTACAGCAGGGGACCACACGTAATCAGCGGGTGTTCACCGGTACCCTGGCGGATTTGCCCGAGCTGGTGGCCCGGCATGAAGTGCATGCGCCGACCCTGGTGATTGTCGGGGAAGTGGTGCAGTTGCGTGACAAGCTCGCCTGGTTCGAAGGTTCGCAGAACAGCTGAAATCGCCGGGGCCGCGTTGCGGCCCCGAATGCCTTAAGCCTGCCAGATCCCTTCGCCTGGCAACCGCTCGCGATCATGCGGCAGGCTGAAGTCCTGCAGCGGCCCCTTGGGCACGATCCCGTTCGGGTTGATGGTCTTGTGGCTCAGGTAATAGTGCTTCTGGATATGCTCCATGTTCACGGTCTCCGCCACGCCCGGCCACTGGTACAGCTCGCGCAGCCAGTTTGACAGGTTGTGGTAATCGCTCAGGCGCCGCAGGTTGCACTTGAAGTGGCCGTGGTACACCGCATCGAAGCGCACCAGGGTGGTGAACAGGCGCACATCGGCCTCGGTCAGGTATTCGCCTGCCAGGTAGCGGTTGCGGCTGAGCAGGTCTTCCAGATAGTCCAGTTCGTTGAACACATCGTCGAATGCTGCTTCGTAGGCCTCCTGCGTGGTGGCGAAGCCTGCGCGGTATACGCCATTGTTCACCGCTGGGTAGATGCGCTCGTTCAGTGCCTCGATGGTCGGACGCAGCGGCGCGGGGTAGAGGTCCAGCGTATTGCCGGTCAGCTCGTTGAACGCGCTGTTGAAGATGCGGATGATCTCTGACGACTCGTTGTTGACGATACGCCTGGCTTGCTTGTCCCACAGCACCGGTACAGTCACGCGGCCGGTGTAGTGCGGGTCATCCTGGGTATAGCGCTGGTGCAGGTACTGCAGGGCGTCGAGGTGGTCACCCGAGGAGCCTTGCTGCTGGTCGAAGGTCCAGCCATGGTCCTGCATCAGCCAGCTGACCACCGACACATCGATCAACGGTTCCAGGCCCTTGATGGCACGGACGATCAGGGTGCGGTGGGCCCATGGACAGGCCAGCGAGACATACAGGTGGTAACGGCCGGCTTCGGGGGCGGGCAGCGGATTGCGGCGCTGGGCATTTTCACGCTTGAAGGTGCCATCCTTGCCATTTTCATACCACTGGTCATGCCAGCGGCCATCGATCAAAAGGCCCATGCTGAGCTCCTGAAACAAAGTTGTTTGTCGTTGGAGCCCAGTCTAGGCCAAATCGTTCGAAAAAATAGCGTAAAGATCCGGGGTTTATAATCGATTAGATCGATTGGTCTCGCGCTTGCCAATAGCCTTGGGCTGTTGCGAACGCCTCTTCGCGGCCCTGGCCCAAGCCGCGAAGGGCCAGGGCCATGGTAGCGATGACAGCCTTCTCGCCATAGCTGTCTTCAACCTCGCCACGCCAGAAGGCCAGCAGATGCTCGGCTTGCAGGCTGGGCGGCTTGACGTGACGGCGCTCGCTCAGCGCTGGCCATTCTTCATCCCAGGCCTCGCCTGCCGTGGTGCCGTAAAGATGGCTGATGACATCAGGGTTGACCTCGATCTCGCCACCATCGCCCTTGATCACCAGCGCATGGTCACCCAGCAGGCGGCTGGCCTCGCGGTGAACCGCCTGGTAACCGGGGTGGAAAATGCTCTGCAGGCCACAACGCGCGCCCAGCGGGTTGAGGACCCGGGCCAGCGAGTGGATCGGTGAGCGCAGGCCCAGGGTATTGCGCAGGTCGATCATACGCTGCAACTGCGGCGCCCAATCCTGCAGCGGGAAGAACGCCAGCTGATGCTGGTCGAGTGCCTCGGCAACGGCTGCCCAACTGCGGCACAGGGGGATCTGCAACAGGCCGAGCAGTTGCTCGGTATACATGCGCCCGGCGGTATGTGCGCCACCACCATGCATCAGGATGCGCACACCATGGCTGGCCAGGCACTTGGCGGCCAGCAGGTACCACGGCAGATGGCGCTTCTTGCCGGCATACGTGGGCCAGTCCAGGTCCACGGCGATGCGCGGGGCCTGCAGGTGCGCGCGCAGTGCCTCGGTGAAGCCGGCCAGTTCCTCGGCGCTTTCTTCCTTGTGTCGCAGCAGCATGAGGAAGGCACCGAGCTGGGCGTCTTCGACCTTGTCTTCCAGCAGCAAGGTCATGGCCGCGCGAGCCTCTTCGCGGGTCAGGCCACGCGCGCCGCGCTTGCCTTTGCCAAGAATACGCACGAATTCGGCGAACGGGTGTTCGGCCGGTGTTTCCAGGGTGAGTGGGCGTGGCTGGGTCATATGCAGTTGGTCGGTTTGGGCAGGCCCGCCAGCTTGGCGGCGAGTTTGGCGGGGGTGCCGTTGAACAGGCGGTTCAGGTGCGGGCTGTTGCCCTTGTCCGGGCCCAGCTTGAGCGCCGTGTACTTGATCAGCGGGCGGGTTGCCGGGGACAACTGGTATTCCTGGTAGAACTGGCGCAGCAGTTCGAGGATCTCCCAGTGGTCCGCAGTCAGCGGGATGCCCTCGCGCGCGGCCAACGCCTCGGCAGCGGCAGGTGACCAGTCCTGCAGGTCGACCAGGAAGCCATCCTTGTCCAGGGCGATCGCCTGATCGCCAACGGTAAGCGTATTCATAGCCAGCTGTTGACCTTGTGGTAATGCAGCGACAGTTCGACGAAGCCGGTGTAGTCCACAGCCTTGGCCAGTTCATTGCCGACTGCGCGGGCCTGTATATCTTCCTCAAGCGCGAACAGGCGCTCGGCCAGGCCGGCGGCTTGCAATTGTCGGTACGGCTCGCTGCCGCTGCGCAGGGCGTATACCGCGTCACCGCACAGCAGCAGGGCATCGTCGGCGCCGAGCAGGCGCAGGCAACTGGCCAGGCGCTCGTCGCCAAACGGGGAGTGGGCAATTACATGCAGGGTTGTCATCACAGCGTTACCAACTGGTCAAAACGGGCGATCAGCGCGGCCAGAGCCGCATCGTCGAGCACTTGTGCCGGCAGTGCGAGGCTTTCGGCGGCCAGGCCACGGCGGGCGAGGCTGTGACTGCAGGCAAACAGTTCCTCGACACCGAACATTGGCAGTGCTTGCAGGTTGGCAGCGAGGTTCTTCTGCTGTACGGCAGCGGGCTGCTGGTTCGGCGCAAGCTGGAAAACGCCATCATCGAGAAACAGCATGCCCAGCGGCAGGTCGAACGCACCGCCGGCCAGGGCGATGTCCAGCGCCTCACGGGCGGAGGGTCCGTTCCAGGGTGCCTGGCGGCTGATGATCAACAAGGATTTGGCCATTTCAGTCGCCTCCGAAGCAGACAAGGCGGTCGGCAACCTGGGCGGCCTCGTGCAGTTGGCCGAGCCCTGACAGCTCCCACGGCTTGGGCAGGTTCACGGCCGGGCGCTGGTAGCGGTTGGCCTCGGCCTCGTCGAGCACACCTCGGCGCAGGGCGGCGGCGATGCACACCACGGCGTCCAGCTGCCTGGTCTCGATAAAGGCACGCCACTGGCCGGCTACATCCACTTCGTCCTGGGGTGCGACCACGTTGGCCGAGGCGCTGTGCACCCCGTCCTGGTAGAAGAACAGCCGGGCAATCTCATGTCCGCCAGCCAGCACCGCCTCGGCGAAGCGCAGGGCGCGTCGCGAGGAGGGCGCATGGGCCGGGGAGAACACCGCGATAGCGAATTTCATGGGTAACTCATGCAAAAGGAATGGTGCCATGATAAAGCAAAAAAGCCCGCGCCCGCTTGTGCATGCAGGCTGGGCTTTCTGTTGCGCATCAATCTCCAGGCCCATGCCGGCCGCTCCTGCAGAAGCCGGGCAAGGCCTGAGTGAACTCAAGCCTGCTCCTTGCCCTCCGGCAGGAACCAGTTCAGCACCAGCGCGCAAATCCCCCCAGTCGCCACACCCGACTCCAGCACATTGCGAATCGCCGCCGGCATGTGCGCCAGGAATTCCGGCACCTGTGCCACGCCCAGGCCCAGTGCCAGCGATACCGCGATGATCAGCAGGGCACGACGATCCAGCCGAGTGCTGGCCAGGATATTGATACCTGATGCCGCAACGGCACCGAACATGACCATGGCCGCACCACCCAGCACCGGTTCCGGCACTGCCTGGATCACCCCGGCAACGCTCGGGAACAGGCCCAGCAGCACCAGCATCAGAGCGATCCAGATACCGATATGGCGGCTGGCAATACCCGTCAGCTGAATCACGCCATTGTTCTGCGCAAAGATCGAACTCGGGAAGGTGTTGAACAAGCCAGCCAGCAGCGAGTTGGCCCCGTTGACCAGCACGCCGCCCTTGATCCGCTGCATCCACAGCGGCCCTTCGACCGGCTGGCGCGATACCTTGCTGGTGGCGGTAACGTCGCCGATGGCTTCCAGCGAGGTCACCAGGTAGATCACCAGCATTGGAATGAACAGCGCCCAGGAGAAGCCCAGGCCAAAGTGCAGCGGCATCGGTACCTGGAACAGCGCGGCCTCATGCATGCCGGTGAAGTCGAGGCGGCCCAGGTAGCCCGCCAGCGCATAGCCGACCGCCAGGGCGATCACGATGGCACAGCTGCGCATCCACACCACCGGGATGCGGTTGAGGACGACGATGATCGCCAGCACCACGCCCGACAGCAGCAGGTTCTCACCATTGGCGAAGGTACCGTTGGCCATGGCGCCGAAACCACCCCCCATGCTGATCAGGCCGACCTTGATCAAGGTCAGGCCGATCATCAGCACGACGATGCCGGTCACCAGCGGGGTGATCAGGCGTTTGACGAAGGGCAGGATGCGCGACACGCCCATTTCGACGAACGAGCCGGCAATGACTACACCAAAGATTGCCGCCATCACACTTTCCACGGGCGTGCCTTGCTTGACCATCAGCGCGCCACCAGCAATCAGCGGCCCGACGAAGTTGAAGCTGGTGCCCTGGACGATCAGCAGCCCGGCACCGAACGGCCCGAAGCGCTTGCACTGGACGAAGGTGGCGATGCCGGAGATCACCAGCGACATCGATACGATCAGGTTGGTATCCCGTGCAGAAACGCCCAGCGCCTGGCAAATCAACAGGCCAGGGGTGACGATCGGCACGATGATCGCCAACAGGTGCTGCAGCGCTGCCAGCAGACCGATCAACGGCCGTGGCCTGTCTTCCAGGCCAAGCACCAGTTCATTGGCAGGCGCCGCTGCGCCTGGGCTGTGTTCATGTGAGCTCATGGCTGAAAGCTGCCCCGGTGAAAAAAGGAGCGCATTCTACGGGTGATGATGGATTTGGGGTAGTGGCATGCACGATGGCGGCATGATCGAAGCGCATCCCGCAACCCACTCCACAAAAAAGCCCGCCGAAGCGGGCTTTTTCAGGCAGCGCTCAATCAGTCATCGCGACCCATGATGCCAAACAGTTGCAGCAGGCTGACGAACAGGTTGTAGATCGATACATACAGGCTGATGGTCGCCATGATGTAGTTACGTTCGCCGCCGTGAATGATCGCGCTGGTCTGGAACAGGATGCAGACCGACGAGAACAGCACGAAGCCGGCGCTGATCGCCAGCTGCAGGCCGCTGATCTGGAAGAAGAAGCTTGCCACGACAGCACCCAGCAGAACGAAGAAGCCTGCAGTGATGAAGCCGCTGAGGAAGCTCATGTCCTTGCGGGTGATCAGCACGTAGGCCGACAGGCCACCGAACACCAGCGCGGTCATGGCGAATGCCGAGCTGACTACCTCGGCGCCACCGGCCATGCCCAGGTAACGGTTGAGGATAGGGCCGAGGATGAAGCCCATGAAGCCGGTGAGGGCGAAGGTGGATACCAGGCCCCAGGCCGAATCACGCAGTTTGTTGGTAAGGAAGAACAGCCCGTAGAAGCCGATCAGCACCACGAACACGTTCGGGTAGCCGACGCGCATCTGCTGGGCCACGAAGGCCATGACACCGCTGAAGGCGAGGGTAAGCGCCAGCAGGCTGTACGTATTGCGCAGGACCTTGCTGATCTCCTGCTGCTCGACCTGCTGGCCGTGGTGTACGGCGTAATCCTGTTCGCGCATGGCGACACTCCTTGATGAACCTGTGGTTTCGAACGTTCAGATGTCTGGAGTCTATCAGAGCCGCCGCAACCCGCGACACAGAGAGTTTGACAGCGTGTTTCATTACGGTATGATGGCGGCCGCAAAACGAGCTGGAAGCGTGGCCGAGTGGTTTAAGGCAACGGTCTTGAAAACCGTCGATGGGCAACTATCCTAGAGTTCGAATCTCTACGCTTCCGCCATATAACTCCCTGATTCAGTTGATGTTCACGACTGCTTATCCGTTAAGCGTTTCGGGAACACCTGGAAATCGCAGGCAAGAGAAAGGGGCCCTCCGCGGCCCCTTTGTCGTTTCTTCAGCTCAGCCTGAGCGCCAGGTTCAACAACCCCACCACGTCCAGCCCTTGCTCGCTGGCCCACTTCGCGTAATGCGTGAAGGTCCTCGCCATCGACGTGTACCTGTGGGGTTGTGATGACCGCGCCTACACCGACCCGAAACGCACCTCCACCGCCAGGCTGCCCAGGTTATCGCGCAGGCCAGCCCCATAACGGCCGTCCAGGTCGTCATTGATGCACAGCTGCAACTCGCCCTGCTGGCCACGCGGCAACTGTGCCTGGTTGCCGACCAGGAACGGCGCGCCGCTGTTACCGATACGCCCGATCAGCGCTCCTTCCGGTTGGCCCGGCAAGGTGTAGCCGGGCTTGGCGATGAGCCCAGGGTTGCCCGCCGCGCCAACCATCCCGGTGGCCGGGTTGGCTGTCCACTGCCCACCGGTGCACACTGCCATTTGCCAGCTCTGCCCGTTGACCTGCACGCCGGTGCCCTGCCAGGCCTGGTTGGCCTGCACCTGCACGGTACGCTTGAGCAGGTCGCTGGCAACCACGTCGGCGGCCTGGAAGGTCAGCGCGGTAATGGTCAGGGTCGGGTTGGCGGTGCCGGTGGTGGGGAACACGCCGTCACCGACCAGGAACAGGTTGGGGTGGTCCCAACTGCGCTGGTCCTTGTTCACCACCGATTTGGTGCTGTCCGTGCCCATCCGATAAGTGCCCATCAGGTGGCCGGCGCCGAAGAACGGATAGTGCTGGCCGTCATACTCGAACACCGTCTGCGGCCCCGGGCCCACCTTGGGCGCGAAGTCGGTCAGTTCGGTGGCGCCCATCAGTTCGGTGATGATATGCGTGGCGGCCAGGCGCGCCTGCTTGAATCCCTCCTTGGTGTAGTTGGAGAAGTCGTAGGTGATCTGCGGCCGAGGCAGGCCCAGGCCATCGGTGAACGTCTTCGACACCTCTACCCGGCAAATCGCCTTGTCCGGATCTTGCTCCAGTTGCTCGACCAGGAAGCCCAGGCGGAACTGGCGGGTCAGCACGCTGTTGAGCTGCTGCACCAGTGCCGTGCCGGACAACGCCTGCAGGTTGGGGTTGGCGCCGCCGATGTTGGTGCCGTCGATGTAATCGCAGACCGTGGTGTACGGATCATTCGCCGACCAGTTCCAGCCCTCGTTGCCGATCTCGATACGCCACGCGGCACGCTGGCTGCGGAACGCGCCGTCGCGCATGTCCTCGATCCCCGAGGTGGACAGCGGCCCGCGGAACGGGAACAGCGGCTTGCCTTCAGGCATCAGACCCCAAGCCAGGTATACCGGGTGATCGGACAGCCCCAGGCCGACCTGCCCGCTGCTGTTGGCCACGCCGTTGGGGCTGTGCGGGCCGACCGAGTTGAGCAGCAGTTTCGGCGTTTCGATCGCGTGGGCGGCGATAACGTAGCGTTTACCCTGGGCCAGGCCGTTCTGCCGTGTGCCGTCGTTCTGGTACTGGATGTACTCGATGCCGGTGACGCCGCTGGCATCGACCTGCACCTTGCTCGCCACACTCTGGTAAAGGATGCGCACGTTGCCGGTATCCAGCGCCTTGGCCATGGTCACGGTGGCGTCGTACTTGGCCTGGATCGGGCAGATCGGCGTGCAACTGGTGTTGCCGGCGCACACCCGGCGGCCGTTGTCGTTCTGCGAGTTACGCCCGGCTGGTGTTTGCCGTACCTTGAGGGTGACCCCCTGGTACTGGGTGCCATCGACGGCCTTGCCCAGGCCTTGGTCGACCAATGACGGAGGAATGCCGTGCATGCTGTATTTGTAGCCTGGCGGGAAGGTTACGCCGAGGTAGCTCTGCGACGCGACATCGGCGGACACGCCTATCTCTTCTTCGGCGCGGCAATAGGCGGTTTGCAGGTCGTCGTAGCTGATCGGCCAGTCGACCCCGACCTGGTACACGCTGCGCATGCGAAAGTCGTTGGGCAACAGGCGCAGGGCCGTGCCCATCCAGTGCCACATGGTGCCGCCGCCCACCCGTTCATAGGTGCTGGCGAACAGCAGCGGTCCCTGCTGTACCAGGTAGCTCTTCTGCGCCTTGTTCGGGTCACTGCTGCCGGCGGTTATCAGGTCCTGGATGGTTGCCCGTGGCGCGAACTGCGTGGCCGGGGTCTGCTCGGTCTGCTCGGGGGGGTAGGGTGACTCGGGCGCCTTGAGCACGGCTGTGTAGAAGCGCTCCAGGTACTCGCTGCGGTTCGGCGGAATGGCCGGGCCAGACTCGAGCACCAACACTTTCAAGCCGGCCAGGCCCAACTGGTAGGCCATGACGCTGCCGGCCATACCGGCGCCCACCACGATCACATCGGCAGTTTCGATACTTTGGCTCTGTACGTTGCTCATGGCTGCTGCCCTTCCTTGGCGTCGACACCGGTGAACTGCTTGAGGGTGGGGGGCTGCTCGGCCCAGTAGCCGAAGTGGAACTGGCTGTAGCCCATGGGGTGGGACTGGGCGATCTTCCACGCCCAGCTTTGCTTGTAGGCCTGGTCGGACACCACGCTGATGTCGCCCTTGTGCGCGCTGCCTTGGTCATACGGCTGGTACCAACTGCCGAGCAGCCACAGCTTCATGATCGAGCGCGCGCCTTGGGCGATCTGCGGGTCCGAATTGCCGAGTACGGCGCTGGCGATCTGCGCAGGGGGTTGGCCCTTGAGGCTGACGTACAGCTCCAGCAGATTACTGAACGCTGCGGTGCCCATGCCTTGCTGGGTGGTGGCGAAGAACAGCGGTGGCAGGTTGATCGGGTCGACGGCAGGCGCCAGCCGGTCGGCTGACAGGCCGGTGAGTGCAGCGGACAATTCGATGAAATTCTGCAGGTTCGGGTCGCTCATGGCATCACTCCTTGGCGCCGGTGGATTGGGCACGTTCAAGCAGGAAGGTGAAATCGGCGAAGCTGGTGCGCGGTGACTGGGTCACGCGAGTGGTCGCGTTGTTGTGGCACTCCATGCAACTGGATGACGCCTGCGGCGTGGTGCCCTGGTTGTAGGTTTCCAGCGTGGCGTTGGCCAGGAAGTTCGGCGCAGGCGTGCCCAGCGGGTTGGTTGCCGACGGTACCTGGCAGTCATCGGCGGGGTCGGTTGGCCACTGGGTGCTGATCAACTGGTAGTTGGCCCACACCGTGCCCTTCAGCGCGCCTTGCCATTGCGCGTTGAGCTGGTGGGTAGCGGCGGTGAGCGGAATTTCCCGCACGATCTGCGAAGGCGTGGCCTTTTTCGACGGGTCCCACGGTGGGGCGGGCGGCTCGTTCACCGGGCGGTCGCTGGCCTGGGCGTCGTAGAACAGGTAGGGGCCTTTGCGCTCGTTGATCGGCGTGGTCTTTTCCGGCACGTTGCGTACGTGTTCGAAGCTCGACCACACCCACTGCGGGGCACTGCTGGTCTTGTGCACGATGTGCAGGCCGACCAGCCCGACTTTCTGCGCGCTGCATGACTCGGGGATCACCGCGCCTTTGTTCGGGTCAGCGTTGCCGGGGGTGTAGACCAGCGCGTCGACGGCGTGGAATTCTGCCGGGTTGTCGCTGCCGTCGAGCACTTTCCAGGCCGACTTGACCATGATCGCGCCCACCTGCCGGGCATTTTGCGAGCCGCAGGCGAAGGCGATGCGGTTGTCAGCCTTGCCGAGGAACGCTTGCTGGCCTTCCTTGCTGTACAGGCCATTGTTGACGATGTCATCGAACATTGGCTGGTTGACCATGATCGCGTTGCGCGTGTAGGTGCCACTCTGGTCGACCAGTGGGCCGGTCTTGAACGGTTGGATGAACTCGTCGAGCACGCCAGCGACCTTGCCCATCTGCTGCAGCACGGGCAGGTCCCCCTTGCCTTGGCAGGCGGTGGGTAGCGGCGCCTTCTGGTTCCAGGCGACCGGCTTCTGGCCCTTGGGCAGGAAAATTTCGTAGCTTTCCTTCCACGACTCCCACACCGTCTGCCCCGGCGCGCCGATCTTCACCGAGGTGTTGGCGCTGCCGTCGGCATTGGCAGGCCAGTTCAGGGCGACGAAGGTCTGCCACGACAGCACGTCGAAATCGTGTTGCAGGTTGTCCAGGGTGAAGGGGGGCGTGGCGGTGACATCGAAGGGAATCGCAGGTGACAGCACCGGGGGGCTGGCCGCATCGGCCATGGCGAGCGCGCTGGTAAAGCTTGCACCCAGGCACGCCAACCGTTTCAAGGTTATTTTCATTGTCGTCTCCTCAGCAGATAGAGCGTCGGGACGACGAGGCGGAGTGGCCCTTCCTGGACCCTATGTTTAGCGTTATCCCTGACGCTAGGCTGAAGGCTAGCCGTCGCGTTGGAACCATCGGATATATCCGACTAACGGTAGGGATAAAGGCGGTGGCGCACTTGTCTAAGCGCGCTGGTCTGGCGACCTGCTGCCCCTTTCGCGGCGTCTATTGCAAGGTCATCGGCTTCATGCCCTCCGGTAGCTTGCGCAATGTCTCTTCGATCCGTGCGATCGATCCTGCGAGTTCATCCGCTTCCTTGTCGTTGCCCTCCCTTCTCAGGCGATCACGCTCCAGGCGCAGGTTGAGGAGATTTTTTTGCAGTTTCAGGGCCGAGGCATTGAACGGGTCCATGCTTTTCTCACGCTGTAGGCGTCCGTGCCGTTGTAGGAAAACTGGACCGTAACAGCTCGAATTTGCAGGAGAAACTGATGTTTCATACAGGCAATGCTTGCTGGCAGGAATCTTCTTACGCTGTTTGGAAAAACATCCTACAAGCCACGTTTCAAGCCATGTCTTTCCGGCCCGCCTCAACAGCCCGTCGTGGCTGACCGCTGCCGTTTTTGCGCGGGGCTGGCCATCAACACGGCTTCCTCCCGGGCCTGCCATGCTTATGAAATGTTATGTAGCAATTGCAGACGCCAAGCTACAGATGATCCGCATCCACGACCGCCTGGGTGAACGCCTGCGGTGCTTCCTGGGGCAGGTTGTGGCCAATGCCGCCGCTAATTAGTCGGTACTGGTACTTGCCGGTAAAGCGCTGCGCATACGCTTCGGCTGGTGGGTGCGGGGCGCCGTTGGCGTCGCCCTCCAGGGTAATGGTCGGCACGCCGATGCTGGGCAAGCGGGCCAGCGTGGCTTCAAGCGGGTCGTAGCGTGTTTCGCCCTGTGCCAGCCCCAGCCGCCAACGGTAGTTGTGCACGGTGATCGCCACCTGGTCGGGGTTGTCCAAGGCCTTGGCGCTGCGCTCGAAGGTGGCATCGTCGAAGGCCCACTTGGGGGAAGCGGTTTGCCAGATCAGTTTGGCGAAGGCATGGCGGTTCTGCTCGTAGCCGGCCTGGCCGCGTGCGGTGGCGAAGTAATACTGGTACCACCATTGCAATTCGGCGCTGGGGGGCAGCGGAGCCTTGGCGGCTTCCTGGCTGCTGATCAGGTAACCGCTGACCGACACCAGCGCCTTGACCCGCTCGGGCCACAGTGCCGAGACAATGTCGGCCGTGCGTGCGCCCCAGTCGAAGCCGGCGAGCACGGCACGTTGGATGTGCAGCGCATCCATGAAAGCAATGACGTCGCTGGCCAGCGCCGCGGGCTGGGCATTGCGTGGGGTGGCGGCAGACAGGAAACGGGTCTGGCCATAGCCGCGAACGTAAGGCACCAACACCCGGTAGCCTTTGGCGGCGAGGGCAGGTGCGACATGTTCGAAGCTGTGGATGTCGTAGGGCCAGCCATGCAACAGGATCACCACCGGGCCGTCGGCAGGGCCTTGCTCGACATAGGCCACGTCGAGCACGCCGGCGTTGATGTGTTTCAGCGGGCCGAAGTCATCCGTCACGCTGGCGGCTGGCTGGACCTTCTGTGGCGCAGCCGTGGCGATATTTGCCGCCATCAGGCCAAGCGGCAACAGGGCACAGGCAAGCAGCGTACGGCTGAAACGGCGTGGCAGGGCGGTGCTTGGGTGGCGGGCAGGCATTGGGCATCTCCTTGACGAAACCATCGGTGCGGGTTGATGGGCCCAGTAAAGAGGATGGCTGTATCGATGATGTGTCCGCTCGGCGTGCAGCCGCGTGGTTGTGTATCAGGGCTCGGTCTGTACACATAAAGATACAAACCGCAGCATTAGCCGCCGCCTGCAAGCGCGCTGCCAGCCAGTACCTGTTCCGTGCGCAAGATGCGCGCATAGTCCAAGGCCAGGTTAGCCAGCGAAAGGGCGTGCACGTCCTCGGCAGGCCACAGCCGGCCATGCAAGTCGTGCTGGTCGAAGGTGAAGCAGGCGTCTTCGACCACTACCACGTCGAAACCGAGATTGCCCGCCGAGCGGGCAGTGGATTCCACAGAATTGTTGGTAATGACCCCGGCGATGATCAGTTGGCTGATTCCGCGAGTGCGTAGCCAGCGCTCCAGGCCGGAGTTGGCGAAGGCATCGGGCACATGCTTGTCGAACACCGTTTCGCTCGCCAATGGCGTGAACGCAGGCTGGAATTCGCAACCGGCCTGCCCAGGCCAGAACACCGAATCCGCCGAGCGGGACAGGTGGCGTACATGCACCAGCGGGCGCGCCGAACGACGCCAAGCAGCCAGTAACTCGCCGATGCGCAGTTCGGCTTCCGGGTTGTTACGCCGGCCCAGACGTGGGTGGTGAATGCCAACCTGAAGGTCGATCAGCAGCAGGACTGAGTTGTCGGCGAGAGCGGTCATGGCAGGCTGGTACTCCTTGGCAGGTTGAGCGGTTGACCCTAGCACAGCGTCGATGACTGGGCAGCCTGCGTGAACTTCAGTGCCCTGCAGGCCGTTGCGCAGTCCAGCGAGACCTGCTGGGTTGGTCATCTGATCCGCTTTTTTTCCATAAACCTGAATCTGTAACCGTATCAGTCGAGGTCGGACAATAGGCCCATTCCCGCATCCACACTGTTGAGGTTCCGATGGGCAAGCTCGCGCTGTTCCTGGGTGGTTTTCTGCTGTTGACCCTGCTGATAGGTATTCTTGGCACCATCCCGCCAAGCTGAACTCGATTACTGCACATCCCACCAATGCGCGGCCTGCCCGGTTCCACGGCGGGCTGGCTGCCGTTCCTTTTGGCCGGTTGACCCTGTCGATTTGTACGATAAGTCGTTCTTTACGCTGAGAAATCTGTCCACAAAAAACGTGGGTAGGTCTGTGGATAAAGTGCTGCAAGCCAAGCCCGCGGCGGGCTCTGTTAAATTGAGCAGAATTTGAACAGCCGTCCCGTGACGGTTTCAGCAGGCCATGCCGGCGCGGCGCAGGGCGCCGAGCAAGTCACGTACCCGCGCCGGCAACTCGCCAGCGGGGTAAACGGCATGCATCTGCGGGTCCTGGCCGCTGCTGGAGGTCAGGCGATAATGTGGGCACACCCGCACCAGCCGGCCCGCCTTCACCTGTGCTTCGCCGGCCCAGGCAGCCAGGCGAGCGATACCCGCGCCGGCCAAGGTGCTGTGGTACACCGCGTGGCCTGAGTCCAGGCGCAGCCTCGGCCGGGGGCGCAAGCTGGTGATCTGGCCGTCGCGACAGAAGTGCCAGGCTTTGAGGATGCGCGGCGCGGTGTGCAGGATCAAGGCGTGCCCTTCAAGGTCATCGGGGTGTTGTGGCGTGCCGGCCAATGCCAAGTATGCCGGGCTTGCATAAAGGTGGCGCTGGTAATCCCACAGCGGGTAGCCAATCAACTCGCTCGATTGCGGAAAGGCGCCGCGCACCACGAAGTCGAACTTGCCTTGCAATGGGTCGAGGGCGCCGTCGCTGTACTGCACGTCCAGGGTGACCTGCGGGTGGCAGCGGGAAAACTCGGCCAGCACCTGGGGCAGCATATGTTCACCCAGCAATTGCGGTACGGCGAAGCGAATCCAGCCTTGCGCACTGCCGCTGAGCGCGGCCAGTTCGTCAGCCGCATCACGTTGCACATCCAGCAAGCGTTCGGCATGTGGCAGCAGGCGCTCACCGGCTTCGGTCAGGGTCACGGCGCTGGCGTTGCGGTTGAGCAGCTTGCTGCCGGTGTTGTCTTCGAGGGCCTGTACCGCGCGGGTCACTGCGCTGGGTGAGCGCCCCAGGGCGCGGGCGGCGGCGACGAAGCTGCGCTTGTGCGCCACGCTGACGAACGCTTGTATCTCCCGCAGCATGTCCAATGCCATTGGCTGTTCCTTGTTGCAGTTTTCGCAATGCGGCATTTCACCACAAGCGCAGCACTTTGATTAGCCTTGCGGGCGTCTTCACTGCCTGGAACCGCATCATGTTGGATATCGCTGTGCTTTCCGTGTTCGCCTTCGCCGCCGGGCTGATCGACGCCGCCGTCGGTGGCGGCGGGCTGATCCAGATTCCGGCCTTGTTCAACGTGTTGCCCACGGCGCAACCGGCGGCCCTGCTCGGCAGCAACAAGCTGGCATCGGTCTGTGGCACGGCCTTCGCGGCGCGTTCGTTCATCCGCAAGGTGACCCTGGACTGGGGGCTGATCGTGCCGGCGGCGCTCAGCGCCTTTGTCATGTCGTTCGCCGGAGCCGCCACGGTGTCGCTGGTACCGCCCAGCGTGATGCGCCCGGCGGTACTGGTACTGATCGTGCTGATGGCGATCTATACCTTTTGCAAGAAGGACTTCGGCACCTTGCACAAACCCGCGAAGATCGGCCGCAAGGAACAGTGCCTGGCAGTGCTGATCGGCGGTGCGATCGGCTTTTACGACGGCCTGTTCGGGCCGGGTACCGGCAGCTTCCTGATCTTCCTGTTCATCCGCTTCTTCGCCTTGGACTTCCTGCACGCCTCGGCGTCGGCAAAGGTTGTGAACATCGCGACCAACCTGGCGGCGCTGGTGTTTTTCGTACCCTCGGGGAACGTGCTGTATGCCATTGCCTTGCCCATGGCGGCGTGCAACATCCTTGGCGCGCTTACGGGAACCTGGCTGGCGGTGCGCAAGGGCGCAGGTTTTGTCCGTGGGCTGTTCCTGGTGCTGCTGTGCGTGCTGATCGCCAAGTTGTCGTGGGACTTGCTGGCCGGCTAGTTCAGCTCACCTGGCGCTGTGCCTCGGCCTGTTCCACGCGGTTGCGGCCATGGGCCTTGGCCCGGTACAGCGCCTGATCGGCGTGCGCCAGCAGCTCGTCCAGGCTGGGAGCTGGCGTGTCGGCGGCACAACCGGCCACGCCGATGCTCACGGTAATCTGCAGGTGCTGCTCGGCTTGCGTCACCTTCAGCTCCTGCACGGCGCGGCGCAGGCGTTCGGCAGTGAACTTGGCCCGCTCGGGCGCCAGCCCCGGCAGGATCACGACGAACTCTTCGCCACCCAGGCGGGCGAGCAATTCACCTTCGTGCAACTGCTCTTGCAGGGTGCCGGCGAACTGGCGCAGCACCAGGTCGCCTGTGGCGTGGCCGTGGGCATCGTTGATCGCCTTGAAATGGTCGATGTCCAGCATCATCAGGGTCAGCGGCAGCGCCTCGGCGTGTTGCTGGCGGCTATCCAGCAGGGCATTGGCGCGGCGGGTGAAGGCGCTGCGGGTGAGCACGCCGGTCAGGTGATCGATGCTGGCCTGGTGCGCCAGGCGGGCCATGAGGCTGCGGTTGGCCTGGCTGACGCAGGCCACCACCAGCGGCCCGAGCACCAGCATGGCGATGCCCAGGCGCGCCGACACCAGGGTGGTCACGCCCGGCTCGCTCTGCGGCACGATGAAATGCATGAGGTTTTGCGCCACGGCCACGATCAGCGTGCTGCCGGTAGTCAATGTCAACAGCGCAACCAGAAAGGGTGAGTATGTCCAGGCACACCACAGCAGCGCGGCAATCGGGAACGCAATGGCCCCGGGGCCGCCGAAGGCAATGCTGAACGCCAGCGAGGCCAGCAGCACCAGCAACGGCGCCAGGCGGATGGCCTGGGCGCCACCGCCAAGCAAGGCGCGCGCCGAGGGCGCCGTGAGCAGCACGGGCAGCACCAGCACACTGGTCGAGAACTGTTCGCTGAACCAGGCCAGCCAGGTCGCGCGCAAGGATTGGTCGAACCAGGGGGCGGCCATCAGCGTGGCCATGATGGCTGCTACCACGGCGCCGGTGGCGCTGGCGGCAAACACCCTGATGACGCCGTGCGGGGTGCGCATGCGCCGATGCAGGCGAGGTAGGCGCACGAGCAATAGCCATAGCGTGGCCACCATGCCCAGGTTGCACAGGTTGAACCACAGGGCCGGTACCCAGGCACTGCCGCACAGCAGGTCGGCGCCTACCATGGCCAGCCAGACCAGGGCGAAGGCGGTCAGGTTCGCCTGCCGGGGGAAACGCAGCAGCACCCCGGCCAGCACCGCATTGACCGGCCAGAACAGCGACAGGGATTCGATCGGCCGGGCCAGGATACCGCCCACCGTCAGGATGAAGGTCAGGGCCAGCAGAATGACGAGGTGCAGCAAGCGCGATCGGGTTGGAAAAACCATGGGCTCGGCCGGCAAAGCGGAAACGAAATCCAGGACAACGGCTTGAAGCACCTGGGGCAATGACGCACCAGTGTGTTTCGTCAGGGGACTTGATGTCAATCTGCCGCGATCGGTCGGGATAATGCCAAATTGCCTTCATTGATTGCCAGGCGCCTCACGGCTTGAAGAACCATGGCACCATCAACACGGTCACCAGCATCACCAGCAGCGTGAACGGCACGCCGACTTTGACGAAATCGGCAAAGCGGTATTGCCCAGGGCCGAGCACCAGCGTGTTGACTGGCGAGGACACCGGCGTCATGAACGCGGCCGAGGCGGCCAGCGCCACGGTCATGGCGAACGGGTAGGGTGACATGCCCAATTGCGCGGCGGTGCTGACGGCTACCGGGGCCATCAGTACCGCAGTGGCGGTGTTGGAGATGAACAGGCCAATCAGCGCAGTGAGCGCAAACAGGCAGGCCAGGATGGCGCCAGGGCCGGCACCGCCGAGTACGCTGACCAGGCCGCCGACGGCCAGGTCGATGCCGCCGGTTTTCTGCAGCGCCTGGGCAAAGGGCAGCATGCCGACAATCAGTACCAGGCTCTGCCAGTGGATGGCCCGGTAGGCGCTGTTCATGTCGATGCAGCGGCCTGCGCCCATCAGCAGGCAGCCAATCAGCGCGGCGATGACGTTGGGTACCGCGCCGCTGACCATCAGGCCGACCATCACTGCCAGGCTCAGCAGCGCCTGCGGTGCGCGCCTGCGGGCGGGCGCGACCAGGTCGATTTCCGCCGGCAGGCTCAGGACCAGGAAGTCCTTGGGTCGGCTTTGCAACTGGCGCACCGCCTTCCACGGGCCGACCACCAGCAGGGTGTCGCCCAGGCGCAGCTTTTCTTCCACCAGTTGCGCCTCGATCGCTGCCTGCTCGCGGCGCAGGCCGACTACGTTGAGGTCGAAGCGGGTGCGGAAAGCCAGCTCGAGAATGCTCTTGCCGATCAGTTGCGAGCCTGGCGGTAGCGAGACCTCGGCCATGCCCAGCTCCTGGGACTGGTCGATGAAGTAGGCGGCCTTGAAGCGCAATGGCTCCAGTTGCATGGCCTGGCACAGGCTGCGCAGGTCGTCCTGGTTGGCAAACAGGTCCAGCAGCAGCACGTCGCCCTGCTGCAGCACGGTGCCTGAGTCGGCGGCGATCACCCGCGTGGTGAACTTGTGCTGGCGCTCGATACCGATCACGTTGGCGCCATGCCGGGTACGCAGTTCCAGCTCGCCCAGGGTATGGCCGATCAATGGCGAGTGCGGGCGGATGCGCAGGCGTCGTTCACGGCCGCTGAGCTTGTAGTCCAGCACCAGGTCGAGCAAGGTGCGACGGCTTTCCACCCGGCCGTCCTTGCGCACCTCGCCATTCAGCCAGCGCCGGGTCAGCAGCATGTAGCCGATGCCCAGCACCAGCACCACCAGGCCGAACGGGGTGAAGCTGAAGAAGCTGAAGCCCGCTTCGCCATGGCGCACCAGCTCGCTGTGCACCACCACGTTGGGCGGCGTGGCCACCAGGCTGAGCATGCCGCTGATCAGGCCGGCGAAGGCCAGCGGCATCATCAGGCGGCTGGGCGAAAGCTGCAGGCGCGCGGCGATGCTCAGCACCACCGGAATGAAGATGGCCACCACGCCAGTGGAACTCATGACCGACCCCAGCCCCGCCACGGCCACCATCAGCAGCACCAGCAAACGGGCTTCGCTGTTGCCGGCCCGCTCGCTCATCCACTCGCCGATGCGGTAGGCAATACCGGTGCGCACCAGGCCTTCACCGATGACGAACAGGGCGGCGATCAGCACAACGTTGGGGTCACTGAAGCCGGCCAGGGCCTGCTCCACGGTAAGGATGCCCGACAGTGGCAGGGCGAGTATCACCAATAGCGCGACCACGTCCATGCGCGGGCGGTTGATGACGAACAGGAGGATGACGATGGCCAGCAGGCCGAGGACCCAGAGCAGCTCTTGGTTCATGGGGAGGGGTGTTCCTTCACACGGGGGCACGTTAGACAGTAGCAGGCAGTGTGCCGGGTTGTGCTGAAGGGGGTATTGATGTACTGCAGGGTTGGCAAAACAGAAGGGGCCGCATTGCGGCCCCTTGGTCATCGTGATCAGTGGCGGTGACGGCGGTGGTGGCTGCCGCCATTGTCGCCCAGGTGGTTGCCGATGGCGCCACCGGCCGCGCCGCCCAGGCCGGCACCCACGGTGGAGCCGGTCTTGCCGCCCACGGCGCCGCCCAGCAGCGAACCGCCAGCCGAGCCCAGGCCACCGCCGATGGCTGCTTCGGTACGGTTGCCTTTGCTTGCGCCTACCGCACTGCCGGCTGCGCCGCCGAGGCCGGCGCCAATGGCCGCACCGGTGCGGCCGCCGATCTGCTGGCCGACAACGTTACCCAGAACACCACCCAGGCCACCGCCAATGGCGGCAGTACCGTCACCGGCGAAAGCGCCTTGGCACAGCAGCAGGCCAAGGGCAAGGGAAGGCAGAGTCACACGCATGATACGAACCTCGAAGGAATCATCAGGTAAAGGTGCCGCGCACAGGCGGCGGAACTGGGGGAGAAGACGCTTCAGCGGTAGTAGCGGTCACCGCGGTAATCACGATCGTCGTCATCATCGTCGTCGTCATGGCGATCATGCCGATGGTGGTGACGGTGCTCATGGTCGCGGTCCCGCCAGCCATCATCGTCGTCATGGTAGCGATGGCTATGGCAGCCTGCGGTGAGCAGGACAACGGCGATCAGCGAAAGGCTTGCAAGACGGGATATCACGATATAGGTCCTTGATCCGCAACGGTTTGCGGCACACCTCCTGAGACTGGAAACGCTCCATTTGGTTTCGCTGGCAGGCAAAAATAATTGCCGTGCCAGCGTGAGCTGCGTGGCCTGATGCGGGCAGGTTCAGCGCGCTGGCTGGATTGCCAGCACGACACCGTTGGTGATCTGCACCAGCACGTAGTGATCGCCCATGCGCACCCAGTGGCTTTCCTTCTCCGGTGCCGGCAGGCCTTGGCCTTTCCAGTCCTTCACGGCCTGGTCATCGCGCTTGTACTGGTCAGGCGCCTTGTCGCCGACCTTGAGCTCGCGGTTGTGGGTTTCCGGGGCGGTGATGCTTTCTTCGCTGGACGGCGCGGCGCCGACGGCCAGGGGCAGGCAGGGCAGTGCGGCGAGTAGCAGATAGTGCAGTTTCATGACGATTCCTCGTAACGATAGGTCTTAGCTGCGACAGCGGTTTGCGCCCGGCAATTCACTCGCGATGCCTGCCAATGCTAGAGTCGCCTTCTTTTTTAACCCTGAGGATGGAACATGCGTGCGATTCTGCCGATGGCCGCGGCGCTGATGCTGGTGGGTTGTGCTTCTGCAACCATGGAAACGGCCCGCGGCGGCAAGCCGACCGCGCAGCTCGACTCGCACAAGGCGCCGGAACTGGTGGCCCAGTGCATCCAGTTCAGCTGGCAGGAGGAGAAGGTGTTCGGCGATGACGCCAGCGGCTACCTGGAACCGCGCAAGCAGGGCGGCTTCACGGTTTATACCCGTGAAGCCGAAGCGTTCGTGGATGTGTACCCACAAGCGGGTGGGGCACGGGTGGATTTCTACGCGCAGAACAACGACGGCGTGGCGCTGCAGCGCCGGGCGGCGGCGGCGACCTGCCTGTAACGAGCCGATAGCAGACCGAACGTATGGCGCCAGTCCCTGTGCGAGTTTATCCGCGCCCACAGGGACCGCGTGAGCTTTACAATTTTTCGCAAGGTAGTTGTGTCGCCGTGGGCCTGGTGGAGACTAGCATGAGCCCACACGGCTCAAGGAAGGCACCATGCACACCTCACTGCTACTTAACCGCGCTAGCTGGGACGAACGCGCCCCGCTGCACGCCGCCTCGAAGGACTACCAGATCGATCGGTTTGTCCTGCATTCTGGGCACTTGTCCGAAACAGTACGCTTTGATCTGCCACTGCTCGGCAATATCAATGGGCTCAATACCGTCCACCTGCAGTGTCATATCGGCACCGACACCCTCTCGCTGGCGCGCCTCGGCGCCAAGGTCTGTGGCCTGGACTATTCCGCAGCATCGCTGGCCGAGGCGCGGGCTTTGGCTCAGCGTTGTGCTGCCTCGATTGCGTATGTCGAGGCCGACGTCTACACCGCCGACGAGGTGTTGCCTGCCGGTACCTTCGATCTGGTGTACACCGGCATTGGTGCGCTCTGCTGGTTGCCGCGTATCGAGCCGTGGGCGCGTACCGTCTCAGCATTGCTGAAACCAGGCGGGCGCCTGCTCCTGCGTGACGGCCACCCGATGCTGATGGCAGTCAATGAAGACCGTCAGGATTGCCTGCAGCTGGAATACCCCTACTTCGAGCAGGAAGCACCGACGGTATGGTATAGCGACCAGACCTACGTCGAGACCGAGCAGCGCCTCACCCACTGCGAAACCCACGAATGGAACCATGGCCTGGGTGAAGTCATTAGCGCTTTGCTGGGCCAGGGCTTGCAATTGACTGCCCTGGTCGAGCACCAGAGCATTCCGTGGGAGGCGTTGCCGGGTCAGATGGTCAAGGGTAACGATGGCGAGTGGCGCTTGCGTGACCAGCCTGCACGCCTGCCGCTGAGTTATACGCTGATGGCAATCAAAGCCTGATCAGGACAGATAGCCCCCGTCGACATTGAGCGCCGTGCCGGTGGTGTAGCTGGAGGCATCGCTGGCCAGGTACAACACGGCACCGGCCATCTCTTGAGGGTCGGCCACGCGCTTGAGCGGGATCTGCTGCAACGCGGCGTTGCGGATGGCATCGTTCTTTACCAGTGCCGATGCGAACTTGGTATCGGTGAGGCCCGGCAACAGGGCGTTGCAGCGGATGCCGAAGGGCGCGCATTCCTTGGCGAAGACCTTGGTCATGTTGATGACCGCCGCCTTGGTCACCGAATAGATGCCCTGGAACAGGCCCGGCGAAACCCCGTTGATCGAGGCGACGTTGATGATGCTGCCGCCACCTTGTTCGCGCATCAGCTTGCCGGCCTCCACCGACATGAAGAAGTAACCACGGATGTTGACGTCCACGGTCTTCTGGAAGGCGCCCGGGTCGGTATCCAGCACGTTGCAGAACTGCGGGTTGGTCGCCGCATTGTTGACCAGGATATCCAGCCGGCCGAACTGTTCGCGGATGCCGGCGAACACCTGCTGGATCTGCTCCAGTTCGCCAATGTGGCAAGCCACAGCCGTGGCCTTGCCCCCGGCGGCGATGATGGCCTCGGCGACCTGCTGGCAGCCGTCGAGCTTGCGGCTGGACACGATCACATGGGCGCCCTGCTGCGCCAGCAGGTGGGCAATCGCCTCGCCAATGCCGCGGCTGGCGCCGGAAACGAAGGCGATCTTGCCGTCGAGGTCGAACAGGTGGGTCTTGGACATGCTGTTTTCCTTGTTATCCGTCGTCGAGGTCGGTGCTCAGAGGCTGGACTTGGCAATGACCTGCAGGGTCATGTGCTCCAGCAGGCTGTTCATGTGGATGAACTGGGCGAAACGCTTGTCCTGGGTCTGGCCGTGGTAATAGCGGTAGTAGATCTGCTGGACGATGCCGGCCAGGCGGAACAGGCCATAGCAATAGTAGAAGTCGAAGTTGTCCAGGCGGATGCCGGCGCGCTCGGCATAGTAGTCGACGAACTGGCGGCGGGTGAGCATGCCCGGCGCGTTACTGGGCTGGCGGCGCATCAGTTGCACCGGCGCCGGGTCGTCGGCCTCGATCCAGTAGGCCAGGCTGTTGCCCAGGTCCATCAGCGGGTCGCCGAGGGTGGCCATTTCCCAGTCCAGTACACCGATGATGCGCATGGGGTTGGCGGCATCGAGGATCACGTTGTCGAAACGGTAGTCGTTGTGCACGATGGCCGGGCGTGGGTGGTCGGCAGGCATCTTTTCGTGCAGCCAGGCGATCACCTGTTCCCAGCGCGGGGCGTCCGCGGTCAGGGCCTTTTCATAGCGGCTGGTCCAGCCTTCTATCTGGCGCTGCACGTAGCCTTGTGGCTTGCCGAGGTCGGCAAGGCCGCAGGCGTGGTAGTCAACCTGGTGCAGCTCTACCAGGCGATCAATGAAGCTTTTGCACAGGGCCTCGGTGCGCGCAGCATCGAGGTCCAGTTCGGCCGGGATGTCCGAGCGCAGGATGATGCCGTTGACACGCTCCATGACGTAGAACTCGCCGCCAATCAGGCTGCTGTCGGTGCAGTGCACGTAGGCCTTGGGGCAATACGGGAAGCCGCTGTTCAGCTGGTTGAGGATACGGAATTCGCGGCCCATGTCGTGGGCCGACTTGGCCTTCTGGCCGAACGGCGGGCGGCGCAGCACGAAGTCGCGGCCCGGGTAGCTGACCAGGTAGGTGAGGTTGGAGGCGCCGCCGGGGAACTGGGTGATGCGCGGCAGGCCGTCCAGGCCGGGAATATTAGCCTTGAGGTAAGGGTCGATGACGGCCGCGTCGAGTTCTTCGCCGGGGCGTACCTGGGTGGACTGGTCGGTGAGCGTCATGCGTTTTCCTTATTCTCGATCGCAAGGACTATTGGCTAATCTAATGCGCTGATGAGGTTGGAACAAGCGTGCCAAGTGCCAAATAGGTGGGGGTGTTGCTGCTCGATCAACTGCCTTAATGGAGCTGCACAGATCGCCTGGCGCGCTGCTACAAAAAGCCAGCGCAGCCTGCCGAGGGCAAAAAAAAACCGAAGCCATTCAGGCTTCGGTTTTCGATCAGGCGGTATCCCCAGCCCTCAGGACGGGAACAGCTCGCTGAGCTTCATCGACAGCATCATGTCGCCTTCAACGCGCAGCTTGCCGCTCATGAACGCCTGCATGCCGTCGGTTTCGCCGCTGACGATACCCTTCAGGGTTTCGCTGTCCATCACCAGCGTGCAGTTGGCATCCGGGTTTTCACCTTCCTGCAGGTCGCAGGTGCCATCCTTGACGATCAGCGCGTAGTGCTTGCCTTCGTCGGTGATGTTGAAGCCGAACACCAGGTCCAGGCCGGCGGCAGCGGATGGGTTGAACTTCTCTTGCATCTTTTTGACGGCATCAGCTACGGAGGTCATGGCGCATTCCTTATAGAGTGATTTACACGTCCCCGCAGGGACACAACAAGCCGGGCTCATCGGTAGGTGACAAGCTCCGGCGCCTTCAACAGCTGCACATGGGCCTGGCTGTTGAAGGAAGCCAGTGCCACGTCGCGGCCGCGGAACTTCAGCTGGCTGAGCGACGTGTTGATGATCTGCCAGTTCAGCGCGAACGCCTGGCCGGGGGTAATACGGGTAACCAGGTGGAGCAGGGCGGCAATGGTGCCACCCGAGGTGAATATGGCGATATTCTCGCTGCCGGCGGCGCCATCGAGTACGCGGTGCAGGCCATCGCGCACCCGACTGGTGAAGGCCTGCCAGGTTTCCAGGCCATCGTCGGCATGCTCGCCCTCGTACCAGCGCTGTACCATCAGTGCGAACAGGCGCTGGAATTCGCTGCGATGCTGTGCACCATTACGCAGGATGTGCAGGGCGTCAGGCTCGTCCGGCAGCAGCCCGGGCAACAGGGCGCGGATCACGCCGTCGGCGTCGAACTCATTGAACGCGGCATCGGTCTCAACAGCCGGCACCCGGCAACCGCTGGCATGCAAGGCTGCCAATGCCAGGCGCGCGGTATCCTGCTGGCGGCGCAGGTCGCCTGCCACGCAGCGGTCAAGGCGCACGCCGAGCTGGGCCAGGTGTTCGCCCAGCGCCTGGCTTTGCCGCACACCCACGGGTGAGAGGACGTCGTAGTCCTCGGCGCCGAAGGAGGCTTGGCCATGTCGGATCAGGTAGAGGTTGCCCACGGAAGGTTCCGGCCTGTTGGAGGTTGCTGCGAGGTTAGGATGCGGCACACGGGCTGTCAACGAAAAAACATACAAGCGTTTGAAAAGGTTGTTTGAAAGATGTTGCCAGCGTTTGCACCGGCTGGCAGCACCTCAGGCGCAACGGTATGCTTGCTACAGTTACGCGCCGTTGTGGCGCAGGTATTTAAGGAGTCAATGTGGAGTTTCTTGCCGAATACGCAAGCTTTCTCGCCAAAACCGCCACCCTGGTCATCGCCATCCTGGTGGTGCTGTCGGCCATTGCCGGGCTGCGTGGCAAAGGGCGGCGTAAACCGGGCGGGCAATTGCAGGTCACCCGCCTGAACGAATTTTACAAGGAGCTGCGTGAGCGCCTGGAGTCCGGCCTGCTCGACAAGGCCCAACTCAAGGCGTTGCGCAAGCAGCAGGCCAAGGCGGAAAAACAGCAGCAGAAGAAGAAAGGCAAGGCCGAGGAAAAGGGCCGGGTCTTCGTCCTGGACTTCGACGGTGACATCAAAGCCTCCGCCACCGAAAGCCTGCGCAACGAAATCACCGCGCTGCTGACCCTGGCCACCCCGCAGGACGAAGTGGTACTGCGCCTGGAAAGTGGTGGCGGCCTGGTCCACAGCTACGGCCTGGCCGCCTCGCAACTGGCGCGCATCCGCCAGGCCGGCATCCCGTTGACCGTGTGCATCGACAAGGTGGCCGCCAGCGGCGGTTACATGATGGCGTGTATCGGTGAGAAGATTGTCAGCGCACCGTTCGCCGTGCTGGGCTCCATCGGCGTGGTGGCGCAGTTGCCCAACGTCAACCGGCTGCTGAAAAAGCACGACATCGATTTCGAAGTGCTGACCGCCGGTGAGTACAAGCGCACCCTGACCGTGTTCGGCGAGAACACCGAGAAGGGGCGGGAGAAGTTCCAGGAAGACCTGGACATCACCCACCAGCTGTTCAAGGATTTCGTCGCCCGTTATCGCCCGCAGTTGCACATCGACGAAGTGGCCACCGGCGAAGTCTGGCTGGGCGTCGCGGCACTCAACCGCAAGCTGGTGGACGAGTTGCAGACCAGCGACGAATACCTCAGCGAGCGTGCGCGCACGGCCAACCTGTTCCACTTGCACTATGCCGAACGCAAGAGCCTGCAGGAGCGCATCGGCATGGCTGCCAGCGGCACGGTGGAGAACACCGTGGTGGGGTTATGGAGTAAACTCGGCCGCCTGCGCTAACACCTTGAACCCGTTGAAATTTTTTTTCGTTCTGGGGGTTGCAAGGTTAAACGAATGCAGACATAATGGCGCCCATCGAAACGCAGCAAACTTTGAAAAAGGTTCAGCGTTTCAAGGAGATAGCGAAGCGTAAGCCGCTAGATCCGAACTTTGAGGCCGAGTAGCAAAGTGGTTATGCTCCGGATTGCAAATCCGTCTACGCCGGTTCGATTCCGACCTCGGCCTCCACCATTCGAAAGCCCCGCAGATTAACGTCTGCGGGGTTTTTCTTTGTGCGCCAGAAAATACCGAAGTCCCAAAACAAATAACAACCAGTCCCAAAACTTCCTCATTTTGAAGGCTTGGCAATGGCTCCGACGCGCCGGTAAACACGTTGTGTGATTCCCTCTTTCGAGTGCCCCAGCAGCACGCTCGCATCGTTCAGGTCGTTGATTTCCGAGGCAGCCTTGGGTCGGATATCGCGGAACTGAAACTGGGCGATTCGGTTGGCGAGGTCTGGCCTTTTCTCAACTTCAGCTTTCACCCTGGCCGCCTCTAGGACGTCTGCCCACCGGTTGCGCAGCATCGGCCAGCTCATGCGCTTACCGTGCTCATTGAGGATGAAGAACGGCGACAGGTGCTCGCTGGTCCTGCGTATGATTCGCTCGAGCAGTTGGCCCAGACTGTTCTTCACCCCGTCCGCTTCCAAGACGATCCTCAATCGCTTGCCGGTCTTGCCTTGGCTGACCATCAGGTAAATTCCCTCCATATCGTCCTTCCGCATGGACAGCACGTCTGACGGCCGCTGGCCAGTCAGGTACGCCAGGTCCATCGCATCCTTGAGCTCTGGTGGAGCCTCCTCGTATACCGCTTGCCACACCGTTTCATTGGCATAGAAGTCGCGCGGCTTTTCCTTGTTCTTCCTTACGCCCAGGCACGGGTTGTCCCTGGTGGTCAGACCCCATTCCCTTGCCGTGTTGAACACATGGGAGAGCAAGGCAATCTCTCTGTTTGCCCTGGTCTTGGCCGACCGCGAATCGCGGTATTGCGCGATCATCGCCGGCGTGATGGCATCGATTGGCGCCGAGTCAAACACGGTTCGCAGCTGCTTGAGCTCGTAGATATTGTCCTTTTGGGTCCTGGCGGCCTTGCCTGGGATGATCTTCATTAGGTACTCGTCGAAGATCCCCTTCATCGTGGTCAGCTCTTTCGGTACCGACTTGGCCTCCAGTTCCGCCCACTTCAGCTTGGCCTTCACCAAGTCATTGCCGAGGAAGATGTCCTTGCCTGACTTGTCTCTGTAGTACAGCGCCTCCCACACCTTGCCATTGGCTTTTGTTCTCTTGCGTCGATACATGCCTGGCGGCAGGTCGCGATTCTCGGTCTTCCTTGGACGCATTTCATTTCACTCGGGAAAAATCAGGGGTCCAGGCTGGCGCCGGTGGCGGGGCTGCAGTGACTGGAACGGTGTCGATCACTACGCCGCTGAGCTTCTGGCGGGCGTATTGGCGGCCTACTAGTGGCCGGCCGCCGCGGCTCTCGACGAAGTGCCAACCTTTTTCTGTCAGCCAACGGCGCTGCCACGCCCGTGGCTTGTAGCCGGTGATGGCCACCAGCTCTTCGTCCGAAAGGATCTCGTTTTCCATGGAATGGTCTCCACACCGCCAGTGGCGGCAGGCTGGTATTCAGTCGAGGTGGTAGTAGACGTTGCAGTCGATGCCTTGGCCCTTGAGCTGTTGGAGCGAACTGGTTCAGGCGTCGAGGGTGAGTGGAGCTTGGTCATGGGCAACCCCCTTAGATGGACAACGTACCCAGCGAGGGCGGTGCTCGGCAGCATGTCATCACCGACGACCTGGCGCTGATAATCGATGGAGCCGTGGCCAGGCTGACCAAGCACAATCAGCAGATGGGAGACTTCGTATGGGCCTACTACGGATCAAAGCACCCAGCCATGCGAGTCGGAAGGGAAGCAGGCATGTCCGAGCGCAAGGCCCGGGAGATCATCAAGGCAGGCGTTGCATGGATTGACTGCGCACTCGAAGAAATTCGAGAGGCAGCGTAAAAATATCTATGCGGGCGGATAAACACCCTGTTTTCATAGCAGCGTGTCCAGCTTGCAACGGCACCACACTGATAAACCCCGGCCATCGCGCTGGGGTTTTCGTTTTTGTCGGATGCGATGGCATTTTGCTTCTGGTATCTGTACATTTTCGCCTCCTGCAGGGAGAGCGACGTTTTGGCCGACCAGATTACCTACACCTTCCCCTTAGCGTTCTACTACGAAAGCAAGCTTCCGGTACCGATTGACGAGATCGTGAAGTCGCTGCTTGCATTGGAAAAGCTCGCGGCTAAGGTTCCATTACTCCTTGGTGAGCTGAGTGGAACTAAGATCGATTTACATTCCCTCAAAGTGGAAAAAATCGAGTCTGGAAGCCTCAAAGAGCTCCTGGAGATGTCTATCTCCTTTCTATCGGAAGAGGACAAGGCGAAGTTCAAAGCCTGGCTGAGGGGAACCAAAATGGGACAGGCGACGAAAGTTGCGGCTTTGGGCGGGTTGGCATCGCTAGCTGTTTTGCTCATTGCCAGCCAAGCCATTACCGCATACGACACGTTCACGAAGACTGATACCCCCAGTATCCAGGCGAACCATAACGTCATCATCAATATCGGTGCGGACGCTACAGGCGTTCCGGCCGAACGTCTCAAAAAGGCAATTGACGCCTCCATGACTGGCGACAAGAAAAAGGTAGTGGCGGCAGCTTTGAATTTTGTCAGTCCTGCAGCTGGCGAAAATGGTGGTGGACTCTACCTTGGCAAGGATAAAGAGTCGGGAATTGCGTTCTCCCACGAAGCAGCTACAGATGCTCCAGCGCAACCAGATTTCCGTGTCCGAGATGTAGAGCATCGCTACGAGAAGACTGAGGTAGTGATCAAGGTCTTGGATCGGGACAAAGTCGAGTCCGGTTGGAAGGCAATTCTCCCTACGGTCGCGGCGGAAAAGCGCCTACCGCTATACTTTGCAGACGGCATGGCGCCCGGCAAAGCGGCGAGGGAAGAAAGCGTGTTTGCTGATGTCATTGTGACCTACGCACAAGACTTCAACAAAGGATCGATGATTCCTAAAAGCGTTTTGATTCAAAGAATTTATTAGCACTCCTTCGAAAAGCCCAGCTCAGCCCAGTGCTGGGCTTTTTCGTTTATGTGGATGACGCGCCCAGGCAGATGGGTGAAGTCAGCAGATGTGATCTGTAAAATTTTTATCGCCACTACATTGACATCACGCTCTAAGTGCTCAAGATAGAGGCTTTCGTCATTTCTGAGAGCCTCACTGATGCGTAAGATCCTAGCTATAGCCGCACTCATCCTGTCCACCGCAGCCAATGCAGACTGGCGAGTGGAGGTATCTGACCTTCATACAGGAAAGGCTCCTGCTGGCTACCCAGCTGTCATGGGACTTGCTCGAAACACCACGAATGGCACCCTTTCCAATGTGTTTGTGAAGTTCAAGCTGTACGACACAGAGGGGAATGTCGTGGGCAACACCATGGCTGCCGGGCAAGACATCGGCCCAGGTGAGACCTGGAAGTTTGCAGCGCCAACCACAGTTCCGTTCAACGAGGCGAAGCTTGGCGACGTAGATGTAAAGTAGGCTGAGAATGTGAGGGCCCCGCCAAGTGCGGGGCTTTTTGTGTGTAGAGAAGCCACAGTCAGGGTGGGCCGTCGGGGGGCCTGGACGCGGTGTAGCCGATAGTCCTGCATGACCAAGAACGCCGGCAGTTGATGAACTCGCAACTCACGCGTGCTTCTCGGGCGGCTTCTACGGACTGAGGGTAGGCGCCTGCTTTCCTCGCAGTGTGTCCAGCTTGCAAGCAACGCGACAAAGATAAAATCCAGGTATTTCGCTCTGGGGTTTTGCCTACTCAGCCCTGAATTTCGACTTCGGTAAGGGTTGCCTGCTGTCGAGCGGCGTAGAAACCTTTATCCCGCAATGATTGCAGGACCTCTGCTTGCTTAAGTCCGGTAGGTAGGCTTTCGATCGCAACTCTTCGCTCGAAAGTTAGGCCGTCTAGGAATACAGATCCGGCTCCGCTGATTCTTGGGATTCCTTTTCCATCCTCAACAATGAGAATGCGGTCTTGATCCCGATAGATGTCTACCTGCATGGAAACTCTCTTTCGTGAACTGGGTGCTTGATAGTAGCTATTTGCCGTCAATGGGCGTAGCTGGTTATCCGTCCATGTTTTTTGTGCAGGTGACACGCCCAGGCTACTGCGCTACGTCGGTAGTGGCGTGGATCTGAGCCGTGTGCTGATCGGCTACGAGGTGAGTCTGGAGTGCGTGGCCCCGCAGTCCAGACCATCAGTCGGGGATGCACCAGGCATCCGTCCGCATTCTACGATCCAGTGTTAGAAATAGGTGTCGTGATGGCTATTGGATGGCGCACCGTTTAGTCCTTGGATATGATCGTGAACAGAGCCGAACACAAGGAGACGAAGATGGCCACGGAACCAAAACACGTCAGGAAATTCAGGGATAAGCACCTGCAGTCCGCAGAGCAAATCGAAGCATGGGGCGATGGCTACATTGGCGAGATGATGGGCTCTGGTAAGAACGCTCAGAAAAACGGCGTTCTGCTTGTAACCGGATCCCGGGTAGTCTTCTATCGTGCTGGCATATTTGGGGAGGTGAACGAGAGCATTCCGCTGAAGTCGATCACCTCAATCGAGCGGACGTCATTCATGGGGCATCGCACAATTCGCATGCACACCTCACATGACTCGCTCGAGTTCAAGTCCTTTAAGAAAGAGCAGGATCAGGCGCTAGTTGAAGCCATTGAGGCTGGTCGCGGGCATGCTGGAGCACCCATTGCTGCGGCGAGCGCGCCAGAGGTAGTAAACGATCTAATGGTCGCTTTGAGTAAGCTGGCGGACCTGAAATCTGATGGAGTGCTGACAGAGGAAGAGTTTTCTAAGAAGAAGGCTGAGCTGCTCGCCCGGCTCTAATGCTGTCATCCGTTCGTCATTCCAGCGCGTGTTGAGGGATGAGGCAAAAAAGCCCGGCATATTCGCCGGGCTTTTTCGTTATACGGCCTTTAAGTTCCACTCCTTATCCAGCCATGCGTTCACATCTTCACGCTTATGCGGTGCCCTTCCTGGAACGCCCTCAAGCTTGTGCGCTACCTTGCTCCGATTATCGTCGGACAAGGTGCAGTTTCTCGTCTTGAGGTAGTGGTCGATGAAGTACTCGACCTCCCAAGATTCGGTAAGAGAGACAAAAATCCGGTCGATCTTTCCCCGGTACTTCTTGTTGTCGTTACTGCTCCAAACCATTTCTACTGCTCCAGTTAAGTGGCTGATTGCCACTTCATCCTATTAGCACGCCGTTAACTTTGGATCCATCGTGTTTTGGTCTGGAGTTGCTATCTATTTTCCTAAGCCCTCTACAGAGGGATTCCCGAGATGCCAAACATGCCCGAGAAGGATCCTGGCCTGTGGGCCGCTGTGCTCGCATGGGTGCTGGCTCACCAGCCTCAGCTGTATGCCGCTGGCCTGTCGGTCGCGATTGCTGCGCTCCGGGTGGTGTATGGCGGCGGCACCCGCCGGCAGATGTTCTTAGAGGGTGCCCTGTGCGGCCTCATCACCCTCGCCCTGGTGCCGCTGCTCGAATGGATGGGCCTGCCGCAAGGCATGGCCACCTTCGCCGGCGGCATAGTCGGCTTCATGGGTGTGGAGAAGCTTCGCGGCTACTCCGACCTATTCCTGTCTCGCAAGGCTCAAGGCTGATGGCCTGTAGTGGATGCTCCGCCCGGCGCGAGTGGATCAACAAATGGACAAAGGTGGCGTATGAGCGAGCCCGTAATCTTGTTACTGGAACAGATGCTGGAAGAGCAGAAGAAGCAGACAAGCCTGCTCGAGCAGATCGCAACCCAGAACCTGGCACTTATCGAAGCCCTGGCGGATGAAGGCGGTGTCGATCCTGATGCGCCACCGCAGACCTACCTGAGTGGCGCGCCATGCCGTTGAGACCTCAGCGACCATGTCGAGCCCAGGGCTGTCGTGCTCTGCACCGGCCGACATCCACATCGGCGACCACTACAGCGAGTCGCTGGGTCGGGAGTCGACCCAGGCGTGGGTGTTCAACCCGACACCCAGCGATGACATCGTCCCACGCCTGCACGATGCAAAGGTCAATGGCATGGCCCAGCTCGGGATCAACATCAACGGTGTCGAAGAGGTCGACGGCACGCTGTATGCGCAGTCGTGGTGGTGCAGGTTGGAATGATGGACGGGCTACCTCTGGCCTGGTTGGCCGAACTGAATGACCAAAGCGCTCTGGTGACCGATCCGGACGGGCGAGCTGCCGTTCTTTGTGAGATGGCTTTTTCCGCTCGTCGCCGTAACCAGGTGGGCGACGGGGAGCTGGCCGAGATGCTGGAATTCGCCGAGGCAGCGCGGCTATGGGCGCTCGAGCATGAGGGGCTGGGCGAGGTGCCAATCTGAAAGGGAATGTAGGTCGGCAGAACGCCGGAGGATGGTGCTGTCGGCTGTCTAAAACCGTTCAGAAACTTCTCGGTTTTACTGAGCGAAAGTCGCCCAAACTCGCCAATGCATATTAGACATGCTCGACGCATAGGCCGCTAACGGCGCGGCCTGAAGTCGATTTTTCACACTACTGCTGCAGTACCAGATGTGCTAATTCTATTGATTCGTCGGCACGAGAGCTGAGAGATGGGTGATCCAGAAGTCATCATCCACCGCGCTCCATCCGTACGAAGGTTGTTTCACTGCGCGCCATTTTGAGTCGTCGCCTAGTACGAAATGCAGGTCGCCCTTTATGAGGCCGTTCACCTCCAAGACCATTTCTGCATCCCTCAAAGCCGGCGAAATCTCGACCTTTTTACCGAGGATATCGAGCTCAAGATTACCAACATTCGCGACCGTGTCTTGAAGAAATGGCTCGGTGACAATCACTTGAATTCCCGGTGCATCTGCTAAAAATTCACAGACATACGAATACAGCTCACCGGTTTTTTCTTCGAACCTCTGCTTCCTGTGTTCGGCAACAGCTTTCTTATTTTTCTCACTGCTGATGTAGGCGCTCAGCTTGAAATACAACATTTCCTTTTTTGTCAAGAGTTTTCCGGTCATGCCTGGCCCCTTCTAGAGTCCTTTCGCCCCGATTGGAGGGGCGGTACTCTCGCCCCCCCCAGTGTAGTGTCGTGATGCTATCAAAGATTCTGGGGGATCTCTGGGGAAATGAATCCCCCGAATGGTATGGTGATGTTGCGTCGCCGACAGAATGCTCTAGCCCGGCTCGTCCACCTCCGATAAAACTAGGGCTCCAGAGCTGCTGACGAGTGGAACATCAGATCCTCCCGCGTGTCCTGAGGTACCGGGCGGCTCCTGGTTACCTCGGTATGTGCAGAGCGGAGTTCGACAAGGCAGTCCGGCCGTTCGTTCGAGAGTTTCCTATTGGTGCTAGGGGTGTGGGATTTGATCGGTATGAGCTCGATGAGTGGGCTGATAACTACATAGCTATGCACTCGTCTGAGAAAAACAGTTCGGTTGGGAGGAAGTCTGATTACGCGGCCAAAGTGGCTGAGCCAAAATGTGCTTAGCAATCCCAAGCTGAGTTCGAAAAGGCTCTTGAATTAGTGCGTCGAAAGAGATGATGGATCATGAGGACCGATTTTCTGTTGCTTGCCCTATACGGCGGCCTAGCAGTCATCCCACTAGAGAGGGTTTGCGCTGACTTCTTTCCTTCGCTCACCCCTGAAAAACTGAAGCGAAAAATCGCTCGTGGTGAAATTGTACTCCCGCTCATGGCCATGGAGTGTAGTCAAAAGTCTGCTCGGGGGGTGCACCTCAACGATCTTGCTGCTTACATAGATGCTGAGCTCGCAGAAGCGAAAGAGATGCTGAGTGGCCATCGCGAGCCCTGTGCAGTGCTTGCAGCGAGCGCCAAGGATTGTGAATCCTTCTCGCGATGACCAAGCTGAGGATAGTCCGTGGATTAGCGCTCAACCTCCGATTGCAACGAGTTGCTACTTACCACCGAGGTCATCCACTCGGAAATGTCCGACTGCAACCATGCAACTGAATGCGGCCCAAGCCGAACCTGGCGTGGAAACGTGCCCTCGCGCATTCGCGTGTAGATGGTGTTCCTTCCCAGCCCCGTTACGGTTATCACTTCACCAATCCGCATGAAGCGATCAGTCGCAGCCGAAATCATGCTCACCTCCGAGCATCCACTTGACTATCTTACACTGGCAAGCGTTGGTGGTGGCTTCCGCTTGCGCCCAGGCTTCGACTTCTGACCTCCAGTTTGCTCCCACTCCTTTAGAAAGTCCCGGACCGTCTCAAGCCTCCAGCAGATCCGGTGCCCTTGTTTGAAGGAAGGAGGTAGCCACGATGCATGATTCTGCAGCGCGCTTCGTATCGCGGATTCGGAACGACCGAGTAGTGTGGCAAGTTCTGGTATATGGATGATTTCAGGGTCCATAGTTGGCACCTTACTGGGATTGGCGGCTGAGTAAGCTCAGATCCAGTTTGGCGTGAGCAACACTAGGTTGCAACGCCTAGTCAGGTGCGCCTCAGAAATATCAGCCTGTCTGGCTATGGATGCCCGACGAGTCTCGGTTTTCTGGACGAAGGTCCCAAAGACTCGCCTATGCACATTAGACAGGTTCGACGCATAGGCCACTAAACGAGCGGCCTGAGGTCGAGTTTTTCCACTAGTGCTGCAGTACTGGAAGGGTTAACACAGGATTGGTATCTGTTCGTGCAGGAAGCGCCAGGCTGCATAGGTGAAACATGCCATGCCGATAATGAATGCCGCGAAGCCCAGCAAGCCGGCAATCCACATAGCAGCATCCCAAGTATTGGATGGTTCCGGCTCATCGGGATCGGGTAGTCCGCGTTTGAGTGCGCGGATTTGGCGGTCAATGATCTCCCCGAAAAGGTAATCCCTCCCGAGCATGACTGTCAGTACGATACCAAATAGAACGATCGCCGCAGTGAGGGACACCCATGCGAATTGAACTGGGGTAACGGTGGAGGGTGGCAGCTGCACCTTTGCCGAAAAGAAATTCGCGCATACCGCCAAGGCACCCCCACTGAGAAGCAGTAGTGTTTTGACCAAGTCGGTAGCTCTGGCGACCGTCTTTTCTTGGCTTAGGTTGTGCTGGTCTATGTACTCGTTCAGAGCATTGTTGCCATCATCGGCCATCGCGGATTCTCCAAGTCGAGATGTCATGAGGCTACCATAGAAAGGAGAGCGAAAATCAGTTCCAAAACTGAAATGGCGACCCTTGTAGAATGCGGGTTACAGACTAGAAAATCTCGATTCGTTTTGGAACTGATTTTATTGGCAAAGCCGCATGAAGCGGAGATTCTTGGATCGGATTGCAAATCCGTCTACGCCGGTTCGATTCCGACCTCGGCCTCCACCATTCGAAAGCCCCGCAGATTAACGTCTGCGGGGTTTTTCTTTTATGGGTCGGAAAATGCCATGAGCACCTGCAAATGCAGCGGTAGAGCGGCGGCGGCAGGTTTGGCTCCTGGGGCTCTGAGCAAAATTGCAGAATTTGGTATTTATTTTGCGGGCATTTTTCAGTATCTGGCTTTAATTGCCAGGGATTCTGCACAATTGCCTGTATAATGAATGCCTAGCCGTTTTCTGCGGCTTTACACGTTGAGGTAGCTTTATGCACCAGGCCATATCCCCCGAGACGCAGCGTGCCCATGAGCGCTTGAATGAACAGACCGAGCGGTTCATCAAGCAGGGAGGCCAGATTGAGAGCGTTCCCTCTGGAGTCAGCGGAGTGCTAGCGAGCAAGCCGAAGGTCGTTTGGACCAACCCTCACACGGCCAAGCCCATCCACAAGCGATAGCACGTTCAAAAACAGCACTGCTTGGTTGCTCCATAGCGAATGCGAGGGCACAAGTATGTTGAGGCACCTAGTGATTTGGATATTGCCGGGTGGATTGGAGTCAGCGAGACGGATGTCGCTCTTTACCGGGGTGATACATTTCGATTGAAGGATGGTTCGTGGCTCATCCATTTTCTTTCGCAATGCCCCGCGAGCTTCGCCACAGCCTTACTGGCAGTTTCACCCTCCTTGTAAAAGCTGAAAACCCAGGCGACAGGCGTATGAGCGAGTTGGATTGAGCATACGATCTGGACTCAAGCTCATTCCAAGCCTTGTCCCGGTGGTCCTTTTTAAACCGCCTGAAAGCGTTGGAGGCGCATACTTCAAATAGCTCAGTACTTCTGAGCATTGAGAGGTGCGTATGTGCAGAGACAGGTATGGTGTAGATAGCGAAAGACAGTGCTGTCAGCCAGCCGGTAATGAAGGTCCGCTACAGAGATCAATCGCTCACAACGGAACCGTTTGCCAAGAGGGGCGTGACGACAACTTCGACACCTTCCCTTGCGAAGAGGGCATAAGCAGGGGCCGCCGGACCCACCGAGGGTATCCCATGCGCAGTGTTATGGTAATCACAAGCGCCCATTGGAATAACGTCCAGCTGTAGATGGGCATTGATGAAAGGATCGGGCCCCGGGGGGATAACTGAACCCGCCGAAGGCGCCCTGCGGGCGTTGAGTTGCGGACTTGACCTTCATAGGCGACGCATCATGGATGCTGCGAGAATAAGGCGCTAGCGCACATGGCATTTCAGCCTGCCAATGTGCCTCAAAAGGGATCGAGCCGTGCATCGATGCCGGCCTGCCTGGCCAGAGTAATAAGGTCTTCGACGCCTTCTTGTTCAATTATGCAGCCCACGTAATCGGCGCCGCCTGTGTCCATATGCAGAAAGCGCTTTCCGAACCCGCTTAGCCATTGATCGAAATCGATCAGCACCTGCATCAGTGATTGTGTACCTTCCAGCTTGTAGGCATAAACCTGGTCAATACCGCTGGCTTCAACCAGCTTCGGTGCCTGGTACTCGAAATCATCGAAGCCACGCACATCCACGGCCATGAGAATCAGATGATTGAGTGGCTGGCCTTTCTCAGCGTCCAGAAGACCGCTTGCGAGCGCGGTGGCTGGATCCTCTCCCTGGTTGTAATAGCGCAATACCCTTCTGACGAGACGCATGCGTTCTTTTTCTGGCAGACGCGCCAACAAGGCTTGGGTGAATACTTTCAACTGGGCACGCAGTGGATAAAGCTCTCGCATTATCGCGGCGTCGCTCATCCGTGGTTCATCGGGTGGAGGTTGTGTGAAGCGACCGCCAAACAATCGACTGAACAAGCCCATTCCGTTCATTCCCCTTGGTCAGTGAAGCCAGTTGCAAAGCTTACCCCAGCGGTTCAGTGACAGCGAACAGGGTCCAGGTGATATCACCGGTCATTTTCAAGGTTTCCATATCGCGGCAACTGTCCAAGGAGGGGTAAAACAGCCGGTGGTCCGATTACGTTCTCGAACTGGGTTACAGCGATTGCGTGCCGCCTCGCTTTCGCTATGGTGAAAGTTCACCAATGGCATACAACTAAAGTCGTAGGAGGCTGACATGAGAAATCGCGGTGAAGTTTTCTGGGAGTGGGCTGATCCGACCCTTCACCACCGCACTCACAACGAGACCCTCAGCGATGGAACGTACATAGATGTTCAAGTGCGACTGTCGCGCACGGGTAAAACACAGATGTTCATTGGGGTGTACGCCGCAGGCGGCATGGCCCTTCACGAGGAGGCAATTGAATCGCGCCCCGGTGAATCCATGACCAGGGCTTTGGCTTGGGGTGTGGGCCGGGCTCGCCGCATTGCCACTGACACGCAGCCGCAGTTCGACCGGGTCGTCTGCTCAAAATAGAAGCGAGAGGCGGGGTCAGTGGTGAGAACAAATGGGCGCTGGGCTAATCGTTCCGATTTCAGCATTTGCGCCGTCGCCACCCCCCCCCCCCCCGCACTGCAATGCCTCGTTTGTCGCTTGAATTTTTCAAGTACGGCTTTAGAATCACGGCCCGGTCGGCCGGAGCTGCCGACTGTCCTTCTCTCCCATCCGCGAACAAGGAGGTGCCCATGACCCAGTTTCCAATGATGTGTCCGTCAATGAACCGTCAACGAAATCCTGGAGGGGCCGTTGCTGCCCCGCGGAGAACCCAACATGTCTACTCCCTGTCCATCAGTGCTTCTGGTGGCCCTCAGCTCGGCTGAGGAGCAAGCCCAATGCCGTGCCCTGCGGGTACGCGACGAGCAGTCTGACTTCATCGCCAGCAACAGCGAATCGCTGGAACAGGCCGCCGATAGCCCCTGGTGTGAACCCTTGGCCGTGCGTGCGCTGCACAGCGGTGAAATGGTCGGTTTCCTGATGCATGCTCTCGATCCGGATGAGAACAGCCGCTGGATCTATCGCCTGATGATCGACCACCAGCACCAGGGGCGTGGTTATGGGCGCGCGGCCTTGCGGGCGCTGCTGGCGTACCTGCAACAGCTGCCGGGCGGCCCCGGCGTGGCCCTTGGCGTAGCCCCGGAAAACATCGGGGCACGACGCCTCTACGCTGGCGAAGGCTTCGTCGAGACTGGCGAAGTGATCGATGGCGAGCTGATCATGCGACGAATGTTGGTGTGAGCAAAGGCGGGGCGCCCAGGCGTCCCCGCCACCTCGCCTGGTTGCAAGTACTAGCCTTCAGGCGGGGTTACCCCACAGACGAATTCATCCGACCCCAAGCGGTGCGAGCCGAACTCCACGACGTAGCCATGACCACGGCGCTGCGCCTCGGCCCTGGCAGTGTTCTGGTCGGCATACACATCGACGAAATGCCAGGGGTAGCGGTCTCTCAGTACACCCCAGCCAAGCACCCAGCCCTCATTGCCTGGATCGGGTGGCAGATTCTTCGCCAAGCTGCGGATGCCCATAGCTTCACCCCCGGCGTAGCCTTCAGGTTTCTGTTTGCACAACCGCACCGCTCACGGTTTGCACAAGACCGTGTAGGAAGCATCACACTTCGGCTCCAGCCACACGGGCCTGTCGAACAGCATAGCGCCATTGATGATGCCGCCGGCTTTCTCCAGACGAGCCCATAAGCCCAGGTCGTGAATGATTATGCGCGTTGCGGTGTGCGGCTGATGAAGGCTGAGCTCGTACTCGATTCGCTCAAGCACATCGTTTGCTTCTTCTTCCGTCATGCTGTCCACCCCCTTCGAACCAGGTGTCACCCATGCCAGGCTGGATGCCGGGCAGGAATTCCTGCACATATACAAACTAGAGCCCGGCGAGCGCCCGTTGGTTCGCTTTCATCAAGGGCTAGCGTGCGCTGCAATCACAGCCAGCGCACGTGAACCTCAACCTTCGAACTGAATCACCATGCGCCCTTTGATCTTGCCTTCCAGCATCTCCTCGAAGATGTGGTTGATATCTTTGATAGGGCGCAGTGTGACCTTCGGCACCACTTTCCCTTCTGCGGCAAATTGGAAGGCTTCCTGCAGGTCCTGTCGGGTACCGACCAGCGAACCGACCACCTCGATACCGTCCAGCACCAGACGGGGGATATTCAGGTCCATGGCTTCCGATGGCAGCCCGACTGCCACCAGGCGTCCCCCGGCGCGCAGGGCGTCGACCGCCGAGTTGAAGGCAGCCTTGGCCACTGCAGTCACTACGGCGGCATGGGCGCCCCCGGTCTTGGCCTGGATGACCTTGGCGGCATCTTCGGTGCGCGGGTTGACCACCAGCTCGGCGCCCATTTCGCTGGCGAAGCGCAGCTGCTCGTCATTGACATCGATGGCGATCACCCTGGCATTGAACACGTTCCTGGCATATTGCAGCGCCAGGTTGCCAAGGCCCCCGAGGCCGTAGATGGCGATCCACTGGCCGGGGCGGATGTTGGACACCTTCACCGCCTTGTAGGTGGTCACACCGGCGCAGGTGATGCTGCTGGCAGCCGCGGAGTCGAGCCCGTCGGGCACCTTGACCGAGTAATCGGCCTTGACGATGCAGGCTTCGGCCATGCCGCCGTCCACGGTGTAGCCGGCGTTCTTCACTTCGCGGCACAGGGTTTCATTGCCGCTGTTGCAGTATTCGCAATGGCCGCAGCCCTGGTAGAACCAGGCTACGCTGGCCCGGTCGCCTGGCTTGAGCGAGGTGACGCCCGGCCCGACCTCCTGAACCACGCCAATCCCTTCGTGGCCCAGTACCACCCCGGTCTTGTCACCGAAATCGCCATTTTTCACATGCAGGTCGGTGTGGCATACGCCACAGCATTGCATCTTCAACAGCGCCTCGCCGTGCTCGAGCGGGCGCAGGGCTTTCTCCACCACTTCCACGCGACGGCCTGGTGCAACAACAGCAGCTTTCATACGAGCCTCCATGTCCTATGCGGATGAACGTGCTTATCGCCGGCTAAGCATAGCCCTGGGCTGGTACGGTAAAACTGCTTCAGGTCATGGTCTGCGGGCCGATGCATGCCACAAAAAGAAAAGCCCGCGGCAACAATGCGGCGGGCTGCAAGAACATAAGGAGCAGGATCAGTGTGCCCCGCCGCATGTCAGCATTTTGTGAAGCTCAGGTGATGGGGGTGTCACGCATGGCTCAGCTCGAGCTGGCTGATGACGCACACCGACCCGTCCTCGGCTGGCGTGGTGTCGGTATAGTCCACCTGGTTGTACACCCCGCCGTGGAAGTTCAGCGTGCGCGTTGCCCAGCTACCGCTGAGCTGAAGCCCCGAAGTCGTACCTGTGCGGCCATTGCAGCTGGCACTGACCGTGCAGGCGCCGGCCCCCGTTACCTCGATGGTGATGTCGAACCGCGCACCCAGCGGGACGTCGGTCAGTACCGTGCTGCTGGTTGTCGTGAGCTGGTTGAACTCAGTGCGAAAACCGACGGTTATCCTGGCCTTGTTCCAGAACACTTTGATAGGCGGGCTGTCGTCATCCTTGACATGCAATTGGGCTATCACCACTTTCTGAGCCAGGTTGACCTTTTCCAGGACCATGGTCTGGTGGTTGCGGTGGCGAGCGGCGCTGTTCAGCGGCCAGTAAACGGGCTCCTTCCACTCACAGCGGGTGCGGTGGGTGCTTTTACTGGAGGCGCCCTTGGTCGGAGCCGTCAGGCGCACCGAGCCATCACTGAGGCGGGTAACCACCCCGGGCAGCGTCGCCAGCGCCTGGGCGCCGGTCAGCTCCAGCGCTACCGGGTCGGTTGCGGACTTCGGTACAGGGGTGGTAATGATCAGGGTGTCGATGTTTACAGTCATGGATGTTCTCCTTGAAAACAAAGGTCCTGCATCATTTGCGAGCGTGGCCAGCATTGGCGGGGTTCCCTGAGATTCCTCTGCACTGGACGGAGGGAGAACGGCGGCCAAAAAAAAGCCCGCCGGGAAAGGCGGGCAAGCAACGTTTGAAGGGAGAGCCTGCAGAGTGGGCCTGGCCGGTTAACCCAGCATTAAACGCCATGCATTGACCTGTGCAACTGTTCAGCCTATATAGGCCTGCCACCCGCCCAGGAGCCAGCATGCACGACGAAGACGACCTGCACGAACCCGAGCATGATCACCTGCTTGATCACGAATTCCTGTACGACGACAGTGAAGCAGAAGCCGATGCCCGAGGCATCGAAGATGACATCGAGGAAGACGAAGAGACGCTGGATGACCTTGATGACGAAGAGCGCGATCACCCAGCGTGGTTCGACGACTGCGAAGAGGAGTGATTCAGCGACCGTCTATTGAAAAACGCCCGGGGCCGCTGACGGCCAGCGCCAGGAGGCCGCCCATGATGCTGAGGTTTTTCAGAAACTGAGTCAGGTTGGCACTGCGCTCCGGGTCGACCATGTTCCAGAACGGGTGGCCCAGCAGCGCGGTGCCGAGCACGAACAGGGCGAACAGGAAGGCCAGCGGCCGGGTGTAGAAACCGAGGATCAGCAGGATGCCGACCACGAACTCCATGAGCACGGCGACTGCTGCGGCCAGCATCGGGGCAGGGGAGCCGAGTGACGTCATGTAGCCGACCGTGCCTTCGAAACCGGTCAGCTTGGCCCAGCCAGACACGATGAACAGCACCATCAGCAGTACGCGGGCAATCAATAGCAGGGCGTCGCGTTGACCATCGAACAGTGAGTAGCGCATGGCAGCGTTCCAGTGGGCCTGTTTAAGCTCACTCTAGCAGTTGCGACGCGGATTGCTGGCGGGCAATAAAAAGGCGCCCTGAAGGCGCCTTTTCAAAAAGTTTGGTGCGAGTGGCGGGACTCGAACCCGCAAGGCTCACGCCGACAGATTTTAAGTCTGCTGTGTATACCAATTCCACCACACTCGCACGCTTGAAGGGGTCGTGACGACCGGCTCGCTTCTAAGCAGAAGGGCTTCGCAATCAAGCGCGCTTTATAACCCATCGTTATAGTTGCGTCAACCGCAGCGCCTATGATCAACAGAGAAGGGGGCGATCGAAGGGGTAATTGACACCTTGATGTCATTGCGCCACTTCCCCCTCTGGTTGCAACCAATGAGTGTGCAGCAATGACTCGGTCCAATGTTTCGCAGCCTGGCGTGTGCCCACGGCTTTTTTGGCGCCTGGTGTTCGCGCAGATGCTTGTCCTGGGCGCATTCCTGTATATTTCGCTGATCAGCCTCGGTGTTTACCTGCTGATGCTGGGGTTCGCTGCCGAACAGGCCCAGCCGCAGCAATGGTTGGCCTTGGCCGGTGGTGGCTTCATAGTGCTGGTCAGCCTGTGGCTACTCAAAGTGACGATGCCGTGGTGCATTGGCCCGGCATCGATTGATTCCGAGCGCTGAGCTTCTCCCTTTACCTGGGCCAGCCACCTGGATGCTGGCTGGTGGCCCCGCTCGGCCAAGCCGGTTTTCCCTTTCCTGCCGTACCGGTGGAGTTTGCATGGTTTCAGCCGACCGCTTCAACCCCGTGATGCCTGACCACCGCTATGAGCAGTTGGTCCAGTCGGTGGTGGATTACGCCATCTATATGATCGACCCGTCCGGCCATGTGGTGTCATGGAATGCCGGTGCGCAACGCATCAAGGGCTACCGTGCCGATGAGGTGATCGGCCAGCATTTTTCGATGTTCTTCACGCCCCAGGATTGTACTGAAGGACGCCCGGAACGCTTGCTGCGCCAGGCGCTGGAGCAGGGCGGGGCGCAGGATGAAGGCTGGCGCGTACGCAAGGATGGCACGCAATTCTGGGCCTTGGCCGTGCTGCATGTGATCCACGATGACCAAGGCCAGGTAGTCGGCGTGGCCAAGGTGATCCGGGATATCACCGACCGCCGCGAGGCGGCGCTGCAACTGGATGCGGTGCGTGCCCAGCTGTTTCAGGCACAGAAGCTGGAAGCGCTTGGCCAATTGACGGGTGGCCTGGCCCATGACTTCAACAACCTGCTGACCATCATCCTCAGCTCGGCGCACCTGGCCTTGTCCACCAAGGACCCGGCGCGCGCCCAACGCATGCTGCAGCACATCATCGATGCCGGGCAGCGGGGCACTGAGCTGACCCAGCAATTGCTCAGCTTTGCCCGTCATCGCAAGCTCGATGTGACCCGTGTCGCCCCGGCCAACCTGATCGACGCCACCCGCGGTCTGCTGGAGCATGCGCTGCCAGGTTCGATCGAACTGACGGTGCTGGTGCAACCCGACCTGCCGCTGATCGAGGTCGACACCGGGCAGTTGCAGATGGTGCTGCTCAACCTGCTGTTCAATGCCCGCGATGCCATTGCCGGGGCGGGCCGGATCGGCTTGACGGTCGATGTGGTCGAACTGGCCGGCGAGGTCGAAGGGCTGCGCGGTGGTTTCGTGCGTTTCGAGGTGGAAGACAGCGGCGAGGGTATTGCGCCAGCGATACTGCCGCGCATCTTCGAGCCGTTTTTCACCACCAAGCCCTTTGGCAAGGGCACCGGCCTGGGCCTTTGCCAGGTGTACGGTTTTGCCAGGCAGAGCGGCGGCGCGATCTGCGTGAAAAGTGAACCCGGCCAGGGAACTTGCATGCAGCTTTACTTGCCAATCTATCAGGCTCCAGCAGACAGCCAACTCGACGGGTAGACACCATGGCGCAGGCACTCAGGCGGCTGATGACCAGCATCGAAGGGCTCGATGCGTTGCTCAAGGGTGGCCTGGTGGCCGGTGCGTCCTACATCATTCAGGGCCCGCCGGGGGCCGGCAAGACCATTCTCGCCAACCAGCTGGCCTGCGGGCATGTGCGCGGCGGCGGCCGGGTGCTGGTGGCGACCCTGTTGAGCGAGTCGCACGAGCGGCTGTTCCAGTACCTGGCAACCCTGGAATTCTTCGACCCGGCGCTGGTCGGCGACCCGATCCAGTTCGTCAGTGCCTTTGACACCCTGGAACAGGAAGGCCTCGACGCGGTGGTACGGCTGCTGCGCCAGGAAATCGCTCGCCAGCAGGCCAGCCTGCTGATTGTCGATGGCGTGCTCAATGCACGGGTCCGCGCGGAAACCACCCTGGACACCAAGAAGTTCGTCTCCGAGCTGCAGGGCCATGCGGCCTTTGCCGGTTGTACCGTGCTGCTGCTGACCAGCGCCCGGCTGGAAGAAGGCAGCCCGGAGCACACCATGGTCGACGGCGTGATCGAGCTGGGCGAGCAACTGTTCGGCAGCCGTGCCGTGCGCCATATCCAGCTGCGCAAGACACGCGGCAGTGCGGCGCTGTCGGGGCGCCACGAATGCCTTATCGATGAAGCCGGCATGCATGTCTACCCGCGCCTGGAGTCGCTGTACAGTCACCCCAGCAAAGCTGGCAGCGCAACCCGGGAGCGAGTCAGCAGCGGGGTGGAAACCCTCGACGAAATGCTCGGTGGTGGCCTGGCCACAGGCTCGGTGAGCTTGCTGATCGGCCCCTCCGGCATTGGCAAGACCTCATTGGGCCTGGCCTTCCTCGGCGCCAGCAGCCCACAGGCACCGGGGCTGCATTTCGGCTTCTACGAAACGCCCGAGCGGCTGCGTATCAAGGCCGCGTCGCTGGGGCACGACTTTGTCGCGATGGAACAGGCCGGCAGCCTGCAGCTGTGCTGGCAGCCTACTACCGAGGGCTTGCTCGACCAGGTCGGGGCGCGCCTGCTGGAGCGTGTCGAGGCACAAGGCAGCAAGCGCGTGCTGATCGACAGCCTGGGGGCATTCAGCCGCCTGGCCACCGACCCGGCGCGGCTCAATGCATTTTTCCGCGCGCTGACGGGCGAGCTGCGCGCGCGCGATGTCAGCGTGATGCTGACCTGGGAAATGCGCGATATCTTCGGCGCGGAAATCAGTGCCCCGGCGCCGGACCTGTCGAGCATCGTCGACAACCTGATGCTGATGCGTTTCGTCGAACTGGAGTCGCAGCTGCGGCGGATGCTGTCGATCCTCAAGGTGCGCGACAGCCACCACGACCCTGCCTTGCATGAGCTGCAGATCGGCCCACAAGGCGTCACCCTGCGCAAGGCGTTCGAAGGCGCCTGTGGTGTGCTTTCGGGAACGCCGGTGCCACAGGGGAGTGGCTGACGGGGCGGGCCCATGAACACCATCCTGATCGTCGATGACGAGTACCTGATTGCCGACATCCTTGGTTTCGCCCTGGAGGATGAAGGTTTTCTGGTGGAAAAGGCGAGCAACGGCTGCAAGGCGCTGGAAGCGCTTAAGGAAAAGCGCGTTCAGCTGGTGATCACCGACTACATGATGCCGCTGCTCAATGGCGAGGAGCTGGTGCGTTCGATGCGCGAAGACCCCGCCCTGAGCGACCTGCCGGTCATTCTCATGAGTGGCGCACAAGCCAACCAGGGCTGCCCGGACCTGTTCGCCGCAGTGTTCGACAAACCGTTCGACATGGACTGTATGATTGCCAAGGTGCACGAGCTGCTGGGCAGCTGAAGCGTGCGGCGATCAAGCGCATCCGTGCGGCTTGAGGCAGGTCGTTCAGTGCGAGTCGTCGTGCTTTTCCGGGGCCGGGCTGCCGGCCTGGATACGCTTGAAGATCTCTTCGCGATGGACCTGGACATCTTTCGGTGCATCGATACCGATCCTCACCTGCATCCCCTTTACGCCCAGAATGGTGACTTTGATGTCATCATTGATGACGATGCTTTCGCCAACCTTACGGGTGAGTATCAGCATGTAGTTCTCCTTGGTGATATAAAAGTCCGCCGGGCTAGTTGCCACGGCGGCGGGATCTGGTCCCTCTTCCTTCTCATTAAAGACGCTTTCGGCGGATAGTAATTCCCCGACAGACAAATTCTGTTGCGTGCTTTCAGTCGCAGGTGCCGAAACAAACCACCAGGGGTTTGTCGGCCAAGGTACTCGCTGGCAAGCATAGGGGGCTTGGTGGCCAATGGGAAATTTCTTCGCCTCATGGTCTGAATAGACCGGGTCAATGGTCCTGCTGTTCCGCAAGTGCCTGAAGAAATAGCAATAGTGCCACCTCTTCGCGGTCCAGGCCTTTGCGCAGGCGGCTTTTTGGCAAGTTGGCCAGGCGTCCCGCAGCAAAGTGTTCAAGTACCGCCGGGTGGATGTAGCAGCGCCTGCACACGGCCGGGGTGTTGCCCAGGCGCGTGGCGACCTGGCGGACGATGGCGCTGACCTGGCGCCTGGCTTCGCTTTCGGGTTCCCAGGCCAGGGGGCGCAGCAGCTCCAGGGCCAGGCGGCTGCCGGCCCAGGTGCGGTAGTCCTTGGCGGTGAAATCGGCGCCGGTCAACTGCTGCAGGAACTGGTTGACCTCGCTGGAGCCGACGCTATGCCGTTGGCCATTTTCATCCAGGTACTGGAACAGCGCCTGGCCAGGCAGCTCCATGCAACGCTTGAGCAGGTTGGCCAGGCGCCGGTCGTTGAGGGTGACGTTGTGTTCGACGCCACGCTTGCCACGGAACTGGAAACGAATGGTACTGCCCTTGACCTGTACGTGGCGGTTGCGCAGGGTGGTCAGCCCGTAAGACTTGTTGTCACGCAGGTAGCGTTGGTTGCCGATGCGGATCAGGGTGTGGTCCAGCAGGCTGACCACCAGGGCCATGACCTTTTCCCGATCCAGGCCTGGGCGGGCAAGGTGCGCCTCCAGCTGTTTGCGCAGCTTGGGCAAGGCCTGGGCGAAGGCCAGCATGCGCCCGTACTTGTGCTGGTCGCGGGTTTCCCGCCACTGTGCATGGTAGCGGTACTGCTTGCGGCCACGGGCATCGCGCCCCGTCGCTTGCAGGTGGCCCTGCGGGTCGGCACAGATCCATACGTCGGTGTAGGCCGGGGGGATCACCAGGGCGGCGATGCGTGCCAAGGTGTCCGGGTCGCGTACCCGGCGGCCTTCGGCGTCCAGGTAGATGAAGCGGTCGCGCCAGCGTCGGCGGGTCAGGCCGGGCTGGCTGTCATCGACGTAGTGCAGTGTGGCGGGAAGCGGGCAGTCAAGCATCGGCAGCAGGCCTCGATCAGGTGACTGATCAATGGACAGCGGCCATGCGGCGGATGCTCAGCCCAGCAAGGCCACCGACTTGATCTGGGCAAACAGCACCTGGCCCGGGTGCAGGCCGAGCTGGTCTGCCGAGAAGCGGGTGATCCGCGCCAACAGGGCATTGCCGTCGGCATCCAGGCTGACCAGCACATGGGCCGGGTTGGCCGCCGCCCGGCTTGCGCACACGCGCACCGGCAGGCGGTTGAGGATGCTCGAGGTGCCATCAGCCGTCAGCGCAAGGCTGATGTCACGCGCCTGCACCTTGACCCGCAAGGTGCTGCCGATCACCTGGGCCGGGTGGGCGATGCGCAGCAGCGGCCCATTGTTGCCAGGCAGGCGCAGGGTGAGCAGGTCGTAGTGTGGGTCGTGGCCCACCACCAGGCCGTCGAACACCACGCCGGCGTCCTCGCCCTGGGCCAGCGACAGGTCGAGGCGGGCCAGGGTCTCGCCGACCGGGCCGCTGGCCACTGCCTGGCCTTGTTCCAGCAACACCAGGTGGTCGGCCAACCGCGCCACTTCGTCCTGGGCATGACTGACATACACCACGGGGATGTCCAGCTCGCCGTGCAGGCGTTCCAGGTAGGGCAGGATCTCACGCTTGCGGGGCCCATCCAGCGCCGCCAGCGGCTCGTCCATCAACAGCAGGCGCGGGCTGCTCAGCAGGGCGCGGGCGATGCCCACCCGCTGCGCCTCGCCACCGGACAAGGTCGCAGGCCGGCGTGCCAGCAAATGGCCTATGCCCAGCAATTGGCACGCCTGCTCGAGGCTGACCTTGCGTTCGGCGCGGGCTACCCGGCGCCAGCCGAATTCCAGGTTGCCGCGCACCGACAGGTGCGGGAACAGGCTGGCCTCCTGGAACACATAGCCTACCGGGCGCAGGTGGGGCGGCCGGAAGTAGCCGCGCGCGCTGTCTTCCCAGACTTCGCCATTGACCTCGATATAGGCACTGGCGGCCCGTTCCAGCCCGGCCAGGCAACGCAGGCAGCTGGTCTTGCCGGAGCCCGAGTGGCCGAACAGTGCGCTGATGCCGCGCCCCGGCAGGTGCAGGCCGACATCCAGGGTGAAGTCGTCGCGGGCCAGTTTCAGGCGTGCCACAATCGAACCGCTCATTTCAGCTCCAGCCAGCTTTGCCACGGCGTCCAGCGTATAGCAGGAGCAGCACCAGGAAAGAGAACAGCAGCATGGCGCCAGCCAGCCAGTGCGCTTGCGAATAGGCCATGGCCTCGACATGGTCGAAGATCTGCACCGAGACCACGCGGGTCTTGTCCGGGATATTGCCGCCAATCATCAACACCACGCCGAACTCGCCCACGGTATGGGCGAAGCCGAGGATGCTGGCGGTGATGAAGCCCGGGCGGGCCAGCGGCAGCACCACGTGGACAAAGCTGTCCCAGGGGCTGGCGCGCAGCGTGGCGGCCACCTCCAGCGGGCGCTGGCCGATCGCGGCAAAGGCGTTCTGCAGCGGCTGGACCATGAACGGCATGGAATAGATCACCGAGCCGATCACCAGGCCGCTGAAGCTGAATACCACGCTGCCCAGGCCCAGCGCCTGGGTCGCCTGGCCCAGCCAGCCGTGCGGGCCGAGGGCGATCAGCAGGTAGAAGCCGATCACCGTGGGGGGTAACACCAGCGGCAAGGCCACCAACGCACCCACCGGGCCACGCAGCCATGAACGCGTACGCGCCAGCCACCAGGCCACCGGCGTGCCGACGATGAGCAGGATCAGGGTGGTCAGGCTGGCCAGTTTCACGGTCAGCCAGATGGCCCCCAGGTCACTGGCGTCCAACGGCATCAGATTTCATAACCGTAGGCTTTGATCACTGCCACGGCTTTCGGGCCCTTTAGGTACTCGACCAACGCCTTGGCGGCGGGGTTGTCCTTGCCTTTGGCAAGGATCACCGCATCCTGGCGAATGGGCGCATGCAGGGACGATGGCACGATCCACGCCGAACCACTTTCAATCTTGCCGTCCTTGTAGATTTGCGACAGGGCGACGAAGCCCAGCTCGGCGTTGCCGGTGGAGACGAACTGGAACGCCTGGGTGATGTTCTGCCCCTCCACCAGCTTCGGCCGGGTGGCCTCGGTCAGCTTCAGCTTGTCCAGTACCTGCAGGGCAGCCTGGCCGTACGGTGCGGTTTTCGGGTTGGCGATCGACAGGTGCTGGTACTGGTTCTTCTGCAGCACCTGGCCTTGGTTGTCGACATAGCCAGGTTTGGCTGACCACAGGGCCAGGGTGCCGATGGCGTAGGTGAAGCGCGAGCCCGGTACGATGGCCTTTTCCGCCTCGAGTTTGGCCGGTGTACTGTCGTCGGCGGCGAGGAACACTTCGAATGGCGCGCCATTCCTGATCTGCGCATAGAACTGCCCGGTAGCGCCGTAGGCTGCGACCAGCTTGTGGCCGGTGTCCTGCTCGAAGTCCCGGGCGATGGCCTGGATGGGGGCTGTGAAGTTCGCTGCGACCGCGACCTGGACCTCATCGGCCCAGGCAGTGTTCCAGGCAAGCAGGCTGGCCAGGGTGGTGGCGGCCAGATGGGGAAGGCGGTTACGCATGAACACAGCTCCTCGGGTTATCGTTATAGCCTTAACTATATAGCGATAGACCGCGAGTCTGAAAGAGGCAAACAGCGCAGGCCAGGCTTGCTTATGAAAATGCCGCTCGCCCGACCACGGCCAGCGCTTTCTCGGCCATTTCGCGGGTGAGCTCGCCTGCCGGCCTGTGCCGGCCCAGGCGCAATGCCTGCCCCGACCACAGGTTGCTGAAGTCGCTGTTGCCCTGTGGGTCGGTGATCGCGCGCAACGGCATCAGTGCGCCACCGGCCAGCGGGAAGCGTGGTGCCAGCTCGCTCATCGGCCCCAGCTCGCGCATGATGCGGTTGTTGATACCGCGCGCCGGGCGGCCGGTGAACAGGTTGGTCAGCGCTGTGTCGCTGGCAGATGCACTGTCCAGTGCCTGGCGATGCGCCGGCGACACCTTGGCCTCGGGGCAGAACAGGTACGCCGTTCCGACCTGCACCGCCGAGGCACCCAGGGCCAGCGCTGCGACCAGGCCGCGGTGGTCAGCGATGCCGCCAGCGGCAATCACCGGTACGCTGACCGCATCGGCCACTTGTGGCACCAGGGCAAAGGTGCCGATCTGGCTGGTGATGTCGTCGCTGAGGAACATGCCGCGATGGCCGCCCGCTTCATAGCCCATGGCGATGATCGCGTCACAGCCATGCTGCTCCAGCCACACGGCTTCTTCCACGGTAGTGGCACTGGACAGCACCTTGGCACCGCTGGCCTTGACCCGTTGCAGCAGGTCGGGCCGGGGCAAGCCGAAGTGGAAACTCACCACCTCCGGGCGCAGCTGTTCGACCAGCAGGCAGCTCTGTTCGTCGAAAGGTGCGCGGTTGGACACCGGCGTGGGGGCTGCGAAATCCGCCCCGACTTCCCGGTAATACGGCTCGAGTGCCTGCTTCCAGCGGGCATCGCGTTCGGCATCGGGCGCCGGCGGCTGGTGGCAGAAGAAGTTCAGGTTCAGCGGGCGGCCCGGGCAGGCAGCCCGGAAGGCGGCGATTTCGTCGCGCACCTGGTCAACCGTGAGCATGGCGCAGGGCAGGGCCCCCAGCCCGCCCGCCAGGCCCACCGCAATGGCCATGGGCGCACCGCTTGCCCCCGCCATCGGCGCCTGGAGGATGGGCAGATCAACGCCCAGCAGGTCGAGGATGCGGCGGTCGGGCCAGTGGCTCATGCGGTTCTCCTTGCGTGGGCGGGCGATGCAATGGGGCGGGGTTTACAAGGCTTTGCTGACCTGGATGTCGCTGATCTTCGCGGCGTCTTCGCCGTGGATCTTGCGCAGGGCTTCCAGGGCTTGTTCGAGGGAAGCGTCGGGCATCTGCGCGAAGTCCCAGCGGCGCTGGCCGTCGAGTTTGTATTTGATGACGTACTTGATGGTCTGGGTCATGGGGCCTTACCTGAGTTTCGACGACGAACGACGGACAATCTTGATCTTGTGGGTCAAGGTCGGCTTGCGGGTGACCGAGATCGGACGGGTGGTCACGGTATCGATGGTGATGTTCCAGAAGCCGGTACTGGGCACGGTGATCTTCGCCGGGAACTTGTCGAAATGGCCGCCGTGGTAGGTGTGACGGCCGCCGTTCTTGAAGCTGCGGAAGTTGGCGTCGTTCATCAGGCGGATGTTGCAGCGCTGGGAGCACTCGATGACGACGATGTCGTCCTCGTTCAGGTGCTCGCGCTGGTGTACAAATTTCATGTGATGCTCCGCAAGGATTGGTTCTGCAAAGGCAAACGATACCACGATGTCGGGTTACACTGCCGCGCTGTTCGGCCAGGCGCAGATAAATCTGCCAAAGCAGGGAGCAAAACCGCCTGGTCGTGGTCGAAGCGGATTCTTGATGGCAGAGGTGCTGCAAATGAAGTGGATGGTGGCGGCGTTGGCGCTGACGCTGGGTGGCTGCGTGAGTGTCGCGGAGCTGGAACAATCGCATGAAACGCTGGACGTTATTTCCGGTAAGTCGCCTCGCGCCTATGCCGATTGCGTCAAGCACAAGCTGGCCGAGACGCGCGACCCGCTGGTGGAAGAGCAGCGCGGCGATGGCCTGCGCCTGATCGTGCCGCAGAAGATCAGCTCCGGCGTGGGCCCGGCGGCGCTGGTTGACATCGACAAGCGTGGCAGCGGCAGCAGCATCAAGCTGCACGAGCGGTTGAACAATTTCCCGCTGCGCCTGGGCGACGTGCGCACCGCAGCCACCCAATGCATCTCCGGAAGTTGATCCAGGGCAACTGATCACGCTCCTTTTGCTTATATGTTTTGGGCCTAAGCATATAACAATAGAAAAGGAGATTCGTGATGACACCCTTGAGACGTGTCGTGGTCGGCAGCCTGCTGATCCTGGCCTGGCCTGCGGTGCATGCTGCCGATGGCCAGAAGGTGTTCACCCAGGGCGGGGCCAACCCCGCCGCCATGGCTTGCCTGGGTTGCCATGGCGCGGACGGCAAGGGCATTGCCGCTGCCGGCTTTCCGCGCCTGGCCGGGCTGCCGGCCGGCTACCTGCGCAAGCAGTTGCATGACTGGCGCAGCGGCAGCCGCAAGCAGCCGGTGATGGAGCCGTTGGCCAAGGCCTTGAGCGACGACGAGATCGACGCGGTCAGCAGCTACCTGGCCAGCCTGCCGGCCAGCCCCGCCGGCGAACTGCGCCGCCAGCAGATTGCCCATGACCCCACCACCCGCATGGCCCTGTACGGCGACTGGAGCCGGCAGATACCCGGCTGCGTGCAGTGCCATGGCCCGGGCGGCAGCGGAGTTGGCGAACACTTCCCACCTTTGGCTGGGCAGCCCGCCAGTTACCTGGTGGCGCAGCTCAATGCCTGGCGTGACGGCAGCCGCAGCAATGACCCCAACCAGCTGATGGTCGGTGTGGCCAAGGCCATGACCGATGCCGAGATCAAGGCCATCGCCGAATTCTTCGCCCGCCCCGCCAGCCAGGAGGTCATGCCATGAAACCGCTGTTTCCAACCCTGTTGCTGCTGGCCATGGGCAGCGCCGAGGCCGCGCAGATCGCCATGGAAGACCAGTCCCAGCTGAAAGTGCCTGGCGTGCAGGCGGCGCCGCAGTTCGTGCCGCCAGCCGAAAGCGACTTGCCCGACAATGCCTTCGGCAAGATGGTACGGGAAGGGCATGCATTGTTCGTCGACACCCGTCGGCTGATGCCTGAGGCCGTGGGCAACGGCATGAACTGCAGCAACTGCCACCTTGACCAGGGCCGGCTGGCGCATTCCGCGCCGATGTGGGGGGCGTACCCGATGTACCCCGCGTACCGCAAGAAAAACGACAAGGTCAACACCTACGCCGAGCGTATCCAGGGGTGTTTCCAGTTCAGCATGAACGGCAAGCCGCCGGCCGCCGACAGCCCGCAGATGACGGCGTTGGCGGTGTATTCGTACTGGTTGTCGACCAAGGCGCCGACGGGCGTGGAGATTGCCGGGCGCGGTTACCCGGAGGTGGCACAACCCAAGGGCGGCTACGACTTCAAGCGTGGCCAGCAGGTGTACCGCGAGCAGTGCGCGATCTGCCACGGCGACAACGGCGAAGGGCAGCGGGTGGCCGGTGAGTACGTGATGCCGCCACTGTGGGGCAAGGATTCTTACAACTGGGGCGCCGGGATGCACCGCATCAACACCGCGGCGTCGTTCATCAAGTACAACATGCCGCTGGGCAAGCCGGGCAGTCTCAGCGACCAGCAGGCGTGGGACGTGGCAGCCTGGGTCAACCGCCATGAGCGGCCGCAGGACCCGCGGCTGGTCGAAGGCTCTATCGAGAAGACACGGCTGAAGTTCCACGCCAATGACGGGGTAAACCTGTATGGGCAGAAGGTCGATGGCGTGCTGATCGGGCAGGGCACCGGTAGCTGACGGCCGGTACCGGGCTCTTCGCCGTGAGATGCTGTTGCAGTCCCCAGAGGGAGCGGTTTCCCGCGAAGAGGCCGGTACAGACAAACGCCACCACGGCCATCCTTGAAAGCAATATTTACCTTCCATTGGAACTATCTACACTGGGGTTATCTCTATGTTCCCAACGGTCGGCCAGCGGCAGGGCATTGTAAGGTGACTGCCGCCTGATTAGACTGCGCCGAATTCCACAGGCCTAGCCTTTTGTAAGGACGTATATGATCAAAAAATGCTTGTTCCCGGCAGCCGGTTACGGCACTCGCTTCCTGCCCGCTACCAAAGCCATGCCCAAGGAAATGCTGCCGGTGGTCAACAAGCCACTGATCCAGTATGGCGTTGAAGAGGCACTGGATGCCGGTCTGAACGAGATTTCCATCGTCACCGGGCGCGGCAAGCGTGCCCTGGAAGACCACTTCGACATCAGCTACGAGCTGGAAAACCAGATCAAGGGCACCGACAAGGAAAAATACCTGGTCGGTATCCGTCGCCTGCTCGACGAGTGCTCGTTCTCCTACACCCGCCAGACCGAAATGAAAGGCCTGGGCCACGCCATCCTCACCGGCCGCCCGCTGATCGGCGACGAGCCGTTCGCCGTGGTGCTGGCGGACGACCTGTGCGTCAACCCGGAAGGTGACGGCGTGCTGACCCAGATGGTCAAGCTGTACAACCAGTTCCGCTGCTCGATCGTCGCCATCCAGGAAGTCGACCCACAGGAGACCAACAAGTACGGCGTGATCGCCGGCGACATGATCCGTGACGACATCTTCCGCGTCACCAACATGGTCGAGAAGCCGAAGCCGGAAGACGCCCCGTCCAACCTGGCGATCATCGGCCGCTACATCCTAACCCCGGATATCTTCGATATCATCGCCAACACCGAGCCGGGCAAAGGCGGCGAGATCCAGATCACCGACGCGCTGATGCAGCAGGCACAGAACGGCTGCGTGATTGCCTACAAGTTCAAGGGCAAGCGTTTCGACTGCGGTGGTGCCGAAGGTTACATCGACGCGACCAACTTCTGCTTCGAGAACTACTACAAGACCGGCAAGGCTTACTGATAAGCCCTGCTGGCCGCAAAGCCACCCTTCGGGGTGGCTTTTTTGTTTGCGGCAGCCAACGGCGTTATGCTGGGCGCCTGCCTAGGAGACTGAATACATGGCCTACGATTTTGATCTGTTCGTGATTGGCGCCGGGTCCGGCGGTGTGCGCGCGGCGCGCTTTGCCGCTGGCTTCGGCGCGAAGGTGGCGGTGGCCGAAAGCCGCTACCTGGGCGGTACCTGCGTCAACGTCGGCTGCGTGCCGAAAAAGCTGCTGGTCTATGGCGCGCACGTTGCCGACGAACTGGAGCAGGCGGCAGGTTTCGGCTGGACCCTTGAAGAAGGGCACTTCGACTGGGGCACGCTGATTGCCAACAAGAACCGCGAAATCGAACGCCTCAACGGCATCTACCGCAACCTGCTGCTCAACAGCGGGGTGACCCTGCTGCAGGGCCATGCGCGGCTGACCGGTGCCAATGAAGTGGAAGTGGAAGGCCAGCGCTACACTGCCGAGCACATTCTCATTGCCACCGGTGGCTGGCCACAGGTGCCGGACATTCCTGGCAAGGAACTGGCCATCACCTCCAACGAAGCCTTCTACCTCAAGGACCTGCCGCGCCGGGTGCTGGTGGTCGGCGGCGGTTATATCGCGGTCGAGTTCGCCGGTATCTTCCATGGGTTGGGCGCCAACACCACCCTGCTGTATCGCGGTGACCTGTTCCTGCGCGGTTTTGATGGCTCGGTGCGCACCCACCTCAAGGAAGAGCTGGAAAAGCGCGGCCTGGACTTGCAGTTCAATGCCGACATCCAGCGCATCGACAAGCTCGAAGATGGCAGCCTCAAGGCCACCCTCAACGACGGCCGCGAGTTGTTTGCCGATTGCGTGTTCTACGCCACCGGTCGCCGCCCGATGCTCGACAACCTGGGCCTGGAGAACACCGGGGTGGAATTGGACGCGCGCGGCTTTATCCGTGTCGACGAGCAGTACCAGACGACCGCACCATCGATCCTGGCCATCGGTGACGTGATTGGCCGCGTGCAACTCACCCCGGTGGCCCTGGCCGAAGGCATGGCCGTGGCGCGGCGCTTGTTCAAACCCGAGCAGTACCGCCCGGTGGATTACCGCAACATCCCCACGGCAGTGTTCAGCCAGCCACCGATCGGCACCGTGGGCCTGAGCGAGGAACAGGCCCTGGAAGCCGGGCACAAGGTGCAGATCTTCGAAAGCCGTTTCCGCGCCATGAAGCTGACCCTCACCGACATTCAGGAAAAAACCCTGATGAAGCTGGTGGTCGATGCCGAGACCGACAAGGTGCTGGGCTGCCACATGGTCGGCCCGGATGCCGGCGAGATCATCCAGGGGCTGGGGATTGCCCTCAAGGCCGGCGCCACCAAACAGCAGTTCGACGAGACCATCGGCGTTCACCCAACTGCCGCAGAAGAGTTCGTTACCCTGCGCACCATCACCCGCTGATGGCACCTGGCGGGAAGCCTGATCTCGTGTACACGAGGTCATGCTTCCTACCTCGAGGGGGTTATTTTCAACTGCTCGGCTGCTGAGTCAGCCTACATTTTTCCCGCGTCACCTTACTGATACTGCACCGCGCCGCAGTCAGCGGCAGGGGCCCGGCAACCAATGCCTGGCTATTTCCAAGAGTAAAGAAGGTGACTATGAACTCGAAGTCGTTGCTTGCAGGCTGCTGCATGCTGTTCTTCTGTGCGCAGGCAGCCCAGGCCGATTATGGCCAGATCAGCCTGGACGGCCTTGTAGAGGCGCCAACCTGTCAGATCAATGGTGGTAACGGCAACCTGCCGGTGTCGTTGCCCCCGGTGAACGCAGCACTGCTTGCCAACCCCGGCCAAACCGCCGGAAATACGCCCTTTCAGCTGAATCTCAGCAATTGCTCCCCAGGTGTTACCCAGGTCTCGACCTATTTCGAACCTGGCCCGACCATCAGCCCGGAAGGGCGCCTCATCGTCGATGCCGGCGGTAGCGAGAACGTCCAGGTGGAACTGCTCAACGACAAGCAGGCAGCGATGAACCTGGCGGCGCCAAAAGGCTCGCAGAATTCGCAGGTGGTGCCGATCGTTGGCGGTAATGCGACGTTGCGTTACACCGCACGCTACTACTCAACCGGTGGCACCACGCCAGGCCTGGTGGCAACCCGGGTGCAGTACTCGCTGGACTACCCATGACATCTCCCTGAGGGCGGCCCGTTCCAGGGCTGCCTTTTTCAATGTTCCTGAGCACCTTCATCATGCGTTTGTTCTCCCACGCCGTGCGGCGCGGATGGTTGCTGGCCATTTGCCTGGCATCGCCGCCGCTTGCCGCCAATGTGATCATCGCCAACACGCGGGTTGTGTTTCCTGCCGATCAGGCCGAAGTCACGGTCAAACTGAGCAATGTCGGCAGCACGCCCTCGCTGGTTCAGGCCTGGGTCGACGATGGCCGGGCCCAGGTGCAGGAGCTGCAGGTTCCGTTCGATGTGATGCCCGCCATGTTTCGCCTCGATGCTGGCAAAGGCCAGAGCCTGAGGCTGTTTCATGGCGGCGATGCAATGCCCGCCGACCGCGAAAGCCTGTATTGGCTCAATGTGCTTGAAGTGCCCCCCAAGGGTTCGGGGAACGCCCTGCAGGTGGCGATACGTTCGCGCATCAAATTGCTCTATCGGCCGGCAGGGCTGCCGGGGAAAGCCGTGGATGCCCACCGCCGGATCACCTGGCAGTTGCTGCGTGAAGGCCCGCACTGGGTGCTGACGGCCAGCAATCCCAGCCCTTATGTGGTCAACCTGGCCAGGGTGACCGTGGAGCAGGCCAGCCAGGCCCCACTGCAACTGGGCCCCAACCACGTGCTGCCGTTCGCCAGTACCCGCTTCAACGTCGAGCACCTGGCTGGCCAGTCACCCGCGCGGCTGCGCTATGCCTTCATCGATGACTACGGGGCGGTGCGTGACCGGCCGCAAGCGGTGACCGTGCAGCTGGCAAACTGAGGCACGGTGAACGATGCCTCAGCCAGTGCGATTCCACCTTCGCTGCCATTCAACCGCGGGTGTGTTGATGGGGTTGCTCGCGGCCCCCGCTGGCGCCGTCGAGTTCGATGCCGGGCTGCTTCGCCAGGGAACCTCGACCGACCTGCGCCGCTACCAGCAAGACACGACAGTGGCCGAGGGCAGGTACTCTCTCGACGTGATGCTGAATCAGCAGTGGCTGGGGCGTCATCGGGTGCTGCTGCGGGCGCAGGGGCAAAGTGACCAGGCGACACCTTGCTACAGCGAGACCTTGCTGCAGGCGCTGGGTGTGGACCTGCGCCGCCTTGGCCGCGAGAGCGCCCACCTGCTTGCCCAGGAGGGCGCCTGCGCAGGGCTCGGTAGCCTCGTTGCGCAAAGCCGCGAAACGCTGGATTTCGCCAACCTGAGGCTCGACCTGAGCATCCCGCAGCAAGCCTTGCAGCGCTTGCCCGGCGGGTACCTACCGGCGGAAAACTGGGACAGTGGCATCACTGCCGGCTTCTTCGATTACCGCCTGAACCTGTATGAGCAGCAGGACCTGGAGCAGGGCGATGCCACCCGCCAGGCCTATCTGGGGGTGCGCTCCGGCTTCAATATCGGTGACTGGTACTGGCGGCACGAAGGCAGTTGGCAGGCGTCCTCCGGCATTCCTTCGCGTTATCAAGCCACTGCAACCTCGTTGCAGCGGGATATTCCCGCCTGGGCTGCGCAGTTGACCATCGGCGATAGCTATAGCCGCTCGGAGGTATTCGAGAGCAGCGCCCTGCGCGGCATACTGCTGGGCAGTGACCAGCGCATGTTGCCGGAGCAGCAACGCGGCTTTGCCCCTGTGGTGAGAGGTGTCGCCAACAGCGTCGCGCTGGTCAGCATTCGCCAGCGCGGTGTGCTGATCCATGAATCCACCGTCGCGCCGGGCCCGTTCGAGATCGACGACCTGCATGCCAACGACTTGCAGGATGACCTCGAGGTGACGCTGCGCGAGGCCGATGGCAGCGTACGCACCTTCATCCAGCCCTACGCTGCCGCGCCGCTGGCACTGCGCCCTGGCGCAAGGCGTTTCGAACTGGCCAGTGGCGTATGGCGTGAAGCGTACGGCCGCTCGGGCCCGGGCTTTGTGCAAGGCAGCTGGCAGCAGGGCCTGGACAATTACTTGAGCGTACACGGCGGTAGCTGGTTGGCCGAGGACTACCAGGCCGGTGCCATGGGGTTGGCCATGAATACCGGGCTGGGGGCCCTGGGCCTGACCGGGTATCACGCCAGCGCCGAGCCTGCGCGCAACCGGCAAGTGCGTGGCCAGGCTTGGCGCTTGAGCTGGCGTCAGCGCTTGAGCGCTACCGGTACCGACCTGAGCGCGACGTTGACCCGCAGCGAGGGGCCTGGCTACTACAGCTTCAACGACCATGCCCGCGCCGTGGCGGGTGCGCGCATCGACCCGCTGCGTTGGCAGGCGGGCCTGGGTGTGGATCAGCCCGTGGGTGAGCGGGGCGGTCGTTTCACTTTGCGCGCCAGCCTGCGACAGCATTGGGCCGGCGGTGGCCGTAGCGAGAGCTACAGCGTTGGCTACAACAACCACATCGGGACGCTCAGCTATGGCATCAGCCTGAGCCGCGAGCAGGCTGTGACCGGACATGCCGTCGACGCCATCATGTTCAATGCCAGCATGCCGCTTGGCGAGCGCCGTCGCTCCTCGCTCAGCACGGCGCTGAACCGCGACGCTCGCGGCCAGGGTAGCGCCAGCGTTCGTTGGCAAGGCGTGAGCGGTGAGTATGGCCAATGGGGCCATGGGCTGGCGCTGGTGCGCCAGCAAGGCGAGCGGGCCGACAGTGGCTTCGACGCCAACCTGCAGCACCGCGGGGCGAGTGGCGATATCCAGGGGTCGTTGTCGAGTCGGCGTGGCTATCGCCAGGCGACGCTGGGCGCGCAAGGTGCCGTGGTCGCCCATGCCGGTGGCCTGATTACCGCACCGCCGCTGGGCGAGAGCTTTGCCATCGTGCATGCGCCCGGCGCCGATGCTGCGCGCCTGCGCCAGCACCCACAGATCAGTCTCGATCGGCGCGGTTTTGCGGTCATGCCATCGCTGCTGCCTTACCAGGTCAATACGGTCGAACTCGACCCCAAAGGCATGTCCCGCGATACCGAGTTGCAACTGACCGCCCAAGCGGTGGTGCCACGCGCCGGGGCTGCCTCGTTGCTGCGTTACCCGACGCGCAGCGGTCGCCAGTTCACCCTGCGGGCGCGTTTCGAGGATGGCCGCGCGCTGCCGTTCGGCGCGCTGGTGTTTGCCGGGCAGGCCAGTGAGCAGGCCGGTGAGTTGGGCATGGTCGGGCAGGGAAGCCGGCTGCATGTGCGTACCGCCAGGGATCGCGGCACGCTGCTGGTCAAGTGGGGTGACGCGCCGGATGAGCAATGTTCATTGGCGTATCAGCTGGACGACAGCCCGCTGCAGCGGGTGCACACCTGCAGGCGCGGCGGGGCTTAGAAAGCAAAGTAGCTATCAAGACAGAGGCTTTATAGCCAAAACCAATGATACGCATGAGGTTTGCCAATGAGCCTAATCGGCGACCAGCGGTTAGGATTCTCTCCGTCAACTGATTCCAACCCCATGAAGGAGCGTCTCTCATGCCTATCATCAACAGCCAGGTCAAACCGTTCAACGCCACCGCCTACCACAAGGGCGAGTTCGTCCAGGTCAGCGAAGCCGACCTGAAAGGCAAGTGGTCTGTCGTGTTCTTCTACCCGGCCGACTTCACCTTCGTCTGCCCGACCGAACTGGGTGACCTCGCTGACAACTACGCCGAGTTCCAGAAGCTGGGCGTGGAAATCTACGGTGTGTCCACCGACACCCACTTCACCCACAAAGCCTGGCACGACACTTCGGAAACCATCGGCAAGATCCAGTACCCGCTGATCGGTGACCCGACCCACGTCATCTCGCGCAACTTCGACGTGCTGATCGAAGAAGCCGGCCTGGCCGATCGCGGTACCTTCGTGATCAACCCGGAAGGCCAGATCAAGATCGTCGAACTGAACGACGGTGGTGTAGGCCGCGATGCTGCCGAACTGCTGCGTAAGGTGAAAGCTGCCCAGTACGTTGCCGCCCACCCGGGCGAAGTGTGCCCGGCCAAGTGGAAAGAAGGCGAAGCCACCCTGGCACCGTCGCTGGACCTGGTCGGCAAGATCTAAGTCCGTGAGTAAGCCGTGGGCGGCGAGCAGCCGCCAAAGCTGAATGCTCTACCGCCCCGTATAAACGCCCGGGCGCTATCGCCTGGGCGTTTTTGTATCCGCGTTTTGAAAAAGGAATCGCCCCGTATGTTGGACGCCACGCTTAAATCGCAACTGAAAACCTACCTGGAGCGGGTCACCCAGCCGATCGAGATCGTTGCTTCCCTCGACGACGGCGCGAAGTCCCGCGAATTGCACGACCTGCTGGTGGAGATCGCCGGCCTGTCGAACCTGATTACCCTGCGCGTGGATGGTGATGACGCCCGTCGTCCATCGTTCTCGCTCAACCGCCCGAATGGCCAGATCAGCCTGCGCTTTGCCGGCATCCCCATGGGCCACGAATTCACCTCGCTGGTGCTGGCCTTGCTGCAGGTCGGCGGCCACCCGTCCAAGGCCAGTGCCGAAGTGATCGAGCAGATCCAGGCACTGGAAGGCGAATTCACCTTCGAAACCTATTTCTCGCTGTCGTGCCAGAACTGCCCGGACGTGGTCCAGGCGCTGAACCTGATGGCCGTGCTCAACCCCAACGTGCGCCACGTGGCGATCGACGGCGCGCTGTTCCAGGCCGAAGTGGAATCGCGCAAGATCATGGCGGTGCCGAGCATCTACCTGAACGGCGAAGTGTTTGGCCAGGGCCGCATGGGCCTGGAAGAAATCCTCGGCAAGATCGACACCAACGCAGGCAGCCGCCAGGCCGAGAAGATCAACGCCAAGGACGCCTTCGACGTGCTGGTGGTCGGTGGTGGCCCCGCCGGCGCCTCGGCAGCCATCTATGCCGCACGCAAGGGCATTCGCACCGGCATCGCGGCCGAGCGGTTCGGCGGCCAGGTGCTCGATACCCTGGCCATCGAGAACTTCATCTCGGTGCAGGAGACCGAAGGGCCGAAACTGGCCACGGCCCTGGAAGAACACGTCAAGCAGTACGACGTCGACATCATGAACCTGCAGCGCGGTGAGGCGCTGGTCCCGGCCACCGATGGCGGTCTGCATGAAATACGCCTGGCCGGCGGCGCCTCGCTCAAGGCCAAGACCGTGATCCTGGCTACCGGTGCGCGCTGGCGCGAAATGAACGTGCCGGGCGAGCAGGAATACCGCGCCCGTGGCGTGGCCTACTGCCCGCACTGCGATGGCCCGCTGTTCAAGGGCAAGCGCGTGGCGGTGATTGGTGGGGGCAACTCGGGCGTGGAAGCGGCCATCGACCTGGCCGGCATCGTTGCCCAGGTGACCCTGATCGAATTCGACAGCCAGCTGCGCGCCGATGCGGTATTGCAGCGCAAGCTGCACAGCCTGCCGAACGTCAAGGTAATCACCAGCGCGCTGACCACCGAAGTGTTGGGCAATGGCGAGAAAGTGACCGGCCTGCGCTACAAGGACCGCACCACCGAACAGCAGCACGAGGTGGCGCTGGAGGGTATCTTCGTGCAGATCGGCCTGCTGCCGAACACCGACTGGCTGAAAGGCACCGTCGAGCTGTCGCCGCGCGGCGAGATCATCGTCGACGCCAAGGGCCAGACCAGCATCCCAGGTGTGTTCGCGGCCGGTGACGTGACCACGGTGCCGTACAAGCAGATCGTGATTGCAGTGGGTGAGGGCGCCAAGGCTTCGCTGGCGGCTTTCGATCACCTGATCCGCACTTCGGCGCCGGCGTAAGTCTGTACTGGCCACTTCGCGGCTGAAGCCGCTCCTACCGGTACTACGCAGGTTTCGAAAACTGTGCGGTACTGGTAGGCGCAACTGTCTTGCTCAATGTCTAAAAGCTGGCGCGGTCCCTGTGGGAGCGGGCTTGCCCGCGAACACGGGCGAAGCCCGTGCCATCCACCGCGTCGCCTGCTTCGCGGATAAATCCGCTCCTGCAGTTGACGTCGTACCCGGTGGGAGCGGCTTTAGCCGCGAAAGGGCCGGCGCAGGCAAAGCAATATCCGAGGGTGTCTATGATTACTGCAGACCCCCTCAGGAATCACACCCATGACCCTGATCAGCCGCGAACCCTGGTGGCTAGTCCCGCCCAAGCCCGGGCAGCAGGAGCAGGACCTGCACTGGGGCTATCTGGAAATCTATGCCGACGGCCGAACCGTGTTCGTCGACCAGCGCCCCACTGACCGGGAGCTGGCCGAGCGCAAGAGCTGCCGCAACTTCCCCGACCCGGAGCCGTGACGGCTCAGCCTTCCAGCGCGGCCAGGCGGGCCTCCAGCGCGGCAATGTGGGCTTCGAGGGCTTCGATACGTTCTTCCGACACACTCCCGCCACTGCTGCGTGTAGCGCCTTCCTGCTGCCGTGCAGCCAGGATCGCCTCGATTTCCGCCGGGTCGCCCAAGGCGTGGGTATAGCGGTCTTCACGCTGGCCGGCCTGGCGTGGCAGGTGCAGGGCCAGGCCGCGCGCGATCAGGCGCTCCAGCTGGTGCTGGACCTGTTCGATGTCATCGAAGTCGTGCAGGCGGTTGCTGCGGGTCAGCAGTTCGTTGAGGGTTTGCGGGCCACGCAGGAACATCAGGCCCATCAGCACCAGTTGCGCCGGCACCAGCTCCAGCGCCTTGTCCACCCGGTGTTCCCAGCGATCGGCGCGGCTGCCCATCTGCAGGCGGGCCATGTCTTGCCCTTCGAGGGCGCGCAGGGCCTGGCCGACCTGGCCTTGGGTGAGGTTCATCACCGGCTCGCGGCTGGTTTTCTGGTTGCACGCCAGCACCAGGGCATTGAGGGTCAGCGGGTAGCTTTCCGGGCTGGTGGCCTGCTTTTCGATCAGCGCGCCGAGAATGCGGATCTCGATGCTGTTGAACCGGCCTTCGCCTGCGGTTTGGTGTTCTGACATGGCCTGCCTCGTTGCTGGGGAAAGGCCACTAGGGTAGGTAATGCCATCGTGTTAGGCAACTTGGCCCCCTGTAGGAGCGGGTTCACCCCGCGAACCAGGCGACGCGGTGCATGGCACCGGCTGCGCCGGTGTTCGCGGGGCGAGCCCGCTCCTACAGGGGGCCGGCCAACTCAGGCTTTACGCTCTTCGGCCTGGCACGCCGCTGCGGTGAATAGCACATCGGTCGAGGAATTCAGCGCCGTCTCGGCCGAATCCTGCAGCACGCCGATGATGAAGCCTACCGCCACCACCTGCATGGCAATCTCGCTGGGGATGCCAAACAGGCTGGCCGCCAGCGGAATCAGCAGCAGCGAGCCGCCGGCCACCCCCGACGCACCACAGGCACAGATCGCCGCCACCACGCTGAGCAGCACGGCGGTCGGCAGGTCCACCGCGATACCCAGGGTATGCACCGCTGCCAGGGTCAGCACGGTAATGGTGATGGCAGCACCGGCCATGTTGATGGTCGCGCCCAGCGGGATCGACACCGAATAAGTGTCTTCATGCAAGCCAAGGCGTTCCGACAGGGCCAGGTTGACCGGGATGTTGGCCGCCGAGCTGCGGGTGAAGAACGCTGTGATGCCGCTTTCACGCAGGCACAACAGGGTCAGCGGGTAGGGGTTGCGGCGAATCTTCCAGAACACGATCAACGGGTTCATCACCAGCGCCACGAACAGCATGCAGCCGATCAGCACCGCCAGCAGGTGCAGGTAGCCGAGCAGGGCGTCCAGGCCGGACTGGGCGAGGGTGGCGCTGACCAGGCCAAAGATGCCCAGCGGGGCGAAGCGGATGACCACGCGTACGATCAAGGTGACGCCAGTGGACAGGTCCTCGACCACGTTGCGGGTGGTTTCGCCGGCGTGGCGCAGGGCCACGCCCAGGCCGATGGCCCAGGTCAGCACGCCGATGAAGTTGGCGTTGAGCAGGGCGTTGATCGGGTTGTCGACCGCGCTCAGCAGCAGGTTCTGCAGCACTTCGCCGATACCACCCGGGGCACTCAGCGTGGCCCCGCCGGTGCTCAGTGCCAGGGTCGAGGGGAACAGCATGCTGGCCACCACGGCCACTACCGCGGCACCAAAGGTACCCAGCAGGTACAGCCAGAGAATCGGCCGAATGTGGGTTTCCTGGCCGTGGCGGTGGTTGGCAATCGAGGCCATGACCAGGATGAACACCAGTACAGGTGCCACCGCCTTGAGGGCGCTGACGAACACCTTGCCGAGGAAGGCCAGGTCACGGGCGATGGCGGGCGCAAGCAGGGCCAGGACGATACCGGCGATCAGGCCGATGACGATCTGGGTCACCAGGCTGGTGCGGTTGAGGAAGCGGAGGACTGGGGTCATGTGCAGCGGGATCCGGGCATGTTCGAAAAGGGCGCGACTTTACCATAGACCTTCGTCGAGCAGTGTCGGCCCTTTCGCGGGTTTAGCCGCGAGAGAGCCTCATGGCTACCAGTGAAACAACTCCCGTCGCGCCCCCTCGGTAATGGCCACGATGCCCGGGTGCTTGACCTTGCGCTCCACGGAAATGGCATAGAACGATTCGTGTACGGCCTCGGTCTGCCCGACCAGTTGCACTCCGTACTGGCGGCACACCTCCTCGGCGATCACGCTGGGGGCGACGAAGATGCCGCTGCCCGATTGCCCGAACGCCTGCATCAGCGCGCTGTCATCAAACTCACCAACGATACGCGGCTGCACCTGCTGCTCGCCCAGCCAGCGCAGTAAACGGCTGCGTACCACGGTCTCCGGGCCAGGGATCAGCAAGGGGGCATCCTGCAGGCAAGCGGGGAAGGGCCCGGCATGCCGGCGGGCCAAGGCCGCGGTGGCGAAAAAACTCAGCCCGCACTCACCCAGCTTCTGGCTGTAGCCCTTGATGTCCAGGTGGCTGGGCATGGGGCTGTCGGAGATGACCAGGTCCAGGCGCTGGATCGCCAGGTCGGCCAGCAACCGTTCCAGCTTGTCTTCGCGGCAATTGATGCGCAGCACATCGTCCAGCTCCATGGTCGGCGCCAGCAGGCGGTAGACGATCGACTTGGGCACCACGTCCGCCACGCCGACGCGGAACAGGATCTGCTCCTGCGGGCCGGCCCGCAGCATGGCCTCCAGTTCGCCACCCAGCTGGAACATCTGTTCGGCATAGACCAGCGCCTGGCGCCCGGTTTCGGTCAGCTCCAGCTGGCGCCCGACGCGCTGGAACAGCTCCAGGCCATAGGTCTGCTCGAACAGGCTGATCTGCCCGCTGATGGTTTGCGGGGTCAGGTTCAGCTGTTCGCTGGCGCGGGCGATGCTGCCGGTCTTGGCCACGGCCCAGAAGTAATGCAGTTGCCGGTAGTTGAGCATCGGGGTTTTTCCGGATTCGTAAAAACCGAAGTATAACCGCCGAAAATACGAATTTTCCTGATGTATTGCGCATTTTAGAATGCGCTCCATCAGGCGCCCTGTGCGCCACCGGAACACACAAGCGAGGAACCCATGCTGCAATTCAAATCCATCGGCACGCCGCTGGTACTAGCCTTGGCCCTGTTCACCCTGGCCGGTTGCGAGCAGGCCGAGAAGTCTGCCCAGCAGATGCTCGACCAGGCCGCGCAGTCGGCCAAGCAGGCGATCGACGACACCAACAAGGCCGCCCAGCAGGCCTTGAGCGAGGCCATCGGCAGTGAAGGGCGTGCGCCCGAGGACGCCGACAAGCAAAAAGACACCCAGGAAATCTGACCCATAACCGCTGCTGCAGGATGTGAACAATGGAATACTTGCTGGAACTCGTCGCAAGCCCTACCGCCTGGGTTGCCTTGGCTACGCTGGTGGCCATGGAAGTTGTACTGGGCATCGACAACCTGATCTTCATCTCCATCCTGACCAACAAGCTGCCGGTGGAATATCGCTCCAAGGCGCGCCGTATCGGTATCAGCATGGCCCTGGTGATGCGCCTGGCCTTGCTCAGCACGGTGGCCTGGATCGTCCAGCTGACCGACCCGGTGTTCGAAGTGTTCGGCAACGCCTTCTCCTGGAAGGATGTGATCCTGATTGCCGGTGGCCTGTTCCTGCTGTGGAAGGCGACCAAGGAGATTCACGAAAACGTCGACCCGCACGGTGCCAAGGAAGAAGCCAAGGTTTCCTCGACGGTTACCCTGGGCTTTGCCGCGGCGATCTTCCAGATCCTGTTGCTGGACATCGTCTTCTCGGTGGATAGCATCATCACCGCCGTGGGCATGACCGAGCACCTGCCGATCATGATCATCGCCGTGATCACCGCCGTCATCGTCATGATGGTGGCCGCCGACCCGCTGGCCAACTTCATCAACGACAACCCGACCGTGGTGATGCTGGCCCTGGGCTTCCTGATCATGATCGGCATGACGCTGATTGCCGAAGGTTTCGGCGCCCATGTGCCGAAGGGCTATGTGTATGCGGCCATGGCGTTCTCGACGGCGATCGAGATCCTCAACATCCTGGCCCGCCGGGCGCGGTTGAAGCGCGAAGCGGCGCAAGGGTGAGGTAGCGCGGGGCGCTTTGCGCTCCATTCGCGGGCAAGCCCGCTCCCACAGACAGCACCGCTTTCAAGACCTGTGCTGCCCCTGTGGGAGCGGGCTTGCCCGCGAATAGGGATGAGGAAACTTTGTCAGTGCACCCCGGCATGCCGCCGTGTGCGGTGCGCAGGCTGCATCCTGGCAGGAGCCTGCGGCGGCAGGTGGTGGTGGGAATGGCGCCGCACGATACGCATTACACCCCACAGCATGGCGGCTGCGACGCTCAGCCACATGCCCACCAGCATGAGAATTGCCACGGTCAGGCTCATTTGTGCCTCCAACTCTACGGGCCGCGCTCGGCCAGCCGGCGCTTGCCTTACAGACACTGCTTTAGTCTAGCCTTTTGCCGGTGACGTTCCATTGACCAAAGGTCTATTGCTTGGTCCGTTTCGCGCTTGGCCGGCGCCGGGCTATACCCGCGCCGCTGTCCGCCCTATGATCGCTGGCAGAGCCGGGCGCTGCCTGCCTGGCGTTGGAACAAGCGAGTGTCCATGGAGCAAGATTCCTTCAAGTCGGCGACCACCCGCCCGCGCCGGTTGCTGCTGGCCTGCCTGCTGGCAGCCAGCCTGGCAGGCTGTGCCGGCACGCCGTCCGCCAGCCTCAATGGCCTGCCGCAGCGGGTCGAAATCAGCAGCGTGCCGTTCTACCGTGGCAACGCCAACCACAGCGGGGCCATGGCCCTGGCGGCAGTACTGTCGCAACAGGGTGCGCCGATTACCCCGGGGCTGCTGGACAAGTCGTTGAACCTGCCCCAGGGCGCCGACGCACTGGACAGCAGCATTCCGCGGGTGGCGCGTGACTACGGCAGGGTGGTGTATCCGCTGGACAAGCAGCTGGACGCATTGCTGACCCAGGTGGCAGCTGGCAACCCGGTATTGTTGCGTTATGAGGACGGCGCGGCCTGGTGGGGTGAGCCACGTTACGCCGTGCTGATCGGCTATGACCGTTACAAGCAGCGCGTGCTGTTGCGCTCGGGCATGCACCGGCGGCAGCTGATGGCGTTCGATGACTTTGCTTCGGCGTGGGCCAGGCAGGGGAGTTGGGCGGTGCTGGTGCAGCCACCGCGGCAACTGCCGGCCCAGGTCGACCGCCAGCGCTGGTTGCAGGCTGCCGATGAACTGGCCCGGGCAGGGCAGGAGATTGCAGCGAAACAGGCCGTCACTAGCCTGGGCCAATAGCTTTGCCTGCGCCGGCCCTGTCGCCGGCAGGCCGGCTGCCACAGGTTTCTACATCATTACCCCTGTGGAAGCCGGCTTGCCGGCGGCAGGGCCAGGCCTGCCTACATCAGAAGCCCAGGCGATCGCGCAGGCTGTAGTACCAGGCACCCAGGGCGCTGAACGGCACCCGCAGCATCTGCCCGCCCGGGAACGGGTAGTGCGGCAGGCCGGCGAAGGCATCGAAGCGCTCGGCCTGGCCACGCATGGCCTCGGCCAGGACCTTGCCGGCCAGGTGGGTATAGGTTACCCCGTGGCCCGAGCAGCCCTGCGAGTAGTAGATGTTGTCGCCGATACGGCCGACCTGCGGCAGGCGCGACAGGGTCAGCAGGAAGTTGCCGGTCCAGGCGTAGTCGATCTTCACGTTCTTCAGTTGCGGGAAGGCCTTGAGCATCTTCGGACGGATGATCGCCTCGATGTTGGCTGGGTCACGCGCGCCATACACCACGCCACCGCCGAAGATCAGGCGCTTGTCGCTGGTCAGGCGGTAGTAGTCGAGCAGGTAGTTGCAGTCCTCGACGCAGTAGTCCTGCGGCAGCAGGGTGCGCGCCAGCTCCTCGCCCAGCGGCTCGGTGGTGATCACCTGGGTACCGCATGGCATGGACTTGCTGGCCAGCTCCGGTACCAGGTTGCCCAGGTAGGCGTTGCCGGCGACGATGATGAACTTGGCGCGGACCTTGCCTTGTGGGGTGTGCACCACCGGGTTGGCGCCACGCTCGATGCGTACGGCCGGGGTTTGCTCATAGATGATGCCGCCCAGCGACTCGACCGCCGCCGCCTCGCCCAGGGCCAGGTTCAGCGGGTGGATGTGGCCGCCGCTCATGTCCAGCATGCCGCCCACGTAGTTGTCGCAGGCCACCACTTCGCGGATACGCTTCTGGTCCATCAGCTCCAGCTGGTTGTGGCCAAAGCGTTCCCACAGGCGTTTTTGCGACTCCAGGTGGCCCATCTGCTTGCTGGTGAGGGCCGCGAACACGCCGCCGTCCTTCAGGTCGCACTGGATGTTGTACTTGGCCACGCGCTCACGAATGATGCGGCCGCCTTCGAAGGCCATCTGGCCCAGCAGTTGCGCCTGCTTGGGGCCGACCGTGCGTTCGATCACATCGATGTCACGGCTGTAGCTGTTGACGATCTGGCCACCGTTACGGCCTGACGCGCCGAAGCCGACCTTGGCCGCTTCGACGATGCTCACCTTGAAGCCGTTCTCCAGCAGGAACAGGGCGCTGGACAGGCCGGTATAGCCGGCGCCGATGATGCACACATCGGTTTCCACCTCACCCTGCAGCGCCGGACGTGGCGGCACCGGGTTGGCCGAGGCGGCGTAGTAGGACTGGGGGTAGGGGGTGTTAGCCATGCTGCAGGAACCTCGTGTTTTATATTTTTAACGAATGTACCGATGCTATCAATAATAATAAACACCCGCTAGTCGTACGTTGAAAATCCTTTACTCGGCCCTTGCCGGCGCACCTTTCTATAAAGAGTTTATGATTCAGTAGCTTAGCGCGAAAAAAAGTGTTGACAGGGTTTTTGGAATGAGTAGAATGCGCACCACACGACAGGCACATAGCTCAGTTGGTTAGAGCACCACCTTGACATGGTGGGGGTCGTTGGTTCGAGTCCAATTGTGCCTACCAAATCGAAGAAGGGGTGATCCGCAAGGGTCACCCCTTTTTTCATTGCGATTCTACCTGGCGCCGGGCTGCTGTGCTGGCGGTTGTGACGCGAGGCTGCCTCGCCTTGGGCGGTTCGCGAAAGTTTTTGATTTTTCTGAAAAAAACGCTTTACAGACGTGTGTTTGCTCTCTAATATGCGCACCACACGACAGGCACATAGCTCAGTTGGTTAGAGCACCACCTTGACATGGTGGGGGTCGTTGGTTCGAGTCCAATTGTGCCTACCAAATCCGAAAAGGGCGATCAGCAATGATCGCCCTTTTTGCTGTGCGCGCGAAGCAGGCTGTAACGTTTGGTCGCGCTTCGGGGCATTGCCCGGCGTGCTAGAATCCGCCCCTTCGAATCTGGAGGTACACGCGTGCGCAAACTGGCTGTGGTAATGGCAGTGCTCGCCCTGGCGGGCTGTGAGAACGAGGTCGAAGGCGTGCACAAACAGGTGGCCGAACACCTGCACAACCCCAAGACGGCCAAGTTCGGCAACGTGCGGATCGACACCCAGGGCACCATCTGCGGCCAGGTGCGCGGCAAGGATGATGCCGGGCAGTACGAGCCCTACCGCAGCTATGTGGCGATCAAGCGTGATGGCCAGTACGAAATCATTGTCGATGACAGCGGCAACAACCTGCGCATCCGCGAAATGTGCGGCGGCGCCGACCTGCAGCGTCGCGCCGAGGCGCTGGCTGGCCAGCCGGCCCCGCAGGGCTGGGATGTGGAAGTGATCCAGGGCGCCAACATGGGCGCGCTCAGCGACATGACCGCACGCCTGATCGAGAAGGGCATTCCATCCTCGGTGGAGTACCGCAACGGCAAGCCGGTGGTGCTGATGGGGCCGTTCCCGACCCGTGAGGAAGCCGAAGCCCGCCAGGCCGAGGTCATGGCCAAGCTGGGCACCGATTCGGTGGTCATCCAGCACGGCGTAGCTCGCTGACTGCACG
>NZ_JATAAG010000063.1:0-178555 GCF_030341915.1 Pseudomonas sp. BCRC 81390 | reverse complement strand
CCGCTCCTACACGGACCGCGGCGGCCCAAGTTTGGCTATGCTTGGCAGGAAGAAGCCGAACGGGGAGGGCCTCATGTCTACACTGGAGCGGGCCATTGCCGTGGCCGCCAGGGCGCATGAAGGGCAATACGACAAGGGTGGGGCAGCGTATATTCTCCACCCGCTACGCGTGATGATGCGGGTTTCCACACCCGAACAACGGATTGTCGCGGTGCTTCACGATGTGATCGAAGACACCCCGCTGACCCTTTCCGACCTGGCGCGCGAAGGTTTCGCGCTGAAAATCCTTGCCGCCTTGCTGGCGCTCAGCCGCCGCAAGGGCGAGGCTTACCAGGATTTCGTGGTGCGCCTGGGCGATGACCCGCTGGCGCGCACCGTCAAACTGGCCGACCTGGCCGACAACAGCGACCTTTCACGCATCCCTTGCCCAGGCCCTGCCGACCTGGCGCGGCTGGCCCGTTACCGCGAGGCCAGTGCCTATCTGCAGACATTGGCCTGAGGGTTGTGCGGTCAGTCTTCCTTGGGCACGGTCCAGAAGATCTGCACGCCGCCATCGTCGCGATGGGCGAGGGTGACGTTGTCGTTTTCGGCGATTTCCTCAAGCAAGGTTTCCCAGTCCTCGGGGGTTTCCTGTTCCAGGCGGAAGATCAGCGCCGCCCGGCTGCGCTGGGCGGTAGGGCTGTTGATGATCTTCTGGATGCGCATACCCAGTTGTTGATAGCTGTCGGGGGTGGCGGAGGCAGTGTTGGGCACAAGCGTTTCCTTGTTATTGCTGTATGCGCATACAGTATTTGAATGCAAGTTATTTCGCAATAGCTTGGCAGAGCAGCCGTGCCACCTTGCCGGCCGAATCAAACGCCTGTGGTTTCTGTAGGAGCGGCCTTGTGCCGCGATGGGCTGCGCAGCAGCCCCCAGCGATTCCTGCTAGCCAGGGAATTTGCGACCGCTGCGCAGCCCATCCCGCCCCAATTTCGCCCAAGCGTAGGAAAAGGGTTTCGGTTTTGCACAACTTTTCTGGATAATCCTCCCGGCAGTTCGTTGACCTCCGAAAGCCAAACGGATTTGACAAACCCCGGTACTGTTTCCATAGTTAGGTACCGCAAACGTTTGCTATCCGATAAAAACCACAAGATTCGGAGTCATCGTCCATGAAACTGCCGTTCCCCGGTCGTCTGTTGGCCCTCGCTGTCGTTACCTCGCTGTCCTTCGCCACGCCATTCTCCGCAGCCCACGCCGAAGACAAGCCCAAGGTTGCCCTGGTGATGAAATCCCTGGCGAACGAGTTCTTCCGCACCATGGAAGACGGCGCCAAGGACTACCAGAAAGCCCACCCTGACGAATTCGAGCTGATCGCCAACGGCATCAAGAACGAAACCGACACCGGCGAACAGATCCGCATCGTCGAGCAAATGGTCAACGCTGGTGCCAAGGCGCTGGTAATCGCCCCGGCCGATTCCAAGGCGCTGGTCTCGGCTGTGAAAAAAGCCATGGACAAGGGCGTGGTGGTGATCAACATCGACAACCGCCTGGACCCCGACCTGCTCAAGAGCAAGGGCATCAGCGTGCCGTTCGTTGGCCCCGACAACCGCAAGGGCGCGCGTCTGGTCGGCGACTACCTGGCCAACGAGAAGCTCAAGGCCGGCGACCAGGTCGGCATCATCGAAGGCGTGCCGACCACCACCAACGCCCAGCAGCGCACCGCCGGCTTCAAGGACGCGATGGACGCCGCGCAGATCAAGATCGTCTCGGTGCAGAGCGGCAATTGGGAAATCGACAAGGGCAACGCCGTCGCCGCCTCCATGCTCAATGAATACCCGGACCTGAAAGCCCTGCTGGCCGGTAACGACAGCATGGCCCTGGGCGCCGTGTCGGCCGTGCGTGCCGCCGGCAAGACCGGCCAGGTGCAGGTGGTGGGCTACGACAACATCAATGCCATCAAGCCCATGCTCAAGGATGGCCGTGTGCTCGCCACCCTCGACCAGGCGGCCAGCCAGCAGGCGGTGTACGGCATCCAGGCGGCGCTGAAAATGGTCAAGGGCGAGAAGCCCGAGGTGGATGCCGACAACGTCATCCAGACCCCAGTCCAACTCATTACCCAACCCTGATTGCTGGCAGGAGAAACGGCCATGCCTGCATCGGCCAACGAAGTGGTGCTCGCCGCCAGCTGCCTGGGCAAGACCTACGCCCAGCCAGTGCTGGGTGAGGTCAGCCTGAGCCTGCGCGCCGGCGAAGTGCTGGCCCTGACCGGCGAGAACGGCGCGGGCAAGAGCACGCTGTCCAAACTCATCAGCGGCCTGGAGACCCCCACCACCGGGCATATGAGCTACCGCGGCCAGGCCTATGCGCCCGGTAGCCGCAGCGAGGCCGAGCGCCTCGGTGTGCGCATGGTCATGCAGGAGCTGAACCTGCTGCCCACCCTGACCGTGGCGGAAAACCTGTTCCTCGATAACCTGCCCAGCCGGCTCGGCTGGATCAGCCACAAGCGCCTGCGCCAGCTGGCCATGGCCGCCATGGCCCAGGTCGGCCTCGATGCCATCGACCCGGATACCCCGGTCGGCGAACTGGGCATCGGCCACCAACAGATGGTCGAGATCGCCCGCAACCTGATTGGCGACTGCCATGTGCTGATCTTCGACGAGCCCACCGCCATGCTCACCGCGCGTGAGGTAGAGCTGCTGTTTACCCAGATCGAACGCCTGCGCCGGCGTGGCGTGGCCATCGTCTACATTTCCCACCGCCTCGAAGAACTGCAGCGCGTGGCCCAACGCATCGTGGTGCTGCGCGACGGCAGGCTGGTGTGTGACGAGCCGATCCAGCGCTACAGCAGCGCCGAACTGGTCAACCTGATGGTCGGCCGCGAGCTGGGCGAGCATATCGACCTGGGGCGCCGGCAGATTGGTGCGCCGCTGCTAAGGGTCGACAAGCTCAGCCGCGCTGACAAGGTGCGTGAGGTGTCGTTTGAGGTCAGGGCAGGGGAGATCTTTGGCATCTCCGGCCTGATCGGCGCCGGCCGTACCGAGCTGTTGCGCCTGATCTACGGCGCCGACCGGGCCGACAGCGGCAGCATCGCGCTTGGCCAGCCACCGCAGGCGGTCACCATCGACTCGCCCAAGGCCGCCGTGCAGGCCGGCATCGCCCTGATCACCGAAGACCGTAAAGGCGAGGGCCTGCTGCTGACTCAGTCGATCAGCGCCAATATCGCCCTCGGCAACCTGGCTGCGGTCTCGCGCGCCGGTGTGCTCGATAGCCAGGCCGAACAGGCCCTGGCCACCCGGCAGATCCAGGCCATGCGCATCCGCAGTGCCGGCCCGCAGCAGGTGGTTGGCGAGTTGTCCGGTGGCAACCAGCAGAAGGTGGTGATCGGCCGCTGGCTGGAGCGTGACTGCCAGGTGCTGCTGTTCGATGAGCCTACCCGTGGCATCGATGTCGGTGCCAAGTTCGACATTTATGGCCTGTTGGCCGAACTGGCGCGCCAGGGCAAGGCCCTGGTGGTGGTATCCAGCGACCTGCGCGAGCTGATGCTGATTTGCGACCGCATTGCCGTGCTCTCGGCCGGGCGTTTGATCGACACCTTCGAGCGTGACCATTGGAGCCAGGACCAACTGCTGGCCGCCGCCTTTGCCGGTTATCAGAAACGTGAAGCACTGCTGCACGATGCAGCCCCCAGGATGGACGCATGAAAACCACCCCGCTCGACAGCCAGGGCGCCGCACCGCTGCGCCGCAGTGGCACCTACTTTGGCCTGGGTACCTACCTGGGCCTGGCCGGCGCGTTGCTGGCCATGATCGTGCTGTTCTCGTTCCTCAGCAGCCACTTCTGGTCGTACAACACCTTCAGTACCCTGGCCAACCAGATCCCCGACCTGATGTTGCTGGCGGTGGGCATGACCTTCGTGCTGATCATCGGCGGCATCGACCTGTCGGTGGGCTCGGTGCTGGCGCTGGCTGCCTCGACCGTGAGCGTGGCGATCCTCGGCTGGGGCTGGGGCATGCTGCCCGCGGCCCTGCTGGGCATGGCCGTGGCGGCGTTGGCCGGCAGCATCACCGGCGGCGTTACCGTGGCCTGGCGCATCCCGTCGTTCATCGTCTCGCTTGGTGTGCTGGAAATGGCCCGTGGCCTGGCCTACCAGTTCACCGACTCGCGCACCGCCTATATCGGCGATGCCTATGCCTGGTTCTCCAACCCCATCGCCTTTGGCATTTCGCCGGCGTTCATCATCGCCTTGCTGGTGATCGTGCTGGCCCAGCTGGTGCTGACGCGTACGGTGTTCGGCCGCTACCTGATCGGCATTGGCACCAACGAAGAGGCGGTGCGCCTGGCCGGCATCGATCCGCGCCCGTACAAGGTGCTGGTGTTCGCCCTGATGGGCCTGCTTGCCGGGCTGGCTGCGCTGTTCCAGATTTCACGCCTGGAGGCGGCCGACCCCAACGCCGGCGCCGGCCTGGAGCTGCAGGTGATCGCCGCCGTGGTGATTGGCGGCACCAGCCTGATGGGCGGGCGTGGCTCGGTGATCAGTACCTTTTTCGGCGTGCTGATCATTTCCGTGCTGGCCGCCGGGTTGGCGCAGATCGGCGCCAGCGAACCGACCAAACGCATCATCACCGGGGCGGTGATCGTCATCGCCGTGGTGCTCGACACTTACCGTAGCCGGCGCCCGGGCCGGCGGAACTGAAAACATGGCAACCATCAAAGACGTCGCGGCACTGGCGGGCATTTCCTACACCACCGTGTCCCATGTGCTGAACAAGACCCGCCCGGTCAGCGAACAGGTGCGGTTGAAAGTCGAGGCCGCCATTGCCGAGCTCGACTACGTGCCCAGCGCCGTGGCGCGTTCGTTGAAGGCGCGCAGCACCGCCACCATCGGCCTGCTGGTGCCCAACAGCGTCAACCCGTACTTCGCCGAGCTGGCGCGGGGGATCGAGGATGCCTGTGAGCGCAACGGCTACTGCGTGATCCTGTGCAACTCCGATGACAACCCGCAAAAACAGCGCAGCTACCTGCGTGTGCTGCTGGAAAAGCGCATCGACGGCTTGGTGGTGGCCTCGGTGGGCCAGGACAGCGACCTGCTGCAAAGCCTGGCCGGGGTGCGCACGCCGATGGTCATCGTCGACCGCGAACTGGAAGGCGTGGACGCCGACCTGGTGCGCATCGACCACGAACTGGGCGCCTACCTGGCCACCCGCCACCTGCTGGAGCTTGGCCACCGCGACATCGCCTACATCGGCGGCCCGGCCGAAACCGGCGTCACCCAGCTGCGCCTGAGCGGCTTTCGCCGCGCCATGGCCGAGGCCGGCGCGGCGGTCGAGGGCAACCGCGTGCTGCACTGCGACTTCACCAGCCTGGGCGGTTATGCGGCGGCGGCGCAGGTGCTGCAGGGCAAGCGGCCAACGGCGATTTTCGCCGGCAACGACATGATCGGTTTCGGCGTGCTGCGTGCTGCCGCCGAGCGCCAGCTCAACGTGCCCGCCGAGCTGTCGGTGATCGGTTTCGACGACATCGAGCTCAGCCGTTATGTGTATCCGCCGCTGACCACCGTCGGCCAGTCGATCCGCGAGCTGGGCGAAAGTGCCGCCTCGCTGTTGCTGGCGCGCATCGGTAGCCCTCGGCAGGGTGCGCCGGAGCAACGCATCGTCACCCCGCGCCTGGTGCTGCGCGAGTCCACCGGGCCACGCCCGGACCTGTTCAATGATTACCGCTAACGCTAAGGAAATGTCATGAGTGCCAAGGTCGTGGTGGTCGGGAGCCTCAACATGGACCTGGTGGCCCGCGCCCAGCGCCTGCCCCGGGCCGGCGAAACGCTCCCCGGCGACAGCTTTTTCACCGTGCCCGGCGGCAAGGGCGCCAACCAGGCGGTGGCCGTGGCACGCCTGGGCGGCAGCGTGGCGATGATCGGCAACGTGGGTGACGATGCCTACGGCCAGCAACTGCGCCAGGCCTTATATGTCGAGGGCGTCGACTGCCGGGCGATCGACACCTGCCCGGGCGTGTCCAGCGGCGTGGCGCTGATCACCGTGGATGCGGCCAGCCAGAACTGCATCGTCATCATCCCGGGGGGCAATGGCCTGCTGACACCGCAGTCGGTGCAACGCTTCGATGCGCTGTTGCAGGCGGCCGAGATCATCATCTGCCAGCTGGAGGTGCCAGCCGACACCGTCGCCTGGACCTTGGCCAGGGGGCATGAGCTGGGCAAGCAGGTGATCCTCAACCCGGCGCCCGCCACGGGCCCGCTGCCTGCGGCCTGGTTCGCGCATATCGACTACCTCACCCCCAACGAAAGCGAGGCCGAAGCCTTGAGTGGCGTGGCGGTGACCGACCTGGACAGTGCCCGGCGCGCCGGCGAGCGCTTGCTGCAGTTGGGCGCGGGCAAGGTGATCATTACCCTGGGCGCGCAAGGGGCGCTGCTGGTTACCGCCCAAGGCCACCGGCACTTCCCCGCGCCGCTGGTGCAGCCGCTGGATACCACCGCTGCCGGTGACACCTTCATTGGTGGCTTCGCCGCCGGCCTGGTGCGCGGTCTGGAGGAGGGCGAAGCCATCGCCTTTGGCCAGCGCGCCGCAGCGTTGTCGGTTACCCGTGCTGGGGCCCAGCCGTCGATTCCCTACCTGGCGGAGCTTGCGCCATGAAGAAAACCCCGCTGCTGAACGTCGCCCTGTCACGCACCATTGCCGGCATGGGGCATGGCGACATCCTGGTGATTGGCGATGCCGGTTTGCCGGTGCCGCCGGGTGTCGAACTGATCGACCTGGCCGTGACGCCTGGCCTGCCGGATTTCGCCAGTGTGTTGCGCGTGGTGCTGAGCGAGTTGCAGGTAGAGCGCCATGTGCTGGCTGAAGAGATGCAGAAAGTGGTGCCGCCGGCGCTGGTCGAGATCGAGCGGCTCAAAGGCAAGCTGGGCAAGCGCGAATGGCTGAGCCATGAGGATTTCAAGGTGCTGTCGCGCAGCGCGCGTGCGCTGGTGCGCACCGGCGAGTGCCAGCCCTACAGCAACATCGCGCTGATTTCCGGCGTCACGTTCTAACCATCAAGACACGCTGCTTTTGGTAGGAGCGGCCTTGTGCCGCGATGGGCGCTGCTTTTTGTGGGAGCAGCCTTGTGCCGCGATGGGCGCTCTTTTTGTGGGAGCGGCCTTGTGCCGCGATGGGCCGCAAAGCGGCCCCGGCAATGTTTGCTGCGAAGCTGAAAACCTGGGGGCCGCTTCGCGCCCCATCGCGGCGCAAGGCCGCTCCTACAAACATTCGTTCTGGCAACAGGAGTGCCACCCATGCTCAAACCCTTGCTACAAGGAATCGCCTTCATGATCACCGCCACCACCGTCCAGGCCGCCCCGATCGACCTGATCATCGATACCGACCCCGGCGCCGACGATGTGGTCGCGCTGTTCCTGGCCATGGCCTCGCCCGATGAACTGCACATTCGCGCCATTACCACCGTGGCCGGCAACGTGCGCCTGGAAAAAACCTCGCGCAACGCCCGCCTGGCCCGTGAATGGGCTGGCCGCGAAGACATCCCGGTGTACGCCGGTGCCGGCCGCCCGCTGCTGCGCAAGCCGATCTACGCCGCCGAGGTGCATGGCGAGGAAGGCCTCACCGGCGTTGAAGTCCAGGAGCCGAAAACGCCCCTGGCCCAGGGCAACGCCGTGCAATACCTGGTCGACACCCTCAGCGCCGCCAAGCCGCACAGCATCACCATCGCCATGCTCGGCCCGCAAACCAACCTGGCCCTGGCGCTGGTGCAGCGCCCGGACATCGCCAAGGGCATCAAGCAGGTGGTGGTCATGGGCGGCGCCCACTTCAACGGCGGCAACATCACCCCGGCGGCGGAATTCAACCTGTACGCCGACCCGCATGCTGCCGAAGTGGTGCTGGCCAGCGGCGTGCAGCTGACCTACCTGCCGCTGGACGTCACCCACAAGCTATTGACCAGTGACGCCCGCCTCAAACAGCTGGCGGCAGTGAACAACCAGGCCAGCAAGCGCGTGGTGGACATTCTCAACGCCTACATCACCCACGACATGGACCTGTACGGCATGCCCGGCGGCCCGGTGCACGACGCCAGCGTCATCGCCTACCTGCTCAAGCCCGAGCTGTTCAGCGGCCGGCGCATCCACCTTAGCATCGACAGCCGCGAAGGCCCCACCTTCGGCCAGACCATTGCCGACTGGTACGGTGTGCTCAAGCAGCCTGCCAATGTGCTGTGGGTACAGGAGGGCGATGCCCAGGGCCTGTTCGACCTGCTTAGCGCGCGTTTGGCCCGATTGAAATAGCCGCATGCGGCGCGTAGCGTTCGAACACCTGGTCGATAAAGCTGCGCGCCGCCTCGCTGCCGCGGTCGCGCACCAGCAGGTCGATGGCAATCAGTAGTAACTCTTCCGGTGTGCCGGGGCTGTACGCGCTCTGGCCTTCGGCCCATTTGACCTTGATATCGGCAACAATGCTGTGGCTGCTCATTAACGCTCTCGTTGGGGGCCCGGACGAAGGACGAACACTGACCCTGGTGTTCGATGGAGGCGGGGTGCGCTCCACTTCTTGCACTAAATCATGACTTTGCGTCATTGACCTTGCGACTTAAGCATATGGCAAATGCGGCGGCTTGTGCAAAATCCGGTCACGATTGCGTTTTCGCCTGTGCCGCCTGGTTGAGGCAAACTTGACCGGTTTTGCAACAAAAGAACAGTGGAACTGTCGGATCAGGCAGTTCCCGGACCGATTTAGGAGGCTTCATGTTCCGTACCCGTGCTTACCTGGCAACCCTGGCGGTGGCTGTTGTCCTGGCTGGTTGCAGCACTGGTGGCAATGCCGAGGGTGGTGCTGCGGCGCCAGCTGGCAACGATGGCCGCTGCGAAGCCAGCGGCGCCGATTTCGCCATTGGCAAGGTGGCCAGCGCCGAACTGCTGGAGCAGGCGCGCAAGGCCAGCGGCTCGCAGATGGCGCGCATTCTCAAGCCGCACGATGTGGTCACCCTGGAGTACCGTTCCGAGCGCCTGAACCTGAATGTGGACGAGCAGGGCAAGGTGACCCGCGTCAACTGCGGCTGACCCAGCCCTGAAACCGGCGCGGCTCCCTGTAGGAGCGGCCTTGCGCCGCGAAAGGGCCGCAGAGCGGCCCCGGCAATACAAGCTGCTGCGCTGAACCCCAGGGCCACTCCGCGCCCCTCGCGCGACACAACGCCGCCCCCACAAAAAAACGCGCCCATAAAAAAACCCGCCACAAGGGCGGGTTTCTTACAGCTATCCGAATTACTCCGGACGAACCTGTGCAGCCTGCATGCCCTTCTGGCCGCGCTCGGCGACGAAGGAAACAGTCTGGCCTTCTTTCAGGCTCTTGAAGCCGTCGGATTCGATGGCCTTGAAGTGAACGAACAGGTCGTCGCCGCCGCCTGCTGGGGTGATGAAGCCGTAGCCTTTCTCATCATTGAACCATTTGACGGTGCCTTGTTGGCGATTGGACATGGGTGAATCTCCAGAACATTTAGTTTTTTCAGTGGTGCAATGCGGCCGAGGCTACGGAGCACGGAACACATCATAGTCTAATTCTGCGCATCTAGCGCCTTTTACCTTCGCAGGATATTGATCCAGCGCAAAGAATGGCTGGCCTGCTCTGGCTGTAAGGTTTCAGCGCTTCGGTGCGCAGGCTTGTTTCACCACGGTCTGCGCCTTCTGCATCAGCTTGGCATCGACACCATCCTTGCTGTCCAGGTCGGCGATTTCCGCGTCGGTGAAATTCTTTTTGATGGCCTGGGCACCGCAATCGCAGTGCTTTTTCGCGGTTGCGGCGTCAACGCCCTGGCCGCTGGCCACCTGGGTACACTGGGTCATGTAGGCGGCCTCCTTCCCGGCTGGGAAGTTGCCGGCGTTCGCAGCCACGGGCAGCAGCAAAGCGCCAGCGGCCGCCAGGGCCAGAAGAGACGGAACTCGCATAACCAGTTACTCCTTGGGTTAAGGTCTCATCAAGAGTAGGTTGCTTCCCAAAGTCTGATAGGAAATTTTCCGTGTTAGTTCACCCAAACGGCGTAATTTCCAAATATTTCTGCGTGGCCCGCAAGCCGCGTGCTAGCATGCCCGGCTTGTGGTCGCGCCGTTGCGCACCGCAGCGATGTTTTTTCTTTCCAGTCACTCTGGTTCGTCCCCCGCAAGCCGAAAGGCTTCTGCCACTGTGGGGCAGGCTTCCTGTGCAGGAAGGCAGGTCGGATCTTGTACTGGCTCATCCCAACCCACGTGACCTTTGGTAGGGGTCACCACTAGGAGAGGAGGCGCCATGCCCGTTATTACTCTTCCCGATGGCAGTCAACGTTCGTTCGATCATGCCGTGTCCGTAGCCGAAGTCGCCGCTTCCATCGGCGCCGGCCTGGCCAAGGCCACCGTGGCCGGCAAGGTCGATGGCAAGCTGGTCGATGCCTGCGACCTGATCCACAACGACGCCACCCTGCAGATCATCACCCCTAAAGATGAAGAGGGACTGGAGATCATTCGCCACTCGTGCGCCCACCTGGTCGGCCACGCGGTGAAGCAGCTGTACCCGAGCGCCAAGATGGTCATCGGCCCGGTCATCGACGAAGGCTTCTACTACGACATCGCCTACGAGCGCCCCTTCACCCCTGAAGACATGGCCGCCATCGAAAAGCGCATGATGGAGCTGATCGACAAGGACTACGACGTGGTCAAGAAGATGACCCCGCGTGCCGAGGTCATCGACGTGTTCAAGGCCCGTGGCGAAGACTACAAGCTGCGCCTGGTCGAAGACATGCCGGACGAGCAGGCCATGGGCCTGTACTACCACGAAGAATACGTCGACATGTGCCGCGGCCCGCACGTGCCGAACACCCGCTTCCTCAAGGCATTCAAGCTGACCAAGCTGTCCGGCGCCTACTGGCGCGGCGATGCCAAGAACGAGCAGCTGCAACGCGTGTACGGCACCGCCTGGGCCGACAAGAAGCAGCTGGCTGCGTACATCCAGCGCATCGAAGAAGCCGAAAAACGCGACCACCGCAAGATCGGCAAGCAGCTCGACCTGTTCCACCTGCAGGAAGAAGCCCCGGGCATGGTGTTCTGGCATGCCAACGGCTGGACCGTGTACCAGGTGCTCGAGCAATACATGCGCCAGGTGCAGCGCGCCAACGGGTACCAGGAAATCAAGACCCCGCAGGTGGTCGACCGCATTCTCTGGGAACGTTCCGGCCACTGGTCCAACTACGCCGAGAACATGTTCACCACCTCGTCGGAAAGCCGTGACTACGCGGTAAAACCGATGAACTGCCCGTGCCACGTGCAGGTGTTCAACCAGGGCCTGAAGAGCTACCGCGACCTGCCGCTGCGCCTGGCCGAGTTCGGTGCCTGCCACCGTAACGAGCCGTCCGGCGCCCTGCACGGCATCATGCGCGTGCGTGGCTTCGTGCAGGACGACGCGCACATCTTCTGCACCGAAGAACAGGTAAAGAAAGAAGCCGCCGACTTCATCAAGCTGACCCTGGACGTGTACAAGGACTTCGGCTTCACCGACATCGCCATGAAGCTGTCGACCCGCCCCGCCAAGCGCGTTGGTTCCGAAGAGCTGTGGGACCGTGCCGAAGGTGCACTGGCCGACGCCCTGAACGAATCGGGCCTGGAGTGGGAATACCAGCCGGGCGAGGGCGCCTTCTACGGGCCGAAGATCGAGTTCACCCTGCGCGACTGCCTTGGCCGTAACTGGCAGTGCGGTACCCTGCAGTACGACCCGAACCTGCCCGAGCGCCTGGATGCCAGCTACATCGCCGAAGACAACAGCCGAGTGCGCCCGGTCATGCTGCACCGCGCCATCCTCGGTTCGTTCGAGCGCTTCATCGGCATGCTGATCGAGCACTACGCCGGTGTGTTCCCGGCCTGGCTGGCGCCAACCCAGGCGGTGATCATGAACATCACCGACAAACAGGCCGATTTCGCCCTCGAGGTGGAAAATACCCTGAACGGTAGCGGTTTCCGTGCCAAGTCGGACTTGAGAAATGAGAAGATCGGCTTTAAAATCCGCGAGCATACTTTGCTCAAGGTCCCGTACCTTTTGGTTATAGGGGATCGCGAAGTCGAAACGCAGACCGTCGCCGTACGCACCCGTGAAGGCAAAGACCTCGGCTCCATGCCGGTGGCTGAATTCACGCAGCTGCTCAACAGCGCTGTTGCCCAGCGCGGTCGCCTAGAATCGGAGTAATGACTATTAAGCGTGAAATGAGAAACGATAAACGAACTGCACCGAAAGCCCCGATCAACGAGAATATCTCGGCACGCGAGGTTCGGTTAATTGGCGCTGACGGCGAGCAGATTGGCATCGTCTCGATTGATGAAGCGCTTCGTATCGCTGATGAAGCGAAGCTGGATCTGGTGGAAATTTCTGCCGACGCGCAGCCGCCCGTCTGCAAGGTGATGGACTACGGCAAGCACCTCTTCGAAAAGAAGAAGCAGGCCAACGAAGCCAAGAAGAACCAGAAGCAGATCCAGATTAAAGAAATCAAGTTTCGTCCAGGGACGGAAGAAGGGGATTACCAGGTAAAACTACGCAACCTGGTACGTTTCCTTACCGATGGGGACAAGGCCAAGATCTCTCTGAGATTCCGCGGCCGTGAGATGGCCCACCAGGAGCTGGGCATGGAACTGTTGAAGCGGGTCGAAGCCGACCTCGCCGAATACGGCTCCGTTGAGCAGCATCCTAAGATGGAAGGACGCCAGCTTATGATGGTCATCGCCCCCAAAAAGAAGAAGTAATCTCCCGGGCACGGCAGGCCTGATGATTATTGTGTAATTTTATCGAATGCGGAGTTCCAACATGCCAAAAATGAAAACCAAGAGCGGTGCTGCGAAGCGCTTCCTGAAGACCGCTTCCGGCTTCAAGCACAAGCACGCTTTCAAGAGCCACATCCTGACCAAAATGTCGACCAAGCGTAAGCGTCAACTGCGCGGTGCCAGCCTGCTGCACCCGTCTGACGTGGCAAAAGTCGAGCGCATGCTGCGCGTACGTTAATTCTGGTTTAGATAGAGGAAGTTACTCATGGCTCGTGTTAAGCGTGGCGTCATCGCTCGTAAGCGTCACAAGAAAATTCTGAAACTGGCTAAAGGCTACTACGGTGCACGCTCGCGCGTATTCCGCGTTGCCAAGCAGGCGGTCATCAAGGCTGGTCAATATGCCTACCGTGACCGTCGTCAGAAGAAGCGTCAGTTCCGCGCACTGTGGATCGCTCGTATCAACGCCGGTGCCCGCACCAACGGTCTGTCCTACAGCCGTCTGATTGCTGGCCTGAAAAAGGCTTCGATCGAAATCGACCGTAAGGTTCTGGCCGATCTGGCAGTGAACGAAAAAGCGGCGTTTGCTGCGATTGTCGAGAAAGCTAAAGCCGTTCTGGCTTAAGTACCCGCGACAATCACCCGGCGGCGCTAGCGCCGTCGGGCATTGAACGTCATCGATAGGGGAAGAGCCTTCAAAGCTCTTCCCCTATTTTCGTATCTGGAGTCTGTACATGGAAAACCTGGATGCGCTGGTCTCCCAAGCCCTGGAAGCTGTGGAGCGCGCTGAAGACATCAATGCCCTGGAACAGATCCGGGTTAATTATCTCGGCAAGAAGGGCGAACTGACCCAGGTGATGAAGACCCTGGGCAACCTGCCAGCCGAAGAGCGGCCGAAAGTCGGCGCGCTGATCAACGACGCCAAAGAGCGCGTTACCGTGGTGCTCAATGCCCGCAAGGCGGCCTTCGAAGAAGCCGAGCTCAGCGCTCGCCTGGAGGCCGAATGCATTGACGTCACCCTGCCAGGCCGCGGCCAGGCCACCGGTGGCCTGCACCCGATCACCCGTACACTCGAGCGCATCGAGCAGTTCTTCACCCACATTGGCTACGGCATTGCCGAAGGCCCCGAGGTGGAAGACGACTACCACAACTTCGAAGCGCTCAACATCCCCGGCCACCACCCGGCGCGGGCGATGCACGACACCTTCTACTTCAACGCCAACATGCTGCTGCGCACCCACACCTCGCCGGTGCAGGTGCGGACCATGGAGTCCAGCCAGCCGCCGATCCGCATTGTCTGCCCGGGCCGCGTGTACCGTTGCGACTCGGATATCACCCACTCGCCGATGTTCCACCAGGTCGAAGGCCTGCTGATCGACCGCGACATCAACTTCGCCGACCTCAAGGGCACCATCGAAGAATTCCTGCGGGTGTTCTTCGAGAAAGAACTGGCGGTACGTTTCCGCCCATCGTTCTTCCCGTTCACCGAGCCGTCCGCCGAAGTCGACATCCAGTGCGTGATGTGTTCCGGCAAAGGCTGCCGCGTGTGCAAGCAAACCGGCTGGCTGGAAGTAATGGGTTGCGGCATGGTGCACCCGAACGTGCTGCGCATGTCCGGCATCGACCCGGAAGAGTTCCAGGGCTTCGCCTTCGGCATGGGCGCCGAGCGCCTGGCCATGCTGCGCTATGGCGTCAACGATTTGCGTCTGTTCTTCGACAACGACCTGCGCTTCCTCGCGCAATTCCGCTAGGTCAATGCCCGACGCAACTTTCAGGAGAACAGCATGAAATTCAGTGAACAGTGGCTGCGCGGTTGGGTAAACCCGCAAGTCTCCCGTGATGAACTGGTCGCCCGCCTGTCCATGGCCGGCCTTGAAGTCGACAGCGTCACCCCCGCTGCCGGCCAGTTCAGCGGCATCGTCGTGGGCGAAATCCTCGCCACCGAACAACACCCGGACGCCGACAAGCTGCGCGTGTGCCAGGTCAGCAACGGCCAGGAAACCTTCCAGGTGGTATGCGGCGCCCCTAACGCCCGCCCAGGCATCAAGATCCCGTTCGCCATGATCGGCGCCGAGCTGCCCGGCGACTTCAAGATCAAGAAAGCCAAGCTGCGCGGCGTTGAGTCCTTCGGCATGCTGTGCTCGGCCGCCGAGCTGCAGATCAGCGAAGAGAACGACGGCCTGCTGGAACTGGCCGCCGACGCCCCGGTGGGTGAAGACATTCGCCAATACCTGAGCCTGGACGACGCCAGCATCGAGATCGGCCTGACCCCGAACCGCGGCGACTGCCTGTCCATCGCCGGCCTGGCCCGCGACGTCAGCGCCCTGTACGACACCCCGGTCACCCGCCCGGTGGTGCCAGCCGTAGCGGCTGCCCACGACGAAGTGCGCCCGGTCGAAGTCAGCGCCCCGGCTGCCTGCCCACGCTACCTGGGCCGCGTCATCCGCAACGTCGACCTGAGCAAGCCGACCCCACTGTGGATGGTCGAGCGCCTGCGCCGCAGCGACGTGCGCAGCATCGACGCTGCCGTCGACATCACCAACTACGTGATGCTCGAGCTCGGCCAGCCGATGCACGCCTTCGACCTGGCAGAAATCAACGGCGGCATCCGCGTACGCATGGCCGAAGAAGGCGAGAAGCTGGTCCTGCTCGACGGCCAGGAAGTGGCCCTGCGCGCCGACACCCTGGTCATCGCCGACCACACCCGGGCCCTGGCCATCGCCGGCGTCATGGGTGGCGAGCACAGCGGCGTGAACACCGAAAAAACCCGCGACCTGTTCCTGGAAAGCGCCTTCTTCGAGCCGATTTCCGTCGCCGGTAAAGCCCGTTCCTACGGCCTGCACACCGATGCCTCGCACCGCTACGAGCGCGGCGTCGACTCGCAGCTGGCCCGCGAAGCCATGGAGCGCGCTACCCAGCTGCTGCTGGACATCGTCGGCGGCGAAGCCGGCCCGGTGGTCGAAGCCGTCAGCGAACAGCACCTGCCGCAAGTCGCCCCGGTGACCCTGCGCGCCGAACGCATCACCCAGATGCTCGGCATGGAAATGGACCCCGCCCAGGTCGAGCAACTGCTCAACGCCCTGGAGCTGACCACTACCAAGAGTGGGAAAGGGCAGTGGACCGTCAACGTGCCAAGCCACCGCTTCGACATCAGCCTGGAAGTGGACCTGATCGAAGAACTGGCCCGCCTGTACGGCTACAACAACCTGCCGGTGCGCTACCCACAAGCCCGCCTGGCGCCGCAAGGCAAGCCGGAAACCCGCGGTGACCTGCCGACCCTGCGCCGCCTGCTGGTGGCCCGCGGCTACCAGGAAGCCATCACCTACAGCTTCATCGACCCGAAACTGTTCGAACTGTTCAGCCCGGGCGTAGAGCCGCTGCTGCTGGCCAACCCCATCTCCAGCGACATGGCCGCCATGCGCGCCTCGCTGTGGCCGGGCCTGGTCAAGGCACTGCAGCACAACCTGAACCGCCAGCAAGATCGCGTGCGCTTGTTCGAAAGCGGCCTGCGCTTCGTCGGCCAGCTCGGCGACCTGCAGCAGCAACCGATGATCGCCGGCGTGGTCACCGGCAGCCGCCTGCCGGAAGGCTGGGCCAACGGCCGTGACGGCGTCGACTTCTTCGACGTGAAGGCCGACGTGGAAGCCCTGCTGGGTTACTCCGGCGCGCTGAGCGACTTCACCTTCAGCGCCGGCAAGCACCCCGCCCTGCACCCAGGCCAGACCGCCGCCATCGAGCGTGACGGCAAGCTGGTCGGCTACCTCGGTGCCATCCACCCAGAGCTGGCCAAGGCCCTGGACCTGGACCGCCCGGTGTTCCTCTTCGAGCTGGTGCTGGGTGACGTGGTCGAAGGCCGCCTGCCGAAGTTCAGCGAGCTGTCCAAGTTCCCGGAAACCCGTCGTGACCTGGCGTTGATCGCAGGACGTGATGTAGCTTCTAGCGCGGTGCTTGAAGTAATTCGTGACAATGCAGGCGAATGGCTCACAGACCTCAGGCTGTTTGATGTCTACCAGGGTAAAGGCATTGATCCTGATAGAAAAAGCCTGGCCGTCGGCTTGACCTGGCAGCATCCATCGCGCACTCTTAACGACGATGAGGTGAACGCCGCACTGCAAAACATCCTCACCTCGCTCGAACAAAGGTTGAACACCACGTTAAGGAAATAACGGCATGGGTGCTCTGACGAAAGCTGAGATGGCCGAAAGGCTGTACGAGGAGCTAGGGCTTAACAAGCGTGAGGCCAAGGAGCTGGTCGAGCTGTTTTTCGAAGAAATTCGGCACGCACTTGAAGAGAACGAGCAGGTCAAGCTGTCCGGTTTCGGCAACTTCGACCTTCGCGACAAACGCCAGCGGCCGGGCCGCAACCCCAAGACGGGGGAAGAAATCCCGATCACCGCACGGCGCGTCGTCACCTTTCGTCCAGGGCAGAAGTTGAAGGCCCGGGTTGAGGCCTATGCTGGAACCAAGCCATAACGACGAACTGCCCCCCATACCGGGCAAAAGGTACTTCACCATCGGTGAGGTGAGTGAGCTTTGTGCGGTAAAACCGCACGTGCTGCGGTATTGGGAGCAGGAGTTCGACCAGCTCAATCCCGTGAAGCGGCGGGGGAACCGGCGGTATTATCAGCGCCAGGACGTGCTGATGATTCGCCAGATTCGTGCGCTGCTTTATGACCAGGGCTTCACCATTGGTGGGGCGCGGTTGCGGCTCTCCAGTGAGGAGGCCAAGGATGAGTCGAGCCAGTACAAGCAGCTGATTCGGCAGATGATTGTCGAGTTGGAGGATGTGTTGGTGGTGTTGAAGAAGTGACCTGGTTGGTGATGAGTGAAAATTTTTTGAGAAAAAGCTTTCATTTATCAGGAGGTTAGGGTACATTCTTCAACGTTCTCGGTAGCATTGAGAACATGCTTCAAAGCCCAGTCGGGGCGTAGCGCAGCCCGGTAGCGCACTTGCATGGGGTGCAAGGGGTCGAGTGTTCGAATCACTCCGTCCCGACCAAAAAACCTAGAAAATCCAGCCACTTAGCGGTAGCTGGATTTTTTTATGGGCGCGATTTTTCGCTTTCACCTCACAAATCCGTTTCTGGTGAGCGTTTGGTGACCGTTTGTGCTGGGCTCGCATCGTGGCGCGCTGAGCAGCCTTATCAGTGCTGTTTGGTGATAGGTCTACGCAAGTTCCTTGGCTGCAGATCCGCCTAAAACAGGCTTAACCCAATCTAACCCAACTGAATTGGCCTGATATCGTATAAGCTGGCTAATAAACCTTTCAGAACAGGCGAGGCTTTCTATGGACGATCGGTGGCTTTCAGTCGACGAAATCGCTGATTACCTCGGTGTGGCCAAAGACACCATCTACACCTGGGTGACTGCCAAGGGGATGCCCGGGCACAAGGTTGGGCGCTTCTGGAAGTTCAAGAAGGAAGACGTAGACGCCTGGGTGCGAGAGGGCGGTGCTGCTGCCAGCAGCGATGACTGTGACGATAAGGAGCCCCGCAATGCCTAAACAGCGCTCAGCACAGGACAACAATGATATGAACAACCTTGATCAAAAATCCCAAGCGCCTGAGCGCGCGCTCGAAGAGGGCAAGATCTTTGACTACATCACCGGCAACCCCTTAAAGGACAGTGACAAGGAGCAAGTTCGCCAGCGCATCGCCCGCGCCATCATCCATGAGTACGGCATTGCTGCCGAAGACATGGAACCTGATTTTAAGGTCAAGGTGCTGGGCAAGAACCGCAAGATCGACATCGCCATCTTCAAGCCTGGTCATGCACACACGGTGGACAACCTCTACCGCGCCGTGGTGGTGGAGAAAGAGCCCAAGCTCGGCACCAAGGGCGCCTATCGGATGCGCGATCCGGAAGAGGCGCGCAAAGAGTTCGAGGTGCTAGAAACCGTGATGGCCGAAGTCAAAAGCTGTGACTACGGCCTATGGACCAACGGCCTGGAGTTCTTCTTCTTCAAGAAGGAGGTCACCCGCTTCGACACCAAGTTCAAACCCATCGGCGACTGGCCTCTGGGGGACGACACCTTCAGTGTTGAAGGGCGCTCCATGGGGCGCCTGCGTCGTGCCGATCCGGTCATGCTGCGCACGGCCTTCCGGCGCTGCCACAACTATATCCATGGCAACGAAGGTATGCCTAAGGATGCGGCCTTCTGGCAGTTCCTATACCTCATCTTCTGCAAGATGTACGACGAGCAGCAGCCCAACGATGCACGTCGCTTCTGGGTGGGGCCTTTCGAGCCGTTTGAAGCTGCTGGCAGAGAGCAAATCCGTCAGCGCATCAAGCCGCTTTTTGATGCGGTGAAGAAGAAGTACGACGGGCTGTTTAAGGGCAATGAAGAGATCACCTTGTCGGACCGCGCCCTGGCCTTCATCGTCTCCGAACTGGCCCGCTACGACTTTGGCCGCACCGATGTGGACGCCAAGGGCACGGCCTACCAAGAAATCGTTGGCACCAACCTGCGTGGAGATCGCGGCCAATACTTCACCCCGCGCGGCGCCATCAGTCTCGTGGTCAAGATGCTGGCACCCAAGGAGCATGAGCGCGTGCTCGATTCGTCTTGCGGTACGGGCGGCTTCCTTGTCGAGACCTTGAACTACCTGAACAAGGTCTTCCATGAAGAAAAACGCATCAGGGCAGGCGACGAGAATACGGAGGAGTTCGTCTCCATCCGAGATCGGTTGGCCCGCTTCGCTGCCAACAATCTATTTGGTGCCGACTTCGACCCCTTCCTGGTTCGTGCCGCCCAGATGAACGTCATGATGGCTGGCAATTCGCTCGGCCACCTTTATCACATGAATTCGCTGGAATTCCCGGCTGGCCACCTGCCAGGTGTGCCTGCCGCGAAGGAGACCATGCCCCTCGGCACGATTGATGTCTTGATGACCAACCCGCCGTTTGGCTCCGACATTCCAGTTACTGAAAAGACCATCCTGGAGCAGTACGAGCTGGCCCGCCGCTGGGAGCGGCAAGGCGATGGCTTCGTGATGACCAATGCCATCAAGCCTGCTGTGTCGCCTGAGGTGCTGTTCATTGAACGATGCGTCAAGTGGCTCAAGCCAGGCGGCCGCGCTGGCATCGTTTTGCCTGACGGCATCCTAGGCAACCCTGGTGACGAGTACATCCGCTACTGGATTCTTCGCCACTGCTGGGTACTGGCCAGCATCGACCTGCCGGTGGAGTCTTTCATCGTTGAGGCCAATGTCAACATCTTGACCAGCTTGCTCTTCCTGAAGCGTAAGCCTGAAGAGGTGATCAAGGCAGAAGACCTCGGCCAGAAGAAGGACTACCCCGTCTTCATGGCCGTCGCCGAGAAGGTGGGCTTCGACCGCCGTGGCAACACGCTCTATAAGCGCCACCCTGACGGCGAAGAAGTCCTGGTAGATGTCAGCCATGAGGAGAAGGTCCGCATCGGTGGCGGCCTGCAAGTGCGTACGCTGCACCGCAAGGAGCGCGTCCTCGACGACGACCTGCCCGAAATCGCCAAGGCGTATGCAGCGTTCCGCGCCCAACATCCGGAGCCCAGCAAATGATCACGCGACTTGAAGCTACACGCTATCGCTGCTTTGAGCAGTTGAGCGTGGATATGTCCGCATTCCAAGTCATTGTTGGGGCGAACGGCTCCGGCAAGACAACGCTCATTGATCTTCCAAGCCTCTTCGGTGAGCTACTCCGTGCGGACAACATCGCCTCTGTTTTCACACTGAAGCGAGGAAGCCTGCCTGCGCGTGCAGCGGCATTGCGAGAGCTGGTGTTTGCTGGGCGAGGTGATGATTTTTCGCTCGCTCTTGAAGTGGTCTTGCCAGAAGACCAGCGTAGTGCATGGGTAGATGCTTGGTTCGCTAACATCAAGAGCAAGCGTCAACAAGAGGTGCTGCGGAATTCTCCTGACAAGTGGCCCAGCCATTTGCGTTACGAGCTGCGCCTTGAGGTTTTCAATGAGCGCGAGCTGAACGTCAAAAACGAGTATCTGTTCGCCTACTCGCCCTCTAGCGTCCCGAATCGACTGGTTGGAGGCATGCTGGGTGAAACCAATCAGGGCAAAGAAGACTGGCACTTCATCCTGCGCCGGGAATATGGCGGACCAGCAATTTTTGTTGACGAAGCCAAGACCATACAGTGTGACGCGGATCGGGAAGACAAGGTCCGCATCAAGCCTGGGCTGCTCGCCATGTCCGCTGTGAAGTACAAGTCCGATGCCTTCCCTGCGGCCTCCTGGCTTTACGAACTGCTCACAGAGAAGGTGGTTTTCCTGGCGCCAGATTGGGAGCAATTGCGTGCCGCTAGCGCTCCTGGGCAGGAGAAAGCGCTGATTGCTTCCGCGCTCAATCTGCCGTGGCTGGCATTGGACCTCAAACGTCAAGGTCTGCCAGAAGATGCAACGTTAGAGCAACAAAGAAGCCACCGCAGTCGCGATTTCGAAGACTGGGTAGACCACGTCAAGACTGCATTGCCGCAGGTCGAAGACATCGATGTGAAGGAACGAGAGGAAGACCATCACGCCTACTTCAGCGTGCGTTATGCCGGTGGATACAGCGTTACTTCCAGCGGATTGTCTGATGGCACGCTGCGCATCTTGACACTTACCCTGCTTGCATATTTGCCCAATGCGCCACAGCTCGTGGTGACAGAGGAGCCTGAGAACGGTATTCACCCAAGCGCCATTGAAGCCATCCTCCAATCCTTGGAGTCGCTGTATGGCAGCCAGGTTTGGGTCTCTTCTCACTCGCCGGTTGTGCTTGCCGCTAGCAAGCTGGAGCAGCTTCTGTGCGCACGGCAGACCACTGGACATGGCGTTGTAGTAGTCGCTGGCGAAGAGCATCCGCGCCTTAAAGATTGGCGGGGCGGTATCGACCTTGGCAGCCTCTTCGCAGCGGGGATTCTTGGATGAAGCGGGATTGCCTTTTTTTTGTCGCCGACAAGACGATGCGCGAGACTTTTCTCGGCTTCCTGAGTCGCGAGGATCGATCGATCCAGCTCGGCTGTGGCAACTTTGCCTTTGATCCAGCCGAAGATCTTTTCTTTGCAGCGGGACAAAACGATCCAGGTTTGAATACTCGCGCAGGGTCACTCCTGAGTCCGTTTCTGCAAAGCCACCGCAAGGCAGTGGTGGTGCTCGACTGCGATTGGGATGGTTCGCCAGGTCAAGCTCAAATCTTGCAGAACGTCACCTCTTCCCTACACCAGAACGGCTGGGCACAAGAGGATGTGATCGTGATCGCTATTGATCCCGAGCTGGAACAGTGGATTTGGCAGGACTCGCCGGTGCTTGCTGAGGAGTTGCGTTTAGAAGCTCCGCAAGGACTCAAAGCCACTTTGACTCAACGCGGTCTGTGGCCAGCGGAAGCCACCAAGCCGCCATCTCCGAAAGAGCTATTTATTCAGCTACGTAGAGAAAACAACGTCAAGCTGTCCTCTTCAATCTTCAAGCGCATCGCGTCGAAAGTGCCTGTGGCAGCTTGCGAAGATGGTGAGTTTCGTCGCCTTCTTGCTCAGTTGCAGGCGTGGTTTCCGGTGGAGGTGCCAGCATGACCTTCACGAGTTTCAAGAACGCACGCATCGTTCGGTCCAGCTGGCTTCAGGAAGGAGGTCGGCGACTGGATTGCAATCCATACATGTCTGGCGCCCTAGAGGCACGCGACACCCTAAAGCAGCTGAAAGCGCGCAAGGATGCGCTGAGCACTTTGACTACGGGGCATGCAGGTGGCATCTACAACGGTCCCGTGTTCGCACGCATCTGGGTTGATGACCAGCGTTACGGTGTTCCGTTCCTCAGCAACAGCGACATGCTCAATGCGGACCTCGCTAACTTGCCACTGTTGCAGCGGCGCTATGCGGAGTCCAAGAAGCTGGCTCATCTGGAGTTGAGCCCAGGTACCACCTTGATCACTTGCTCGGGGACGATTGGGCGGATGACCTACGTCCGCCCTGATATGGCGGGCATGTGGTCTTCACAGCACATCATGAAGGTCGTACCGGACCCAGAGCGTGTTCCGGCGGGCTATCTATACGCCTACTTATCAAGTCGGTATGGCGTCCCTCTGGTGGTCTCGGGGACCTATGGCGCGATTATTCAGCACATTGAGCCCGAGCACATTGCCGATTTGCCTGTGCCCCGGTTTGATGCACGCACAGAGGCTGCTATTGCCGAGAAAGTTGATGCTGCTGCTGATGCGCGCTCTCAGGCAGTGAAGTTGCTTCATGAGGCCAGCAATCGCTTGCATAGGAGCCTGGGGCTGGGAACGCCAACTCCAGTTTCCTTACTTACCAAGCCAGACGTGACGGCGGTATCCAGCGATGCCTTCAAGGATCGCGGAGATGGGTACTACTACAGCGCCAGAAATGCAGAGTCTCGTCGGGCATTTGATGCTGCTGGCGGGAACCTTGCCCTTGGGAATGTAGCAGACGTGTTCATCCCCGGAATCTTCAAAAGGCTCTACGCATCCGATCCACGGTTCGGGAGTCCTTACATCACTGGTGGCGACGTGTTTGAGTTGGCTCCCACCTCTGACAAGTTCCTAATGAAGCGCGTCGCAGCGGAATACGGCCTGCTGCTCAAGAAAGGAATGATCGTTGTGCAGGAGGCTGGTCAGCTCGGCGGTCTCATTGGGCGCTCGGTGATGGTCGGCAGCTATCTCGATGGGTTCTCCTGCAGCAACAACATGATTCGAATCGTCCCGGAAGACGACATCGACGGCGGCTATCTGTTCACACTCCTGTCTAGCGAGCATGGAGTTAGATTGCTTTCGCGCGAAGCGGCTGGGTCCAGCATTCCTCACACAGATGAGCAACGAGTAAAGCGAATTCAGGTTCCTTGGCCCTCAAAGAAAGACAGGGAAGAAATTGGTGCGCCAGCCATTCGAGCCCGTGAGTTGAGGGATCAAGCGTGTGTCTGGGAGCAAGAGGCCAGAGATATGCTCGAAGCAAAAATTCTGGGAGGGGAGTGAGATGGCAAAAGTGATCCCAGTAGGCCAGCCGGTCAATGATGCAGAGCGTAGCGCCATCGCTTACCTGCGGGATCGCTTGCCAGACAGTTTCGTTTTGCTTCACAACTTCGAGATTGAGCGGCAGAGCGAGCGCTTCGAGATCGACATCGCGTTGCTGACCCCGCACGCCCTTTACCTGATCGACGTGAAGGGCACGCGCGGCACCATCGATGTGTATGGCAACAAGTGGTACCCCGAGGGACGCGCGCCGTATCCGTCGCCGCTGGGCAAGCTGCGAGGTCATGCGCGCACGGTGAAGGGCTTGGTGACTCAGGCCAATCCCGGTCGGAATGAGCTGGACGGCATCTATGTCGATGCCGCCATCTTGCTCACCGCGCCCGATGCTCACCTGAATGACCGTGAGCAGTTGGATGCAGACCGGGTGGTGAAGCTGAAGGACGCAGAGCGCTACTTCAAGGATGCCACGCGCATCCCGGCGCGCTTCTCCAAGAGCATTCTGCAGCAGCAGGGATTGATCCTGCATGCCTTGAAGGTGGTGAAGCCAGCTTCCGCCGTGCAGCGCTTTGGTCACTGGCAGGTGAAAGAGAAGCTCGGGGCGGCGGAGGCCTACACCGAGTTTCGTGCCGAGAACGCGTTCGCGGGTGGCACGGCGCGCCTGCGGGTCTATCAAGCCGATCCCTATCAGCCTGAGGATGTGCGCAAGGCGCAGGTCAACCGCATTGCCAATGCCTACCGGGCGCTGTCCAGGCTGCCGCTGCATCCCAACATCGTAGCGGCGCGGGACTTCTTTCCGACCGATGACGACAAGTCGTTCATCCTGATCCTGGACGATGCGCCGGGCCAGGCGTTGACGGTGCACATGGCTCGGCCCCAGTTGGCGCTGACGCTGGACCAGAAGTGGCGGGTGGCCAAAGACCTGTTGGCGGCATTGGCCCACGCCCACCATCACGGTGTGGTGCATCGCAACCTGACGCCGGGCGCGGTCTTGATTGGCCAGGACGGCACCACACGCATCACCGATTTCGACTTCGCCAAGCCCGGTGTGGACCGCAGCCTGACGATCGCGACGGACATCGTTGATCTAGTGGAGAAAGCCTATGTGGCGCCCGAGGCATTCCGGGAGCCGGGTGCCGCATCCAGCGCATCAGACATCTTCTCCGTAGGGGTCATCCTTTACGAACTCTTCACCGGCGAGCGCCCCTTCGCGGGCGAGCCCACCACGGTGTGGGAGCGGGTCGGCGAGTTCCTCAACAAGCCCTCGGCACTGCGACCGGAATTGAATGAGTCCTTTGATGCTTGGCTGCAAAGCTTGTGCGCTTTTGATGAGCACCAACGACCAACCGCATCGGCCGCGCTGGGCGCATTGAGTGCTTTGCTGCAACCTATGGCGCAAGCAGCCAGCCAAGCTGCAGAGGCGCCGAAGCCCGAGGTCTTTGAAGTTGATGATGCCCAGACCGACTACCTGAACTTGGCGGCAGGCCATCGCCTGACCCACAAGTTCATCGTGGAGAAGAAGCTTGGGCGCGGCAGCTTCGGTGTGGTCTACAAGGTGATCGACACCTTGGGCGATGTGGCGCGCACGGTGAAGCTCATCGTCAGTGACCGGCACTCGACATTGGAGCGCCTGAAGAAAGAGTACCGTCACCTGGTGCACATCCCCGAGCACCCTCACGTGGTGCGTGTGCTGGATGCAGATGTGATTCCAGGGCGTGACATTCCCTTCCTGGTGTTTGAGTACGTGGAAGGGGCCGATGTCGGCGACATGATCCACGATCGCCTGCTGTCCCCCGAGGACGCTCTGGAGCTGGGCAAGCAGGTGATTGAGGGGCTGGTGCATCTGCATGCGCAGGGCTTCCATCACTGCGACATCAAACCGCGCAATCTGTTGTGGACGCAGAAGGGCGCCAAGATCATCGACTTCAATGTCTCGGTGCGGGCCGACGACAAGGAGTCGCGCGGCGGGGGCTCGCGGCGCTATCTGCCGCCAGGCTTTGACCCCGAGGTCATTCCGCATAACGGCGAGCGCGCGGACCGCGATCTGTATGCGCTGGGCCTGACTTTGTACGAGGCATTGACCGCCCGCTACCCTTGGGACACCACGGAACCGCCCATCAACAAGCCTGCGCCGGATCCGCGTGAACTCTCAGGCTTTGCCGACTTGGCGCCAGAGTTGGTGAGTGTGGTGCTCAAGGCCATTGCGCCGCGCAGGGCAGAGCGCTTTCACACGGCCGTCGATTTCCGCGATGCGCTGGCAGAAGTTCGCCATGCGCGTCGAGTGCAGACGGTCAGCCTGGCGGCCATGGTGACGGGCGTGAGTAGCGGGCTGCCCGCCTTGGCTGAATCGGCACCTAACACAAATGCGTTCGTATCACACCTGCTGACGCTCTACAGCCAAAGCCGGCGCAGCAATGCGGGTACGCGGGGCATGGACGCGCTTGGGTTCTCAGCCTATGTGGACACTGCACTAGACCGTGCCTTGTTGCCTGCTGTGCTGCAGGGAGAGTTCCGGCTCGTACTGATCTCGGGCAACGCTGGCGACGGCAAGACGGCTTTCTTGCAACGGCTAGAGAAAGAGGTCGAAGCGCGTGGCGGGGCCGTCAATCGTGGTTTGGCAAACGGCAGCGAGCTGAGCTTGGACGGCAAGCGCTACCTCATCAACTACGACGGCAGCCAAGATGAGGGCAACAAGGACAACAACCAAGTGTTGCTGGACTTCCTGGCCCCGTTCCGGGGCAACGACGCAGCGTCCTGGAGGCCCCACGAGACGCGACTGATTGCGATCAACGAAGGCCGCTTAGTGGACTTCCTAGCTGCGCATGAACGGGATTTCCCGGCGCTCACGGCCCTGGTTCGGCGTGCATTTGCTACCGGGGAAACTGAGTCTGGCGTGGCGGTGGTGAATCTGAATCTGCGCAGCGTTGTGGCCGATGACGCCAGCAATGCTCAGGGCGGGTCCATTCTGGAGCGCACGCTGAGAAGCATCGTCCGCCCCGAGAACTGGGCTGCTTGTGAGCAGTGTGACTTGAAAGACAGTTGCTATGCCTTGCACAACGCGCGCAGCTTCCAGGATGAGATCGCTGGGCCGCGCTTGTTGGAACGCCTCAAGACGCTTTACACGATGGCGCACTTGCGCGGGCGCTTGCACATCACGATGCGCGACCTGCGTTCAGCGCTGTCGTTCATGCTGATTGGCAACCGCGACTGTGGTGAGATTCATGCGCTCTACGCCTCAGGCAAGCACGATGAGGTGGCACGTAGCTTCTACTTCAACAGCTGGATGGGTGGCGGGCAAGCCACCTCGGATCGGCTGCTGACGCTACTGAGCGACCTGGATGTTGGCAAGCAGGAGGACCCCCGCTTCGACCGAGGCCTGGACTTTGTTCAGCCGGATGACCGCGCCCTGTTCCGCTTCGAGCGTCGAGGGCAGTTTGACTTCGAGGTGTTGAAGCGCCTGTTCGGCGACCTGCCGCGTGGCGTGTCTGACTCGTCAGTTCGCCACCGGGCGTGCAAACATCGCGAGTATGTGGCCATGGCACGCCGCAAGCATTTCTTTGAGCGGCGCGACGCGAGCTGGGAAAAGATGCTGCCCTATCGCTCCGCCAAACGCATGGTGGAGATCGTTCGAGGCGAAATGCCAATCGACAAACTCACGAGCGAAATCCTGCATGCGGTCAACCGAGGCGAGGGGCTACAGCGCCCGGAGCGCCTTGGAGCCAGCCTGGCCTTGCAGTTGCGGCAGGTCGAACACGGTACGGTTCGGAGCTACCGGCTCTTCCCAGTGGAGGGCTTTGGGCTGCAGGTACAAGACTTTGCGGCCAAGGCTCGCTTCGTTGAACACCTGCCGACCGGTTTGCTGCTGAAGTACCAAGGCCAAGGCGCAGGTGCCATCAGCAGCGAGCTGATCATCAACCTCGACGTGTTCGAGATGCTGGTACGGCTGAATGAAGGCTATCGGCCAAGCGTTGAAGAGATGCAGGGGTTCTATCTCTGCCTTGGCGTATTCAAGAACAGTCTCAACGCACAGCCTTACCGCGAAATCCTGCTGACCACCACGGGGCACGACTTCTACCGCTTGGCACGCCATGACGATGGTCGGGTGGAGATGCGTTTACTGCACAGCCCGGTGAAGAGCGCTCGCCAAGAAGAAGCCGCAGAGAGCGGCGCCAGGGGGAACTGATGGCATTGCAGAAGAAGGACAGGGAGTTCCGACTTCCGAAGATCAGCTATCTCGACTTCAAGACCATCGAGATGGATCGGGTGCTCACGGGCTTGTTCGAGCGGCTGGAGCATGGGGGCTATCCGAGCGTTTTCCGCGACAAGCGCGAGCTGACCGTGGACAAGTTCGTTGATGACATCCTCGATGCCAGCGACAAGTTCTTGGGTTTCACCCAGCACCGAGACATGGTGGAACGTTGGGTGGAAACCCACTTGATGGACATCGTGAACCGAGGCAAGAAAAACGCCGCCGTGGCAGGGCCGCGACCGCTGCATGGCTATACCTATCGCTTTCGCAATCCGAAGCACTCGCGTGACTACGGCGCCGCCCAGCATCTCTATCAGATGCTATATCACGCAAGAAATAGGTCCGGCCACAACGCTATCGAGCATCTCAAGGGCTTCTTCTTCGACGGGTTCGACAAGCTCACAAGAGAGCTGAACGACAAGGCACTGACAGACATTGAGACGGCGACGCTGCTGCACTTTCTGTCGCAGAGGAAGGACACGGCGGACACGCGCGCGGGCGGAGATCGGTTTGCGCCTGTATGCATCGGCTCAGCCGATCTGATGGCCGAAGACATTCAGCGACTGCTGTTCTACAAGCCCTTCATGCCGCGCTCGGTGATGGTGGAGTACCTGAAGGTGCTGTTGTCGTTCCACTTGGCGCTGTACCACCTTCGCCTGCTGAAGCTCCTGCCTGCCTGGCAGAAGCTGGAGGGAGCCAACTCGCTGTGCGCTGAATCGGCATGCCCCATGAAGCCCCGCGAGCAGCGCGAGCCTCAGGGTGACTGCCCCTACAAGCTCGGCTTGTTCGTTGATCTGTCGGGTAGCTCAGAGTCCTCTACCGCAGCGCTGGCAGAGCGCAGCGCAGATGGCTACTACCGGCGCATTCCCAGTTTTGTGCGAGCGTACTTCGTCGCCAAGAAGCTTGACGAGTTTTCTGAGCACCTCGTTCGGAGAGGGAAACTAATCCGACCCCTGAACTCCGTGTTCTCGGTCGGCGAACTCTACGGTTTGCAAGGGGAACCATTCGCGGAAGAGCGAGAGAAGTTCTTTGGTGAGCGGCTTGCCGGACTGCTGGAATCCTTGTCTGAGGGGGATGCGGGCCTTGACGCAGAGGTCGAAGCCATCACAAAGATGGGACTCTCGGACTTTGAGACCTACATCGAGATTCTGGTGGCTCTGCGTGGTGCATTCCATCGGAAGTACATCATCGAGTCTTTGGACGCGACGATGTTGAAGAACAAGTCGGGTGCGCTGCTTGCGCAGACCCGTGCGCGAAACGCACCTCGGCGATTTGCGCTGGAGAGTCGCCTGCTGGAAGTGTTGCTACAGATCGCGGTGTTGCGCCCCGGTGGGGACCAGGGCTACTTCACCGGCGAGATGCGGATCGACGACTTGCTGTCGTTCTTGCGTGAACGCTATGGGCTCTACATAGATCAGCTGCCGCCCGGTGAGGGGTTCAGCGCTCCGACCATCGACGAACGGAAGGCACTGCGCAGCAATGTGCAGGCATTCACCGGACGCCTACGTGAGATTGGCTTCTATCGAGATTTGTCTGATGCCTACGTGACCCAGACCGTGGTGCCGCGCTACACGATTGCAGAACGAAACGAAGGAGCGCGCGCATGAGTCAGGGACTGCGTGAACTCACCAATCAAGAACTGAACGCCGCGCTGGAATCGGTCCTGCTTCCAAAGCTATCCCAGTTGCTTGCCGCTCGCGAGCTTGGGCATTGCATGCGGGTCACTGACTTGGATCGAGAGCTGATGATTCGCTTGGCTGGCGGCCTGCGGGCTGCCGTGCCGTCAGCGAACGTCGTGGTACTGGCTGACGTGGGCTTGCGAGCGATGGCACCGGACATGGCTGTCAGCAGCACCAAGCTGGTTGAGCTGCGGAATCCGCTACCGAACGATGAGCTTCGGCCCCCGTTGCTGGTCTTCGTGCCGAATGACCTGCGTGCTTCAGCGGAAGATTCTTTTGGGGTCGCGACGTTCGAAGAGGTCTCGATCGATGGCGCGTATGCGGAGCTAAATGGGCAGTTGCTGGCTCAAGTCCCCGCCAACTTGCGGATGGCCGTAGAGGCCTGCTTGAGCGAGTTGCGGCGGCGTGACGCCCGGTGGCGGTATTCCGATGACGCTGCTGTAGCACGTTACCTGCTCACCTGCCAGGTCAATGAGTTTGATCCGGATGCGATGGGGGCCGCGCTTTTTGAGCTTGCTCTGGTGCCGGACTTTGAGTTGTTCCAACAGGCCGAGCGCGCACCTGCGCGGGTGGCGCGCAACCGAGAGTGCGTTGAGCGCGTGACCTGGTCTACCAAGACGGAGCGCGTTCGCGCACTTGAGCTGGGCTTGCTGGACCCCGTGTTCTGCAAGCAGCTTGGCGAGTTCTTCTCCCGCATCGGCGTCTCCAATCCCAAGGAGTGGACGCAAGCCATCGTTCGTGACCGTGTGAATTGGCCACTTGCGTTCAATAAATGGTTGTTCGAGGACGGCGGAGTCAACCCCGATGCCATCTACATCGGCGATGTCGCACTGCCTGACTTGCCCGTGGTGAAGGATGACAACGAAGACCCCCGATTGGCTGAGTTGATCGGGCACAAAGTGCTTCCCATCTCAAAAACCGGCCTCAAGAAGTTCAGTGTCTCTTTCCGTGTTGACCCGGTGCCGTCCAAGGTCGAAGGGTTATCGCGGTTTGTGGCAGAGGTTGTGTCGCGCGACAACGGTCCGACAGGCCTGCGTAGGCGTAAGGCCGCTTGGAGCAAGGGGACCGACTCAGGTGCGATTGCTTTTTCGTCGATTGGCAAGATTGACTGGGAGGAAGGCTGGCACTACGTGCGGGTGTATGCAGAGACCGAGGACGGTGATCGCATCCCTCTCGCGGACGGAGAAGGCAATCCCATCCGGTTCAACACTGATGGAGCGGAGACGCACGCCAGCCCCAACGAAAGTGACCTGTTTTACGTGGTCACCGACGACGAGGTGGAGGTAGAACCACCGCAGCGTGCGGTCCCGCGTGAGGCAAGCTTGATGCATGCGTTGCTGCGTGCACGTTTTGCGGCGGTGACTCAGGATCGTGATCCTGGAGCCGTTACTGTGACCGGCTGCGGCTGGGTGGAGCGCAGTAGCAAGGCCATAGCCAGCGCCGAAACCTTGGAGATTCGCCTGGGCAAGGAGGGTAAGGCGAACGTCTTGGTGTCCAGCCTTTTGGCGAACCTGGAGCGGGCTTTTCTTGAAGACCCGGAAGATCTTAACCGCTTGAGACTTTCGATCAGCGCTTCGGGTGTTGCCACCCGATCTACGACGTCATTCAAGTGGCCGGTCTCGGACGAGGTAACTCGATTCCGGGAGGCTCGGGAGTTGTTCTTCGCCGCAGTGCTCAAGGGGGACCAACGGCTGACCATGCAGGCCAGCGATCTTCTGTCCCTTCAGGAGCCGGCTCAGAACTACGCCTCCGCCTACTTGGCTTGGATCGACACAGCGCTTGCACGTGCCAGCTCCACCGAGACGGCCGTAGCGCGGCAAGCGATGGATGAGCTTCGCTACGCGCTCACCATAGATTCAGTGGCCCTCGTGCTGGAAGACTACCAAGGCAGGCGACGAGATGCTGTGCTGCTGGGGCCAACGCATCCTCTGCGTGCCAACTGGCATGTTGCATGGAGCCATCTCGGCCAGACCTGGATGGAGCAGAGCCGGGCTAGCAATAAAGAGTTTGTGATCCCGACACGTGACGCAGTGATCAAGCAGCTTGCGCCAGCGGCATTTCCGCCGGTTGTTCCCTTCGGTGAGGAGCTGGGGCGGACAGCGCTGGCTGTGGACAACATCAACCCGTTCTGGTCCTTGTACGCGGCGACCGATGAAAAGGACCCTCGTGGCCTGATTGGGGAGGTTTGTGCTGCCTTGGGCTTGCCAGAGCCAGCCATAGGCGGGGCAACGATCGATAGTGCTTATCTTGTCGCGCGCGTGCAGCGTTATCTGGTCCAGCACCCGTATGTGGAGACGCTGACGATCAACGCATTCAACGCGGGGCGCGCAGGCGCAATGGCCGAGGTGCTGCTTGCACTCCAGCGACATCCTGACTTCGCCGATCTACGTTACGACATCCGGCTCTTCGTGCTTGATCCTGCAGCCCCTTCGACCGGGGAAGCATTGCTGGAACTCTTGTCGCCAGACTCGGGAGCGAGCGCCAAGGAGGCAGACGCTTTTTCGACGCCGACCAACAGTCATTTGCACCCCAAGCTGCGACTGGCCATTCGTGCGATCAAGGAATTCCGTGAGGATCCGGATTTGCATGCGGCGCACCTGTCCTTCTTGTTTGACTTGTTCCCGGCTGAGGAAATTCGAGCAGTTGATGTCCAGGACAGTGACGACTCTTCGTTTGTTCATGGTCTGGTTCAGCCCTTCGAAGTGGACTATCTGGAAGACGAGCAGTCCATCACTTGGCTGCGTCGTCCGCTTCATGGCGCGGCGCAGCCGCTGGTGGGGGCGGAGGCGTTATCCGACCTCATGGGTGGCGTTTCCCGTGCTGTCTCGGTCGCAGTGGCGACGGTTGCTCGCAGTCAATACCTGCCGCATGCGCGCCCTGTTGTTGCGCTGAGCCTGTCCGCAGATGAGCGTGCCATGCTCCATCAGGTTCATGAGGTCAGTGATTGGGTGCTAACGATTGATCGGAACTTGGGAATCGAGTTCTTCGACCATCGTCGGCATGCCACACGGCCAGACTATCTGATCGACCACTCGCCCGACATGGCGAGCGCGATGAGCCATCGATTGGCAATAACCTCGCGGTCCGTTGCTGAGCTTGAGTCGTTGCTGATTCCCATCTTGGGTGAGTACGGACTGCCCAATACGGGGCGACATGCCTTGGTGATGCTGGACCAGCTTCGATCGTTGTCCGGCCGGTTGGCCTTGAAGCTACTGTCCTCTTCATCCCAGCGGGCCGAGGCGATGGGTTTGGCGCTCTCGCGTTTGTTCCTCGAACACCAGGGCGTTTTCCAGAATCAAGTCGTCGTGCCGTTGGACGCGCACTTGGAGTTATACAAGGCGTTGAAGCAAAGCGCTGAGGAAATGGGCGATGAAGTCAGCTTCCGACGGACTGACCTTGCTCTGTTCGACCTCGACCCAGCAAGTCGCGTGGTGACATGTCGGCTGGTTGAAGTGAAGTGCTACAGCCAAGTGGGTGATGTGGCTGCCTACTCGCAGTTGAAGGCGTCTATCACAGATCAGATCGCTCAGTCCGAGCACGTCTTGGCCTATCACTTCGACCCCAGGATGGCTGACGTAGATCGGCCTGACCGCCCCATCAAGAATCGCGATCTTGCTGCACTGCTGGGCTTTTATCTAGACCGCTCCGAACGCTATGGCGTGGTCTTGCCAGAAGCCGCCGAAGAGGCTCACTACTTCCTGCGACGCCTTGATGAACGGCCTTACACCCTGCAGTTCACACGAAGTGCTGTGGTGTTTGACTTCAGCAAGCCAGGTACTGAGCCCGCCGAGCATGAAAACGGCATCGAGTTCTATCGGATCGGTAGTGATTTGATTCGACAGTTGGTGGAGTCGGCAGTGACTGACACCGAAACGGTGGCTAGCGTCCAGTACGCCCGCTCTGCCGACACAGTGCGAGAGGTCACGCAAGAACTGCTTCGTCGCAGGGAGTTGGCGCCAGCCGTTCCTACCTTTGAAACAGCTGCCTTCCTCAGCCCGCCACGGGATCGAACACTCGCGTGGGACGACAGTCCGAGGGGCAAGTACACGCAACATGAGGTGGCTTCAAGCGTGCACGTGCGTGAGCCGGAGCCTGCCCCCGTGGCGCTGGCGGCTCCCCAGCCAGTTGGCACCGTGCAGGCTGCAAGCGCTGGCACACCACCGTCAGCAGACGAGCCGGGTTCGGATGCGACTGCGACTGCGGAACAGGCGCCCGCATCGGTTCTTGTTGCGGGGGAGGAGGCTCCCCAGAGAGCCTCCGTTACGCAGCCGCAGCCTCAAGACGGCGAGGCTACCGATAGTCGCGCGGCTTACGACATCATGCTCGGTGCCACGGGAGCAACACCGCAGTACGGTTTGCTTGGCGAAGTGTCTGGGCGCAAGGTGGCACTCGACCTCAATCAGACCCACACCATCAGCCTGTTCGGCGTTCAAGGTGGCGGCAAGAGCTACACCTTGGGCAGCGTGGCAGAGATGGCTTCGCTGCAGATCCCCGGTATCAACTGCCTTCCCGAGCCGCTGTCCACGGTGATCTTCCACTACAGCCCGACGATGGACTACAAACCCGAATTCACGTCGATGGTGGGGGCGAACTCGGAGGAAGATCAGGTTCGCGCTCTGAAGGAGGTGTATGGCGCGGAGCCGAGGGCACTCGCGGATGTCTTGCTTCTCGTACCAGCCGACAAGATCGAAGAGCGTCAGGCCGAGTACCCCGACATCGAAGTACGCCCTTTGCAGTTCTCGGCCTCAGAGCTGAAGGCTTCGCATTGGAAGTTTTTGATGGGAGCCGTAGGCAATCAAGCCACGTACATCCGTCAGATCATGCGCATCATGAAGGCGATGCGCGACGACATCACCCTTGAGGGCTTGCGTGCAGGCATCGATGCATCGTCGGTTCCCGATCACCTCAAGGAGCTGGCTCGGATGCGCCTTGACCTGGCCGCCGAGTACATCAGCGACGGCACCTCGCTCACTGAGGTGGTGAGACCAGGCCGATTGATCATCGTGGACCTGCGGGACGAATTCATCGAGAAGGATGAAGCCCTCGGACTGTTCGTCGTGCTCCTGCAGCTGTTCGCTGATGCACGGATCGATGGGCGCAGCTTCAATAAGCTGGTGGTGTTCGATGAGGCCCATAAATACATCGAGAGTCCTGACCTGGTTGCCGGGCTCATCGAAGTGGTCCGAGAGATGCGGCACAAGGGCGTCAGCATCATGGTTGCAAGCCAAGACCCGCCATCTGTGCCTGTCAGCCTGATCGAACTGTCCAGCCAGATCATCATGCACAAGTTCAATTCGCCTGCTTGGTTGAAGCACATCCAGAAGGCTAACGCTGCACTCGGCAACCTGACGCCAGAGCGTATGGCTCTGCTGAAAGCCGGGGAAGCCTACGTGTGGTCTAGCAAGGCCACGGATGAGTCGTTTTCTAAGGGAGCTGTAAAGCTGAGGTGTCGACCGCGTGTAACACAGCATGGTGGCGCAACTAGAGTTGCAGTTGCTGAGGAGGGGATTGGCCATCGTTAAGACTTGTTGGCCTTTCCAATAAGTTAGCCTTTGAATCGCCCCTGGTTTCGTAGACACCTCCAAGCCTCATAATGAGGCCCAAATAGGAGGTGCCATGAGTCGTCAGCGTTACCCCGAAGAATTCAAGATCGAAGCGGTCAAGCAAGTGACCGAAAAAGGCAAACCTGTCGCCGAGGTCGCCCAGCGCCTGGGCATGTCCGTGCACAGCCTTTACGCCTGGATCAAGGTCTACAGCAAGCCTCAAGAGCAGCGTCAGCAAGACAGTGATCAGCAGGCCGAACTGCGCAAGCTGCGCGCCGAGCTCAAACGCGTGACGGAAGAGCGAGACATCTTAAAGAAGGCCGCCGCGTACTTTGCCAAGGAGTGCGGCTGAAGTACGCCTTCATCAAGACGCACTCGACGGATTACCCGGTGCGGCGCCTTTGCCAAACCCTCAAGGTGCATCCCAGCGGCTACTACGCCTGGTTGGCTGAGCCGCAATCTGCCCGAGCAAAAGAAGATCACCGTCTGCTTGGCTTGATCAAACATGCTTGGCTCGAAAGCGGAGGTGTGTACGGCTACCGCAAAATTCACGATGACCTGCGTGAGCTGGGAGAGACATGCGGGCGGAATCGAGTCGGTCGTTTGATGCAGGCAGAGGGGGTACGTTCGCAAACGGGCTATCGCCGTCGTCCTGGGTTTTATGGCGGAAAGCCAACAGTGGCATCTCCCAACCACCTTGCGCGGCAGTTCAAGGTCAGCGAGCCGAACAAGGTCTGGGTGACAGATATCACTTACATCCGCACCTATGAAGGATGGCTTTATCTGGCGGTAGTGCTGGATCTCTTCTCACGCCAAGTCATTGGTTGGTCAATGAAGCCAAGGATGTGCAGCGACCTTGCTATCGACGCGATGTTGATGGCCGTTTGGCGACGCAAGCCACAGCAGCAAGTGATGATTCACTCAGACCAAGGCAGTCAGTTCAGTAGCTCAGATTGGCAAAGCTTCCTTAAGGCCAACAATGTGGTCAGCAGCATGAGCCGACGGGAAAACTCCACGACAATGCCGTAGCCGAGAGCTTTTTCCAGCTTTTGAAGCGGGAGCGAATCCGACGAAGGATCTACGCAACGCGTGACGAAGCCCGAAGTGGTATTTTCGATTACATCGAGATGTTCTATGACCCTAAACGCCGACACAGCAGTGCTATGCAGCTGTCACCAGTAGAGTATGAGAAACGCTATTTTCTGAGCTTGGAGAGTGTCTAGGAAACCAGGGGCGATTCAAAGATCCTGGACGACCTTGCTGACGAGGAGGGCTGGGCGAGCTTGGGGATGCCGGGCGCAAACATAACAAAGCTCCGACCGGAGTTCGATCCGCGCACCCATGGCTTCAAGAAGCTGAGCGATCTGATCAAGGGGCATCCACATGCGTTCGAGCTACAGGCTCGGCAGCTGTCAGGTGGCGCGAGTGCGCTTTACGTTCGCCACAAAACCGCCCGCTAGGTGCGACCTGCATCGAGCCGTTTGCGTTGTATCCGCCGATGACTTGCCCAGTGCCAACGGAGGCACAGGCCCGCCTGATCCTGCTGGCCCCATGGCCGCAGCCCGGCATGGTAGCCTCCGCCATTTCTTGTCGAATGTGTGATTTCTCCCGCTTAACCTTCGTCAAGAACACTACCCCTAAGCCGTCGTCTGGGGATTGATACAGGGCCCTCCATGCAAACGCTGTTGAACGAGATTCTCGAAGAAGTACGTCCCTTGATCGGCAAGGGCAAAGTGGCTGACTACATCCCTGCGCTGGCCGACGTGCCGGCGAACCAGTTGGGCATCGCCGTCTACGGCAACGATGGCAGTTATCACTGCGCAGGCGACGCCCTGGTGCCGTTTTCGGTGCAGAGTATTTCCAAGGTGTTCAGCCTGGTTCAGGCCATTGGCCACTCGGGCGAGGCCATTTGGGAGCGGCTTGGCCATGAGCCCTCCGGTCAGCCGTTCAACTCGCTGGTACAGCTGGAGTTCGAACGCGGGCGCCCGCGCAATCCGTTCATCAACGCGGGTGCATTGGTGATCTGCGATATCAACCAGTCGCGCTTCGCAGCACCTACCTTGTCGATGCGCGATTTCGTGCGGCGGCTGTCGGGCAACCCGCACATCTCGATCGATGCGCGCGTTGCTGATTCGGAGTACCAATTCCGCGCGCGTAACGCGGCCATGGCGTACCTGATGCAGTCGTTCGGCAACTTCCATAACGAAGTCGAAACGGTGCTGCGGAGCTATTTCAGCTATTGCGCGCTGCAAATGAACTGCCTCGACCTGGCCAAGGCGTTCTGCTTCCTGGCCAACGATGGTTTCTGCAAGCACAGCGGCTCGCAGATTCTCACCCCACGCCAGACCCAGCAGGTGAACTCGATCATGGCCACCAGCGGGCTGTATGACGAGGCCGGCAATTTTGCCTACCGTGTGGGGTTGCCTGGCAAGAGCGGCGTAGGGGGCGGCATCGTGGCGATCGTGCCGGGGCAATTCACTGTGTGCGTATGGTCACCTGAGCTGAACGCTGCGGGCAACTCTCTGGCCGGGATGGCGGCGCTTGAGTTGCTGAGTTCACGTATTGGATGGTCGGTGTTCTGAACAGGGCTGACCAGATACAGAGATGAGAGCGGGTCGGCAATGGCGCTCGTCGGTTAGAAAAATGCGCGTAGCGGCGTTGGTCGTAGCGAAATAGACGACGCCGCGAGGCTCCCGATTTTTGTCATTGCTATGTAGGAAATTTCCTCTTTTTTGATAGGCTTTTGCCATCAGCCGAGAGGAAAAGGGAATGCCCGTTGTCATCGTAGAAAACGACACGTCGCAGTGGGAAGATGAGACAGGCGCCGTCTATCACTTCCCCAAGCGATACCAAACCTGGCTTGCTCAGGGAACCGAGGTGGTCTACTACAAGGGACGTATCAAAGATAAAGCCTTTGCTTCTGTCCGCCTAAGCGCCGATCCGCATTATTTTGGTAAGGCGCGTATAGGCAAGGTCTACGCCGACCGGCGAAGTGACAAGGGTGACCTGTTTGCCCTGATTGAAAACTTCACCCCGTTTGAAAACGCCGTCCCCTCAAAAATTGGAGGGGAGTACCTGGAGACAATCTCTGCCAGTCGTGTGAGCAACTACTGGCGTGACGGGGTCCGGCCCATTTCTCAATCCGACTACGACGCCATCCTAAGCCACGCGAAGCTGTTGCCTCCGGTGGTCGACGCGGCTGTAGCGGATATGGAGGACGGTTCACTTACCTTTGAGTCTGCCAGTGAAGGTAGCAAAACAAGCTACTTTGGAACCCGTTACGAACGCCGAAAAGATCTGCGGATGAAGGCCATTGCTATCCACGGTCTCGACTGCAAGGCATGTGGGTTTGATTTCGAGCAGGCATACGGCGAGCACGCTAAAGGTTTCATTCATGTGCACCATGTCGTACCGATTTCGGACTTTGGTGGCGAGAAGGTCGTGAACCCTGAGACAGATCTCGTGACGTTGTGCGCCAACTGTCACGCGGTGGTCCACCGCAAGCGGGATATGACATTGAGCATTGATGCGCTGAAAGGGATTTTGCGCGGGCGATGGGTCATTGAGCCTTAGTAGTCAGTAGGCAGGGTACACAGAGGCGGCTTGGGTAGCTGGAGCACACCTTCAAAACCGGGCAAGCGAGGTCTTGAAGGTGTGATGAAGGGTAATTCAGCGCATCATGCCCAGCTCGGCATCATCCATCAGCGCCTTGGCTAACGCGCACAGGTAGTGCGAAGCCCATATCAGCTGAGGCTTGTCTTCCATCAAGCCGTCCAGGGACAGGTCCCGTGCGTAACCCATCAGTTCCGAGGCCTGTTCACGGGCGCTTTGACAAGGGATGCCGGCTGCGATGCTGAAGAGGGGATGGGTCTGGTTTGCACCTTGGTAGAAGGTGGTCTTGCCGACGGTGAATTTGGTTTCTTCAGTGGGCATTGTTCAATCTCCCCGAAAATCTCTAGTGCCTGCGCTGGCCCTGTCGCCGGCAAGCCAGCTCAGGCGAAACATCGTTGAAGCCTTAGTGCAAGGTCTGAGGCTCAGAGGGCATTTGCACCTGGATCAGCGCTTGCTCAAGCAGGGCTCGCAGCGTCTCCAGCTCATGCATCGACGCCATCATGAGAATTGATGCCGATGACTTGGGATGCAGTAGCATTGCCTGATGTACGACAGTCGACGCGCACAATGCGTAATCCGTCGCCTGGATCAGGATGTCTTCAAGGGATTGGAGGTTTTGAGGCGGATCTGGAACGATTTTTAGCATTTTACTGTGTTCTCGGTAGGGCCACCGCCAACCCGCTGTCAAACGGAAAGGTGGCAGCTGTACATGGGTTGACAGACCGGCGAACACAGAAACCGGCGCACGCGAGCGTGCCCCATGCACAACCGCCATGAACGGGCATGCACTGTGTATCGTCGCGGCCTGTCAAAGCCGGTCGTTGATATGCAACGACGGACCGAGACTAGAACGCTGTAAAAACGTCCGCAACGAAAAACAGGGAAGGGGAGTATCTTTGGGAAATGGCCTACAAGGAAGAGGTTAATTCAGATATTTTCCCGGGCTTCTTCCAATAGCTACAACTCAATGGTCGACCTTTTGCAGAGCAGAATCTGCTCCAGAAGGAAGCGACGCGCTGCGCGCGATTTCGCACTCACACTACTAGGGTGCTGTATGCGATAGCACTGAATCGCATCGTGCAGGCGGAACCGCCACAGCTGGTTGAGCGAAATGCCATGCTCGCGATAATCTCCAAGCTCGCTGCAAACGCTCAGCTCGCCTTTATGCGGGAAGAACTGCTGCCGTATATGGGCACTGCTCGCGCCGTTGGCGAAAACGATGATGTCTGGTCGGAGTATGTCGATCTGAACCTCGAGCAGCCGCTTGGATACCTTCACGAGTTCTTTGAAGTGCTCCCAACGCATGGGTGACCCTCGCTGCCATGCAAAGCTGAAGAGGTTGGCCCAAGCGACGCCGAGGGTATTATCGCCTTGGCGAATTTCGCGCACAAAATTGAAGAAACTGGCACCCCGGTCGGCCTTACCGGAACTGTATTTGGCCAAGTGTTCTTGCTGGATTGCCATGGCGCGCTGGATGTAATCATCCAAGTCAATGAAGGGTTCCCTGGCAGTGACAATATCCCAGCGACGCGTTTCTCGGCCGATGACCATGATACGTTTCATTGCCTGCTCGTAGTGCAGCGAGGTACCGGGAAGAAACAAACCAGAAAGGTGCTTGAAATCAGCTTCGTGCTCGCGGCTCCGATCAAGCCAGTGCAGGGGAAGGTCAGATAATGTCTGGCGGTATGCGCTCGTCAGTTGCTGGTGCTTGCTTTCCATCGCTTGTTTTCCAAACCGCTTCGTCGGGCTGACGCTGCTGTGCGTCAGGGTTACAAAATGGTCGGACAGTGTCAATTTGATGCCATGTAAAGAAAAAATGGAGCGATCCTGTGACCAGCGAAGCTTTCACCCCCTTCCAACACCTCGCCGCTCAACTGCTGAAACATCTCCCGCCAGACCACCAAGACGGCTCCCACGGCCTCGCCCACATCCACCGCGTATGGGTAAATGCGCAGCGCATCCAGCGGGCAGAGGGCGGCGACCTGGAGGTACTGCTGGCCGCGACGCTACTGCACGACTGTGTGCCGGTCGAAAAGAACTCACCTTTGCGCAAGCAGGCGTCGAGCTTGTCGGCCGACAAGGCCTGCGCCATCCTCACCGCGCTTGGCTGGCCGTTGCCGCGTGTCGAGCAGGTAGCCCATGCGATCAAAACGCACAGCTATTCCGCAGGTTTCGAGCCAACTAGCCTCGAAGCCAGAATTCTGCAGGACAGTGATCGCCTGGACGCCATCGGTGCGGTGGGTATTGCCCGATGTTTCTACGTATCCGGGCGGATGGGCTCGGCGCTGTACGATTTCAAGAATCCCGCTGCGCAGGGGCGGGTGTATCAGGACACGGCCTACGCCATCGAGCACTTTCATACCAAGCTGCTCAAGCTGGCATCGGGCTTCAAGACGGCGGAAGGGGCGCGCTTGGCTGCCGAACGCCACGCGCGGCTGGAAACCTACCTTGCGGGTTTCATGGAGGAGGTTGGGGCTAACGGCGTTGGCTGACGGAAGTGGCACATGGCTCAAGGTCTACGAGGGCGCAGATTCAATCAGGCCATCGCCACAGCGGCTCATCCAGTAAGCCAACCCCGCGTAACCCGGTCTGCCCCTGGCGCTTTTCCAGCTCCAGCACATTGCACCCGTCGCACGCCCTCAATGCCTCGATCAAAGGCCGGCTGTGCGACACCACCCACACCTGGCTACGTTGCGAAGCGCGAATGATCAGGCGCGCCAGGGCTGGCAGCAGGTCGGCATGCAGGCTGGTTTCCGGTTCGTTCAGCACCATCAGCGAGGGCGGGCGGGGTGTCAGCAGCGCGGCCATCAGCAACAGGTAGCGCAAGGTACCGTCCGACAGTTCCGCACCCGCTAGCGGCCGCAGCAGCCCGTGCTGGTGCAGCCGCACGCTGAACAACCCGCCAGGCGGTGCATCGATCTCCAGCCGGCTGCCGGGGAACGCGTCCTCCAGTGCGGCCATCAGGTCTTCGACATCGCCAATTTCGATGATGGTTTGCAGCGCCGGGGCGAGGTTGCGCCCGTCGTGGTGCAGCACTGGTGAACGGGTGCCCAGCTGTGGCTGGCGGCAGGGGGCGTCGCGGTCGATGCGGAAGTGATCGTAGAAGCGCCAGCTATTGATGTACGCGCGTAGCTCGCCAATCTCTGGCGCCTGGCGCGGGCGGCCGACAATGTTGAAAAAGCTCTCGCCGCTGTCGGCATGCTGGTCGAGCACCGCCCAGCTGTTGCCTTCCCGGGCGCGCACCAGGGCGTTTCGGCGCTCCACCAGCAACGACGCGGGCCGGTAGGCGCCCGCGCCCCAGATGGCTTCGCATTTGATCTCGGGGTCGAGCATGAAGGCAGAGGGGTACGGCAACGGAATCGGCAGGCCGAGGGAGATGGCAAAGCTGAGGTCCGCCGTTGCGAAGCCCAGGCGCAGGCGTTTGGCCTGGCTCGGGTGCTGGCCCTGGATCGGCACTTCGCCGCGTTGCATGCGGGCGCTGGGTTCGGGCCCGGCCCACCAGGTCGAATCCAGCCCGCCTTCACGGGCCAGCGCCGCGACCACGCCGCCCTGGGCGGTTTCGGCGAGCAGGCGCAGGGCCTTGTACAGGTTGGATTTGCCGCTGCCGTTGGCGCCGGTCACCAGGTTGAGCTGGCTCAGCGGCAGTACCAGGTGGTTGATCGAGCGGTAGTTGCCGATGGCGAGGGTGGTGAGCATGCGGTGTGTCCAGGCTATGGCGCCGAGCGGGTCATTCTGGCCGAACGGCGGCGGCATGGCTACCGTTCAGCGCCGCCTCAGCTGGCCGGGTCCTGGCCCAGCACCTTGGCCAGGGCCACGCGGGCATCTTCCAGTTGCACCAGTGAAGCATGCCGCGCGCCCAGCGCGTCGCCGTTCTGGATGGCGGTCAGGATTGCCTTGTGCCGGGGCAGGGCGAGTTGGTCGAAATTCGCCCGCTGGTTGGAATAGCGCACCGACTCGCGCAGTGCCATCGACAGCATGTTGCACAGGTAGGCCAGCAGGTCGTTGTGGGTGGCGTCGGCGATGCGGGCGTGGAAGTCCAGGTCGGGTTGCAGGCGCTCTTCATGGTTGCGTGCGGCTTCCATGCGCTGGTAAGCCTCGGCGATCGAAGCGACGTCCTCGGCGCTGGCGTTGGTGGCGGCCAGCGCGGCGGCGGCGGGCTCGATGACCCAGCGCACGCTGGACAGCATGTTGAAGAATTCCTGCTGCGGCGTGGCCTGCATCAGCCAGTGCAGTACATCGGGGTCGAGCATGTGCCAGTCATGCCGGGGCCGGACCAGGGTGCCGGTACGCGGGCGGGCTTCGATCAGGCCTTTGGCGGTGAGGGCGCGCATGGCCTCGCGGAATACCGGCCGGCTGATCGCGTAGGTTTCGCACAGGCTGGCCTCGGAGGGCAGCTTCTGCCCGGGTGCGAGCTGGCCGGAGACGATCTGTACGCCAAGGTCCTGGACCAGGGTGGCGTGCATGCTCTTGCGCGTGGTGGGCTGGCGGTAGTTCATGTGCGGCGGGGGCGATCCTTCGGGCGGGGGCAGCATCATAGCATTAGCGCGGCAACGCGGTGCATGGCACCGGCTGCGCCGGTGTTCGCGGCTGAAGCCGCTCCCACAGGTGTAGTGTCAACTCGAAGCCAGCGCAGTACCTGTGGGAGCGGGTTTACCCCGCGAAGCAGGCGACGCAGAGGATGGCACCGGCTTTGCCGGTGTTCGCGGGGCAAGCCCGCTCCTACAGGAATAACGCCTGCTTTGAACATTTGAGCAAGACAGTTGCTCCCAGAGGTGTAGTGACAACTCGAAGCAGCGCAGTACCTGTGGGAGCGGCCTTGTGCCGCGAAGCAGGCGACGCGGAGGATGGCACAGGCTTCGCCCGTGTTCGCGGGGCAAGCCCGCTCCTACAGGAATAACGCCTGCTTTGAACATTTGAGCAAGACAGTTGCTCCCAGAGGTGTAGCGACAACTCGAAGCAGCGCAGTACCTGTGGGAGCGGCCTTGTGCCGCGAAGCAGGCGACGCAGTGGATGGCACAGGCTTCGCCCGTGTTCGCGGGGCAAGCCCGCTCCTACAGGAATAACGCCAGCTTTGAACATTTGAGCAAGACAGTTGCTCCCAGAGGTGTAGTGACAACTCGAAGCAGCGCAGTACCTGTGGGAGCGGCCTTGTGCCGCGAAGCAGGCGACGCGGAGGATGGCACCGGCTTTGCCGGTGTTCGCGGGGCAAGCCCGCTCCTACAGGAATAACGCCAGCTTTGAACATTTGAGCAAGGCAGTTGCTCCCAGAGGTGCAGTGACAACTCGAAGCAGCGCAGTACCTGTGGGAGCGGCCTTGTGCCGCGAAGCAGGCGACGCGGAGGATGGCAGCGGCATTGCCGGTGTTTGTGGGCATGCTCTGATGCAACTCAGTCAAGCGATTTGGGGCCGCAAAGCGGCCCCAAGGACGCGCCTTAGTGCGAGTGCTTGGGCACCGCCGCGCCGCGGCAACCGACCAGGAAGTCGAAGTCGCAACCTTCGTCGGCCTGCATCACGTGGTCCAGGTACAACCTGGCGTAGCCACCGCTGATCAACTGCGACGGGGCTTGCAGGTCGGCCAGGCGGCCGGCCAGTTCCTGCTCGGAAATGTCCAGGTGCAGGCGGCCTGCCTTGCAATCCAGTTCGATCCAGTCACCTTCGCGCACGGCAGCCAATGGCCCACCCGCCGCAGCCTCCGGCGCCACGTGCAGCACCACGGTGCCGTACGCCGTGCCGCTCATGCGCGCGTCGGAAATGCGCACCATGTCGGTCACGCCCTGGGCCAGCAGCTTGGCCGGCAGGCCCATGTTGCCGACCTCGGCCATGCCCGGGTAGCCCTTGGGCCCGCAGTGCTTCATCACCAGCACCGAGCTGGCGTCGACCTCCAGCTCGGGGTCGTTGATGCGTGCCTTGTAGTCCTCGAAGTTCTCGAACACCACCGCCCGGCCGCGGTGCTGCATCAGCGCCGGGGTGGCCGCCGACGGCTTGAGCACGGCACCCTTGGGCGCCAGGTTGCCGCGCAGGATGCAGATGCCGCCGTCGGCCACCAGCGGCTTGTCGAGCGGGCGGATGACTTCCTCGTCATACAGCGGCGCAGCCTGGCAGTTGTCCCACAGGCTCTTGCCGTTGGCGGTCAGCGCGCCGGGGTTGGGCAGCAGGCCGTGTTCGCCCAGGCGGCGGATGACCGCGGGCAGGCCACCGGCATAGTAGAACTCTTCCATCAGGAAGCGCCCCGAAGGCTGCAGGTCGACCAGGGTCGGCGTGCCGCGGCCGATGCGGGTCCAGTCTTCCAGTTGCAGGTCCACGCCGATGCGCCCGGCGATGGCCTTGAGGTGGATCACTGCGTTGGTCGAGCCACCGATGGCGGCGTTGACGCGGATGGCGTTCTCGAACGCTTCGCGGGTGAGCAGCTTCGACAGGCGCAGGTCTTCGCGCACCATGTCGACAATGCGCATGCCCGACAGGTGGGCGAGCACGTAGCGGCGTGCATCTACCGCCGGGATGGCGGCGTTGTGCGGCAGCGAGGTGCCCAGTGCCTCGGCCATGCAGGCCATGGTCGAGGCGGTGCCCATGGTGTTGCAGGTGCCCGCCGAGCGCGACATGCCGGCCTCGGCCGAGAGGAACTCGTTGAGGTCGATCTGCCCGGCCTTGTAGGCCTCGTGCATCTGCCAGACGATGGTGCCGGCGCCAATGTCCTTGCCTTTGTGCTTGCCGTTGAGCATCGGCCCGCCGGTGACCACGATCGCCGGCACGTCGCAACTCGCCGCACCCATCAGCAGCGCCGGGGTGGTCTTGTCACAGCCGGTCAGCAGCACCACGGCATCCACCGGGTTGCCGCGGATCGCCTCTTCCACATCCATGCTGGCCAGGTTGCGGGTGAGCATGGCGGTGGGGCGCAGGTTGGATTCGCCGCTGGAAAACACCGGGAACTCCACCGGGAAGCCGCCCGCTTCCAGCACGCCTTTCTTGACGTGCTCGGCAATCTTGCGGAAGTGCGCGTTGCACGGGGTCAGCTCCGACCAGGTGTTGCAGATGCCGATGATCGGCTTGCCCTGGAATTCGTGGTCCGGGATGCCCTGGTTCTTCATCCAGCTGCGGTACATGAAACCGTTCTTGTCAGCGGTACCAAACCATTGGGCGGAGCGCAGCGGGCGTTTGTGATCAGACATGGGGACACCTAATTAGTATTACTATTTGTCGTTGTGTGGCTGACTGTATCGACAAAAAAGCGCCATGTGAAGGCTTGTTGTTTTAAATGGTAATACTATATGATCGATTTTCCGGTCGATGGCCTGCCAAAAAGCCCGACCCAGTGCTCTGCCCATTACAAGAACAATCGGAGACATCGCCATGATTCAGGAGCAGCGGCTCGTCCGCCTGATCACACTGAAACTCATCCCTTTTCTGGTCCTGCTGTACCTGGTGGCCTATGTCGACCGTTCTGCGGTGGGCTTTGCCAAGCTGCACATGGGCGCCGACATCGGCCTGGGTGACGCGGCCTATGGCCTGGGCGCCGGGCTGTTCTTCATCGGTTACTTCCTGTTCGAGGTGCCCAGCAACCTGTTGCTCGACCGCTTCGGCGCGCGCCGCTGGTTCGCCCGCATCCTGGTCACCTGGGGCGCGATCACCGTCGGCATGGCGTTCGTCAGCGGGCCCAACGGCTTCTACCTGATGCGCTTTCTGCTGGGGGCGGCCGAGGCGGGCTTCTTCCCGGGGGTGCTGTACTACATCACCCAGTGGTACCCGGTGCGCCATCGCGGCAAGATCCTCGGCTTCTTCATCCTTTCCCAGCCGCTGGCCATGTTGATTACCGGGCCGCTTTCCGGCGCGCTGCTGGGGCTTGATGGCAGCTTCGGCCTGCATGGCTGGCAATGGCTGTTCATCTGCATCGGCACCCCGGCGGTGCTGCTGGCCTGGCCGACCCTGCGCCTGTTGCCGGACGGCCCGGCCAAGGTGCGCTGGCTCAGCGACGAGCAACGCAGCTGGCTGCAGGAACAGCTGGCCAACGACCTGCGCGAGTTCGGCCAGACCCGCCACGGCAACCCCCTGCATGCGTTGAAGGACGGGCGGGTGCTGTTGCTGGCGCTGTTCTACCTGCCGGTCACTTTGAGCATCTACGGCCTGGGCCTGTGGCTCCCCACGTTGATCCACCAGTTTGGCGGCAGCGACCTGGTCACCGGCTTCGTTTCGGCGGTGCCGTACCTGTTCGGCATCATCGGCCTGCTGATCGTGCCGCGCAGTTCCGACCGCCTGAATGACCGCTACGGCCACCTCGGCCTGCTGTACGCCCTGGGGGCGCTCGGCCTGTTCCTCAGTGCCTGGCTGAGCGTGCCCGGCCTGCAGCTGGCGGCGCTGTGCCTGGTGGCCTTCGCGCTGTTCTCCTGCACGGCCATCTTCTGGACCTTGCCGGGGCGGTTCTTCTCTGGCGCCAGTGCCGCTGCCGGCATCGCGCTGATCAACTCCATCGGCAACCTCGGCGGCTACCTCGGCCCGTTCGGCATCGGCGCGCTCAAGGAGCACACCGGGCAGCTGTCGTCGGGCCTGTATTTCCTGGCCGTGGTGATGCTGTTCGGCTTGCTGCTGACCGGGGTGGTCTACAACCGCCTCGAGCGCCGCCAGCGCCTGGCTTCTACGCGGGTAGCCCCGGCCTCCCGCTAACTTTCGCAACCGAAGAGCGAGCACAAGCATGCGATTGATTCAATTCGAAACCGCCACCGGCGCACGCCGGGTGGGCGTGGTGGAAGGCGAGTACGCCCTGGAAGTACGTGGCGCCGGCAGCACCCGTGAGCTGGCCTTGCAAGCCATTGCCGCCGGCCGAGACCTGGCCGCCGAAGTGCAGGCCGCTGGCCTGGGCGAGCGTCACGACTACCTGGCCCTGCTGGCCGAAGGCCGGGTATTGCCACCGCTGGACCATCCGGACCCGGCGCACTGCTTGGTCACCGGCACCGGGCTGACCCACCTGGGCAGCGCCGCCACCCGCGACAAGATGCACCAGCAGCAGGCCGAAGGCACCGTGACCGACAGCATGCGCATGTTCCAGTGGGGCTTGGACGGCGGTCGACCGCCGGCAGGCGAGGCGGGCGCGCAGCCGGAGTGGTTCTACAAGGGCGACGGCGGCATCGTCGTGCGCCCGGGCGCCGACCTGCCGCTGCCGGCGTTTGCCGAGGATGCCGGTGAGGAGCCGGAGCTGGTCGGGCTGTACCTGATTGCTGCCGACGGTACCCCGTATCGCCTCGGTTATGCGCTGGGCAACGAGTTTTCCGACCATGTGATGGAGCGGCGCAACTACCTGTACCTGGCCCACTCCAAGCTGCGCGCCTGCAGCTTCGGCCCCGAGCTGCGCCTGGGCGCGCTGCCGGCCCACCTGGAAGGCACCAGCCGCATCCTGCGTGACGGCCAGGAGCTGTGGCGCAAGCCGTTCCTGTCGGGCGAGCAGAACATGTGCCACAGCTTTGAGAACCTGGAATTCCACCACTTCAAGTACCCGCAGTTTTTGCGCGCTGGCGATATCCACGTGCATTACTTCGGCACCGCCACGCTGTCGTTCGCCGACGGCATCCAGGCGCGCCCGGGCGATACCTTCGAGGTCAGCCTTGATGCCTTTGGCCAGCCGCTGCGCAATGGCATTGCAGCCGCACCCGCGCAGGTCCGCCCCGGGCTGGTGAAAAGCCTTTGAGCTCGCTGCCAGCCGGTTGCTGAATCGGGGCCGCTTTGCGGCCCTTCGCGGGCTCGCCCGCTCCCACAAATACGGCGCAAGCTGCCAGAACTGCGCGGTTCCTGTGGGAGCGGGCGAGCCCGCGAAAGGCTGCGCAGCAGCCCCCTTTCCGCTAACTGCCTGACACGAGCATCTGAACCTTCTTTCTCATTTACAGGAGTCAACCATGACCGGAAGCAACTTCATTGGCGGCCAGCGCAGCGCCGCCGGCAGCGTGCGCCTGCACAGCCTCGATGCGCGTACCGGCGAAGCCTTGCCGCTGGCCTTTGCCCAAGCCACACCTGAAGAAGTGGACGCCGCCGCGCAGGCAGCCGAAGCGGCCTTTGCCGAATACAACGGCATGGCGCCGCAGCGCCGTGCGCAGTTCCTCGATGCCATTGCCGACCAGCTGGATGCGCTGGACGACAGCTTCATCGCCACCGTGTGCCGCGAAACCGCGCTGCCGGCCGGGCGCATCCAGGGTGAACGGGCGCGCACCAGCAACCAGATGCGCCTGTTCGCCAACGTGCTGCGCCGCGGCGACTTCCTCGGCGCGCGCATCGACCGCGCCCAGCCACAGCGCCAGCCGCTGCCACGCCCGGACCTGCGCCAGTACCGTACCGGCGTCGGCCCGGTAGCCGTGTTCGGTGCCAGCAACTTCCCGCTGGCCTTCTCTACCGCTGGCGGTGACACCGCCGCAGCGCTGGCCGCCGGCTGCCCGGTGGTGGTCAAGGCGCACAGCGGCCACATGGCCACCGCCGAGCAGGTGGCCGAGGCGATCGAGCGCGCCGTGCTCGCCACCGGCATGCCCGCCGGCGTGTTCAACATGATCTACGGTGCCGGTGTCGGCGAAGCGCTGGTGCGCCACCCGGCGATCCAGGCGGTGGGCTTTACCGGCTCGCTCAAAGGCGGCCGGGCCCTGTGCGAGCTGGCGGCGGCGCGCCCGCAGCCGATTCCGGTGTTCGCCGAAATGAGCAGCATCAACCCGGTGCTGGTCTTGCCAGCGGCCTTGCAGGCCCGGGGCGAGCAGGTGGCCAGGGAACTGGCCGGCTCGGTGGTGCTGGGCTGCGGGCAGTTCTGCACCAACCCCGGGCTGGTCCTGGGTATCGCTGGCGCAGCGTTCAGCCGTTTCCTCACCACGCTTGGCGCACAACTGGCCGACCAGCCCGGGCAGACCATGCTCAATGCCGGCACCCTGCGCAGCTATACCCAAGGTGTACAACGCCTGCACCAGCATCCGGGCGTGCGCCATCTGGCCGGCGCCGAACAGGTGGGTGACCAGGCCCAGGCACAGCTGTTCCAGGCTGACGTGAGCCTGCTGCTGAACGGTGACGCCTTGCTCCAGGAAGAGGTCTTCGGCCCGGCCACGGTGGCCGTCGCCGTTGCCGACGAAGCCGAGCTGCGCCGCGCCGTGCAAGCCCTGCATGGGCAACTGACCGCCACCCTGATTGCCGAGCCGCAAGACTTGCAGCGCTTCGCCGCGCTGGTGCCGGTGCTGCAGCGCAAGGCCGGGCGCCTGCTGGTCAACGGCTACCCGACCGGCGTGGAAGTATGCGATGCGATGGTGCATGGCGGGCCGTACCCGGCCACGTCCGACGCGCGTGGCACCTCGGTCGGCACCTTGGCCATCGACCGCTTCCTGCGCCCGGTGTGCTATCAAGACTACCCCGATGCGCTGCTGCCCGACGCCCTGAAAAACGCCAACCCGCTGGGCCTGCAGCGCCTGGTCGACGGCCAGCACAGCCGCGAGGCGCTGGCCTGACGCCTGGAGCTGCGCCGTTATCTCGCTGCCCCCGCCCGGCCAAGGCCCGGGCGGGCATTCGACCCATACCCCGAGAACAACAACAAGAGGTTGCAGCCATGCCCAGTCACTCCTTACCCGCCGACCTGGTTGCGCGGGAATCGCTGGATAACCACCTGTTCCGCAAGATCAACTGGCGCATCGTGCCGTTGTTCATCGTGTGTTTCCTGTTCGCCTACCTGGACCGCGTCAACATCAGTTTTGCCAAGCTGCAGATGCAGAGCGCGCTGGGCTTCAGCGACGCGGTCTACGGGCTGGGCGCGAGCCTGTTCTTCGTCGGCTACTTCCTGTTCGAAGTGCCGAGCAACGTGTTGCTGCACCGCATCGGCGCGCGCATCTGGATCGCCCGGATCATGATCAGCTGGGGCCTGACCTCGGCGGCGATGATGTTCGTCACCAGCGAAACCTGGTTCTACGTGCTGCGTTTCCTCATCGGTGTAATGGAGGCCGGTTTCGTGCCCGGGGTGCTGTATTTCTTCACCCAGTGGTACCCCAGCGACCGCCGTGCGCGCATCAATGCCTATTTCAAGAGCTCGATCTGCCTGTGCGGCATCGTCGGTGGCCCGTTGGCGGGGTTCATTCTCAGCCACTTCGACGGGGTCAACGGGCTGGCCGGCTGGCAATGGCTGTTCCTGCTCGAGGGGCTGCCGTCGGTACTGCTGGGCCTGCTGGTGCTGTGGCTGGTCAGTGACCGCATCGAGGATGCCCGCTGGCTCGACGCGGAAGAAAAGCGCTACCTGCGCGAGCGTCTCGATGCCGAGCCCAGGCCCGAAGGAGGCAGCTCGGTTCGCGCCATCCTGCGCGAGCCGGCCTCGCTGGCGTTGTCGGCGATCTACCTGTGCCTGGTGATGGCACTGACCGGGCTGCTGTTCTGGATGCCGCAGTTGATTCGCAATGCTGGCGTGGCCGATGCCATGGACATCGGTTTGCTGAGCATGATCCCGTACCTGCTGGCAGTGGTGGGCAACCTGCTGATCGGCCGCAGCTCCGACCTGCGCGGCGAGCGTCGCTGGCACATGGCGAGCTGTGCGGCCATGACCACCGCAGGCTATGCGCTATGCGCGGGTTTCAGCGGCCAGCTGTGGCTGCTGATGCTCGGCATGAGCCTGGTCATGACCGGGATCATCGCCTGGATGCCGATCTTCTGGACCCTGCCGCCGAAGTACCTGGCCGGCCTGGCGGCGGCGGCGGGTATTGCGCTGATCAACTCCATCGGCCAGCTCGGCGGCATTGTCGGCCCGTATCTGGTCGGCAGGGTACGCGACGTCAGCGGGTCGCCGACCCCGGCACTGTGGCTGCTGGCGGCAGTCAGCCTGCTGGCGGTGGTATTGATCATCTGGGGCGTCCCGCGTCGGCTGTACGCGGCTCAACCTGAAACGCCTATCGACTGAGGAGGTTCCATGCAACGTGTCGTTTCCTTCGGCCCCATTTCCAGCGCCGAGGTGCTGGCCGACCTGGGCCGACGTTACCACTTTCAGCGTTTCGACCAGCCGCTGGCCGACCGCGAACGCTTTCTTGCGGCGCTGGCCACCGCCGACGGGCTGATCGGCAGTACCTTGCCGCTGGGTGCCGAGCTGCTTGACCAGGCCCCGGCATTGAAGGCCATTGCCAGCGTGTCTGCCGGTTTCGACAACTATGACTTGGCGTATTTGCGCAAGCGCGGTATCCGCTTGACCAACACCCCGGATGCGGTGACCGAAGCCACCGCCGATACCGGGTTCATGTTGCTGATGATGGCAGCCCGACGCGCTGGCGAGCTGGCGCGGATGGTGCGTGATGGCGAGTGGACGCAGGCTATCGACGCCACACGCTTCGGCCGCGATGTGCACGGCAAGACCTTGGGTATCGTCGGGCTTGGCCGCATCGGTGCGGCGGTGGCCAGGCGCGGGCACTTCGGTTTTGGCATGCGGGTGCTGTACAGCGGCAATAGTGCCAAGCCCGAGTATGAAGCGCAGTTCGCCGCAAGGCGGGTGCCGCTGCAACAGTTGTTGGGGGAGGCGCACTTCGTCTGCGTCTGCGTGCCGCTGAGTCCGGCCACGCATCACTTGTTCGGCCGCGAGCAGTTCGCAGCCATGCGGGCCGATGCCGTGTTCGTCAATATCGCCCGTGGTGCTGTGGTCGATGAGGCCGCGCTGGTGCAGGCGCTGGTCGAGGGGCAGCTCGGCGCGGCCGGGTTGGACGTGTTCGAGCAAGAGCCGCTGCCGGCCGCCTCGCCGTTGCTGGCGTTGCCACAGGTGGTGGCGCTGCCGCACATCGGCTCGGCCACCGTCGAGGCGCGTGCACTGATGGCGCGCACTGCGGCGGCCGAGTTGGCAGCGGTGCTCGAGGGCAGGGCACCGAACCACCCGGTTCCATAGGGCTGCGCACAGCCAGCAAGCGGCACCGTCCAGCAGGCGCCGGTAGCGGCCTGGCTTACAAGGTGGTCGAGCGCCCCAACCGGTCAACCTCGAACACCTTCGTTTGCCTTGCTTTATGTCGTGATACAGGAACCGGCGCTCGATGACTTGGCCGATCCTCGTGTTGAACAGGGCCTTGACGGCCTCCGAACCCTAACGGGGAACGGCTGTCCAGAGCGGCAAGCCATGATCGGTACCCCGGCCTTTTGTGCCACCTGTCGAACCCAAGGCACTGCTGCTGGCCGTTTCCCGTCCGATCTGTATGCGCGATCAACGCGCAAACCGAGGAGAACTTCCATGGCAAACGATCAGAAAGGCCCCGGGCTCGAGAAAACCGAGTCCGAGCCAAGGCAAGGCGTCGGCGAGGCGTGGTCCGAAAAGCGTCCCGTCGATTGGGACCCACCGCCTGGCAACCCCGGTTCGGACCAGGACGGGCAGCTGGATCGGGACAATGGCAGCGCAAGGACCAACGACGCGCAGGCCGGCAGCGGTGCTGGGGAAGTCCCGTTACCTGCGGATGACGAGGGCCCTGTCGAGGAAGAGATGCAGGATGTGGAAGCCAACAATTCGGTTTCTGCCGAGCATCCGCAACCGCGCTGATAGGTGGCCCGAGATTCGTTTAACAATTTTGTGAGAGGTATGCAGCGATGAGCCCCGATCCGAGTGCACAAGGCGGTACGAACCCTGACTTGCCCACTTCACCCGACCCGGCAGTTGACCCCGATCGGCCGACCATCCCCGACCCTGATGACGACCCGCTGATGAACGAAGAAGAGGGCGGCGATGGCCCGGCGGATGACGGCCTGGCTGATGATGGCAGGCAGAGCGTCGAGCAGCCTGCCGTGGGGCTGGACCAACGTAGGGAATGATTGGCTGGGCAGGCGAACAGTAAGGCTGGCCAACCGCGGCACGATCATCGATCCTCTACCTCGGACGGGGCAGTACGGGATTCACGGTCTATGTCTTCCGGCCAGTGAACTTTTGGTGCCAGGCAATGCATGTGGCTCAGGCCATCGTCGTCGTTCCAGTCACGGGGTGGGTGGGTGAATGCCGGTAAGGCTTCAGGTCCTTGCTGCATGAACAATCGCGCAATGGCCCAGTAGGCTTCGCCTCGGTGAAGGTCATCGGTGAAGAGCACGCGGTCGGTGACTTCGTCCGTTTCCGGGTTACGGACCGAAAGCATGACGTTTTCAATAAGCCCACCGTGACCGGGGGCGTAGACTCTATAGACTTCTGCGGTTATGTCGTCCCAGTCGTAGGCGACCGGTTTAACGCCCCAGTGTTTACGGCTGAGCAGGTACAGGTAGTGGTATCTGAACTGATATATATAGATTTTTCGACGTAAGCGATTGAAACGTATTGGCTCGTCCCGCGGAAGTGTTAAATCTAGCCTGACAAATGCGCTGACGACCCATATGCAAATTAGAGGGCCGAATATTGAAATTATCACCATCATCCAATCGAAGGTATGGCCGTAATCAATGAGGCTCCAGTATACTCGTGCCGCTATACCAAACAAGAACAACAGCATCGGAACACCAAGCAAAGCCAATACGCCGCGTAGAAGTACAGTGGAACGAGGTAACTCCATGTACACGCCATTGACATGATTGGGAGGCGGGTTGACGCTGTCCAGAATAAGGTCGGATACGGGGGCTTCGTTAATGCTCGGTAGATCGTAGCTCCAGCTTGGCGCTCGGCCCATTAACACGCTTGGCTTATGCGACATGCTTCCTCCGGATATGCACTTCAGTATACGCAATTTCAATATTTAACCCGGCCAATACATTGTCAGCAGTGTTGCTGCGAAAAGGTATGAAACGCCCTGCCATGGTAGGCACTTCCAGAGCTACCGTTTCCTACTTGGTTGGGGCTGTACAACTCGATCCTGAAGGCCCAGACGGGGCAGTACGGGATTCACAGTCAATATCCTCTGGCCAATGAACTTTTGGCGCTAAGCAGTGCATGTGGCTCAGGCCATCGTCGTCGTTCCAGTCACGGGGTGGGTGAACGAACTTCGGCAGCGCTTCAGGGCCTTGCTGCATGAACAGCCGGGCGATGGCCCAGCAGGTTTCGCCGCGGTAGAGGTCGTGAGTGAAGAATACGCGGTCGATGACTTCATCGGTCTCTGGGTTGCGGATCGACAGCATGACGTTTTCGATCAGGCCACCGTGGCCGGGAACGTATACTCGGTAGACTTCAGCGGTTACGTCGTCCCAGTTGTAAGCGACCGGTTTGACGCCCCAGTGTTTGCGGCTAAAGATGAAAAAGCGGTGAAATCGGTACTGATAAATATAAATCTTCCGACGCAGCCGATTGAAACGAATCGGTTCATCTCTGGGGAGTACCAGATCCAGCTTTACGTACGGTAATAGCGCCCACACTACAGCTGGGAGGCAAAGTAAAAGAAAAACCTTCGTTATCCAGTCGCCTTGCCAATCATTAAAAAACATCAGCCAAAATAGAAACAGTTTCATTACACCACCTAAAATCAGTGCGGCACCACCTAACAAAACGCCCAATCCTCGCAGGCTAATTGTGGCTCGTGATAGCTCTAGATATATTTCGTCATAATGATTTGGAGGCGGCGAAATTCTTTCTGCGCCAAACAGGGGAAGTGGCGCTTCCTCAACATGGGGTAAATCGTAGCTCCAACCCAGTGCTCTCTCGCATAATACCCTATGCTGATCTTTCACTCATTCACCTCCCGCACAAACGTTTCAAGTCGTGCGCCTGATATGTTTCTGTCTGGCCAATATGCAATCAGTAATGTTGCCGACCTTATCGTATGTCTTCCAGAGACAGGGAAAAGCTCTATCGCACCCGATATACTCAATTGCGATCTACCTATAGCGGTATCGGAATAGGCTTGTTTGGTCTTGCTTAGATTAAAATCAGGTTTGTAATCCGGAAACCTCGGCGGCGTAAAACTCGATACTATTACAGCGCCACACGTGGTGCGGTTTCCCACTCTGGCAACCGGCTTGCCATTGAAGGTGTACGCGGAACTGCCGCTTTCTACCGGGTTGGTGCCATGCAGCGGGTTTCATCGGGCCTCACCTTCAGCCGGGGCAGTACGGGATTCACGGTCAATGGCTTCCGGCCAAAGTACCTTTGGCGCTAGACAGTGCATGTGGCTCAAGCCATCGTCGTCATTCCAGTCGCGGGGTGGGTGGACGAACTTCGGCAGGGCTTCAGGCCCCTGCTGCATGAACAGCCGGGCGATGGCCCAGTAGGCTTCGCCGCGGCGGAGGTCGTGGGTGAAGAACACGCGGTCGATGACTTCGTTGGTATCCGGATTGCGGATTGACAGCATGACGTTTTCGAACAGGCCACCGTGGCCGGGGGCGTAGACTCGGTAGACTTCGGCGGTTACGTCGTCCCAGTTGTAGGCGACCGGTTTTACGCCCCAGTGTTTGCGGCTGAACAGATAGATGTAGTGGAATCTGAATTGATAGAGATAGATTTTGCGTCGTAAGCGATTGAAACGGATAGGTTCGTCCCGTGGTAGCAACAAATCTATCTTTATGTATGTCGCAGTGGCCCATATGCTAACCAGAACCATTAGCGAGGCTAGGAGGTCAATATGCCAGTCACCCGACCAATTAATACTGAAAAAAATGCCAGGCATGTAGATAAATACACCAGCAGTAAAAGCCAATATCGGCACTCCTGTTAACAGGACAATACCACGTAAACTGACAGTAGAGCGAGGAAGCTCCAAGCATACCTCGTCAAAAAAGTTTGGCGAAGGATCTATATCTTCAAAGCTTAAGCGTGGAACTGCACTTGAACTGACATCAGGCAGGTCGTGACTCCAACATAAAGCCCGCTCCGAAAGAATTTTGGGTTTGGCTTTCATTCATTAGCTTCCTTAACGCAGACCTCGACATATGCCTCTGGTAGTCTCTTATCTGGCCAGTAACATATCAGTAGCGTCGCGGCTCTTATGGTGTGTGGTCCAATAGTCGGCATAAGCTCCACCGTTCCAGTGAACTCTAGCCAAGACAGATGCGGCTCATCCAAGTCATACGGACGTCGCTCTTTTTTTACTGAAATATTATCTTTGTAGTCAGGCTGCTTTGGCTGCGAAAAGCCGTGGAATTTTGCCCCCTCGGTAAGGGGTTCAACTTGAACTGGTCCGTACTCATCAAGTGCGAGGGTTTCTCCGCCAATAAAATCAGGGAGGGTTCCGTCACCATAACGATGTACTGACAGGATCCAGCGATAGGCCGAGTATTCATCATCGTATTTGGGCAATATGATGTGAAATTTTAGTTTGTGCTCTAGCTCCAGGCTGACCAGTTCACCAATCTTGGGGGCGGTCGGGTCGCTTAAGCGCTTGGATTCGAAATGAACCGCTGCGTGCACGCCGATCGTGGCAGCATTCAGTTCTGCAAACGCTATGTCGGCATATTCAGGTGTATCCCAAGAGATGACCGGACTTCTATCACCTCTCCCAAAACAACATCGTCGCGCCCACCGCTCTAGTGCATTAGATTCGTTTTGTCCAGCTGAACGAGTAAGTGCGTACGCAGTGAGTGCCAGTATTATAGCCAGACCTAAAGGCCCTCGCAGGGCGGGCTTAAATATTGCCCAGACAAACGCGCCAGTTGAGAAGGCGTTAAAAAAAGCCGCACGGAAATAATTCGTTTCTGCTGTGTTGTCGCCGGCTGCCCGTGCACGCTTAGCAGCAGTAAAAGCTTGTACGGTGTCGAAAACCCCAGCTATTGCACTTATCAAGGCACCGATTCTTATCAGCGATACTCCAGTACCAGACGCGCTTTTTGCCCACGGCGCGGCAATATGCTGGGTACTTGACCTCAGAATGAGCCCCACCAGCTCAATCTGCCCACCCAACACGCCCAACTGGGATCCCTGCAACGCCAACTTGGCCTCATGCGCCTTGGGCCCAATTTCTTCTTCCGCCCTCTCCTGATTCCTACCCAGGCTGTCCTGCTGCAGATACAACCCACCTATCGCCAACAGCACTTCCCAGCTCCCAGCCACCCCGCGCAACCCGGAAAAACCGGTCTTTACCAATCGCGCCGCCTGCTGCGAGGTGATCTTCATCCCTTGCAACAACCTGCGCGCATCGCTTTCCAAGGTCCCCGCCGCCACCGAGATATCCACCAGGGCAAGCTGCGCTGCGCTGCTCGCCTGGTTCACGCCCATGCTGGCTTCCTTGAACAACCGCCCATGCACTTCCTCGGCCGTGCCCTCGACCCACACCGTCACGCTGATCATCGTGTGGGTGAAGCGCGGGTCGAGCACGGCCAGGCTCATCAGCCCGTGCTGGATGATCGGCCGCACCTTGCGCATCGACTTCATCGAGCCAAACTCGAAATCGTCAAGGTTGCGCTGCATCCGGTCCCGCGCCGCGGCGATGGAGGCATTGGCCTTGTGCTGCATTTCCCGCAGGTGCTGGCTCTGCAGGGCGTAGTACTCGCCCAGCTTCATCTTCACTTCCAGCTCGATCAGCTGCACGCCGTTGTAGAGATACTGCGTGGCGCTGTTCAGATGCCGCACGGCTTTCTGAATGCCAGGCGACAGGCAGGGCGCCAGCCGCTGACTGGCCGCGTTGAGCGCGCTTTGCGTTTCAGCAATGGCCTGCTTGAGGGTGGTACGCATGCGCAAGCCGGCGTCGTCACTGGCAATGATCTTGCTCAGCATGCTGTAGAGCTTGTCACTGTCATTCCAGTTGATGCCGTCACCCGCGGCAAAGCTCGGCAGCAGCCCGGCCAGCAACGCCCGGTCGCGCATCAGCAAGGCGCGGTAGGGTGGGCTGTCAGGGTCCTGCAGCCATTTCAGCCAGAGGGCCTCGCTGGTTCCGGCGGCGGGAATACGCGGCTCGGTGGTCGGCACCATGGCTTCGGTAATGCCTCCGCCCAGGCACAGCGCCAGGGTCTTGGCATACGCCACGCCGGACTCACGGTCGTTACCGTCGTAGTCGTACGCCTCGACCACCTGGAACATCGGCGTATCGAACAAGGCAACGTACGCCTGCGCGTCCTGGTCGATGTAACGCTGAAACTCGCCTTCCTGCTGGTCGTAAGCCGCCTGGAACGCCGCGCGCTGCGGTTCGTGGTAGCGTTGTTCAAGCCGCTCGTCACTCTCCTGCTGCTTCCGCTCGACCAACTGTTGTCGCGTGACTGTCGGGTCGGTGAACACCGGCGGGCCATCACCGGTCAGCGGCTCCAGCGACGGTACTTCCTGCGCGGCCCGTTCCCTGTTGGTGGCACGAATGATCTGCAGGATCTGCGAGGTCTGCAACTGATAGGCCCGCATCGGCTCCTCGCGCCAGGCCTGGCGCTTCACGACCCAGTTCAGGCGTTGCTGGTTGTATTCCTGGATCAGCCCTACGGTGTCGTCGAGCACCACGGCCAGCACGCCGTTTTCCAGCTGGTGGCGGTTGATCGCATTGATCAGGTAGCCACGCAGGGCGAACCGGCGCAGCCAGCGGCTATGGAAACCGTGCGCACTGTCGAACGGTGAACACGCCTGCTGGGCGTACTCGAACACCTGCGTGTCGACCTGCAAGTTGTCCGGCGTCATGGCGATGCCCAGCAGCTCGGGATGCTTGCGCGCCTGGGTCAGGTCCAGCCCTTCGAAGCGCTGCGCCGGAGCCTGGCCCCGCTTGTAGGCGTTCAGCACGCTGACCGGCCAGGCGTCGCTGGAAAAGGCCAGCCAGGCGCTGCTGTATCGCTCGGTGTCGAGGTTGAGGAAGGCGGAGGGAATGTCGTGGTCTTCATGCACGCACTTTTCCGGCAGTGGCCTTGGCGGGCCATCCGGTGGCTCGTACGGGTTGAAGCGGCGCAGGTGGCCCTGCGCGCTGACGGCATAGGCCTGCCAGACCTGCTGGTCGAGCAGCACGTACAGGTAGCCCATGCGCAAGGTGCGCAAGCCGATCCTGGTCGAGATATGCAGGTTATCCGCCACGGTGACGACACACTCGGGGCGGGTGTCTGGCACCAGCGCGCGGCGCAGCGGCAGGATCGGCAGGCCCTGGCGTTCACAGGACATGCACTGGTCGTGCGGCAGGCCCGCTTCGGCTGCGGCGATGGCGATGCGTTGACTGATGTTCACGGGCGATCCTCGTGTTGGCCAGGGCCTTGTCGGCCCCTGAACACTAACGGGGAATCGCTTTCCAGAGAGGCTTTGGCCTTCCTAAAAGCTTGTAGGAAACTTCTCTGAGTGATGGATGCCGCTCAGGCAGGTGTGGCTGATGGCTCAACGCCGTCGCAACGCAGCCGCCAACCCGATGGTCAGCCCCACGGCACAAACCATGGCCAGGCTGATGGCAATGGCAACACCCCAGGCCTCCAGCAGCCCCGCGATCACCAGATAGAACGCAATCACCCCCACCGCACCAATCGCATTGCCGCGCACCATCGCCGCCATCCCGGCGCGGCCATGCTGCACATGGGCAAACACCACCAGCGGCCAGGCAATGACCGGGATCGGCGCCAGCATCCCGCTGGTCGCCGGCCCCAGCCAGCTGGCCAGGCGGGTGGTGAGCATCAGCAGCGCGGTTGCCGACACCATGCGCAGGGGGATCTCCCAGTAGCGATGCCGGGGGCGGGCCAGGGTGTCCGGTTTCGGTTCGCGGCCGCTGGCGCGTATCAATACGCCGATCAGCAGCAGCGCCACGCCGATGGACAAGTACAGGCTGCCCCAGTGGGTAAATGCATAGGCAGCCAGGCCGTAGAACAGGATCGCCAGCAACACGGCCGGGGCTATGCCGAGCCGGCGCGTGGCGAACAGGTAGAACGTGTAGGTGGCCTGTACCGCGGCCAGGCCGCCCAGCGCGCCGGGCACCGCGCCCAGGGCGAAGGCCGTGCCTTGTTCCAGGCACAGGAAGGTCATTACCAGTGCCGAGGTCACCGGCAGGCCGGACAGCAACCCGCCCAGCAGGCCACCCCAGCGCCGCGAGGCGAGGGAAATGGCCCACATCAGCAGCGGGGTAACCATGAGTTTCAGGTAGAACAGGGTCATTGCAAGGGAATCCGCTTTTGCACGAGGTGCGCCCGCCGTCGGCATTGGGTGGGGCGCGGAAAGTCAACCGCGGCTGGCCTCCAGGGCCTGGGCCAGGTCGGCGATGATGTCGTCGCTGTGCTCGATGCCGATCGACAGGCGCACCATGTCGCGCGGCACGCCGGCCTTTTCCAGCTCTTCGTCGTTGAGCTGACGGTGGGTGGTGGAGGCGGGGTGGCAGGCCAGTGACTTGGCATCGCCGATGTTCACCAGGCGCACCACCAGTTGCAGCGCATCGATGAAGCGCGCCCCGGCGGCCTGGCCGCCCTTGATGCCGAACGACAGGATCGCCGCCGGCTTGCCGCCAGTGTAGCGCTGGGCCAGGGCATGCTCGGGGTGGTCGGGCAGGCCGGCGTACTTCACCCAGGCGACTTGCTCGTGGGCTTGCAGGTAGCGGGCCACCTTGAGCGCGTTCTCGGTGTGGCGTTCCATGCGCAGGGCCAGGGTTTCCAGGCCTTGCAGGATCAGGAAGGCGTTGAACGGCGACAGCGCGGCGCCGGTGTTGCGCAGCGGCACCACGCGGCAGCGGCCAATGAACGCGGCCGCGCCGAAGGCTTCGGTGTAGGTGACGCCGTGGTAGGACGGGTCGGGGGTGTTGAGCAGGGCGAAGCGCGCCTTGTGCGCGGCCCAGGGGAACTTGCCGGAGTCGACCACGATGCCGCCGATGCTGGTGCCATGGCCGCCGATGTACTTGGTCAGTGAGTGCACGACAATGTCCGCCCCATGCTCGAACGGCCGGCACAGTACCGGGGTGGCCACAGTGTTGTCGACGATCAGCGGCACGCCATGGCGGTGGGCGGCTTCGGCCAGCGCGGCGATGTCGACGATGTTGCCGGCGGGGTTGCCGATGGACTCGCAGAACACCGCCTTGGTGCGCTCATCGATCAGTGCTTCCAGGGCGGCGATGTCGTCATGCGCGGCAAAGCGGGTGTGGATGCCCATGCGCGGCAGGGTATGCGCCAGCAGGTTGTAGGTGCCGCCGTACAGCTTGGCCACCGAGACGATATTGTCGCCCGCCTCGGCGACGGTCTGGATGGCATAGGTGATGGCCGCCATGCCCGAGGCCACCGCCAGCGCACCGACCCCGCCCTCGAGCGCCGCCATGCGCTGTTCGAGCACGTCGTTGGTAGGGTTCATGATGCGCGAGTAGATGTTGCCGGCCACCTTCAGGTCGAACAGGTCGGCGCCGTGCTGGGTGTCGTCGAAGGCGAACGAGGTGGTCTGGTAGATCGGCACGGCCACGGCCCGGGTGGCCGGGTCGTGGCTGAAGCCTGCGTGGATGGCGAGGGTTTCCAGCTTCATGCAATCGTTCCTTGAGCGTGGGTGGAGCGAGCGAGCATGTGACGCGGGGAGGGGGTGGGTCAAGGGTGCCAGGCTAGTTGCCGCGGCGCCGGGCCCAGGCAGTGACTGATGGCACAGCGGCCCCCAGTGGGGCTTTTATCCTCGCAACCCATACGCCGCCTGGCCGACGGGGCGATTGTTCATTGTTTGAAAGAAGCAAAACTCCGACAGCCGGAGCAAGGTCGCCAGGGCGGCCTACGTCGAAAAGGAAGAAATTGGCACCGTCGAAAGCGACAACCCATTCCTGACTTGGAGACGAGAAAATGACCGACTTCACCCCAACCCCAAACGAAGTGGCAGGCAAGGTAGTGCTGGTCACCGGCGCGGCCAGCGGCATCGGCAAGGCCACCGCCGAACTCCTTCATGCTCGCGGTGCGAAGGTGATCGCCGAGGACATCGACCCCGCAGTCAACGCACTCGAGCGTGCTGGCCTTGTTCCGTTTGTCGCTGACATCACGGTCGACGGTGCTGCCGAGCAGGCAGTGGCGCTGGCGGTCGACAGCTTTGGCAAGCTGGACGTGCTGGTCAACAACGCCGGTCGCATTCTGTACAAGCCGCTGCTCGAGATGACCCGCGAAGACTGGGAATGGCAGATGCAGACCAACGTGACCGGGGCGTTCCTGCATTCCCGGGAAGCGATGAAGGAAATGCTCAAGAACAAGCGTGGGGCGATCGTGAACATTGCCTCCTACGCCTCCTATTTCGCCTTCCCCGGTATCGCGGCCTACACCGCGTCCAAGGGCGCACTGGCGCAATTGACCCGCACCCAGGCGCTGGAGGCGATCGAACATGGCATCCGGGTCAACGCCATTGGCGTGGGTGACGTGGTGACCAATCTGTTGAATCATTTCATGGAAGACGGCCGCGGGTTCTTGCAGGAGCACGGCAAGTCTGCGCCTATCGGCCGGGCGGCAGCACCGCAGGAAATCGCCGAAATCGTCGCCTTCCTGGCATCGGAGCGCGCCAGCTTCATTGTCGGTTCGGTGGTCATGGCCGACGGCGGCATGAGCGTCGCGGTGGGGTGATGCGCGCCGGAACCTGTGAATGGCGTTGCCCACTCGCTACTGGCGGTATTGAGTGGGCGTAACGCCAACCTCTCGTTTGAACACCTGGGAAAAATGGCTGGGGCTGCTGTGGCCAACCTCAAGCCCTATATCAATGACGCTCCGGTCCGTTTCCACAAGCAGTTGCCGCGCCCTTGCCATCCTCAGCCGGATAAAGAACTGTGACGGCGAGTAGCCCGCCGCCTTCTTGAACAGCCGGCTGAAGTGGTACGCGCTCATTCCGGCTATCTCGGCCAGCTGCCCGAGCTGGAATTCCCCGGCCAGGTTGGCTTCCATTGCCGACAACACGCGGCGTAGCTTGTAAGCGGGGAGGGCATTGCGGCGCGCGATATCGTCCGCTGAGTTGTCCAGGTAGTTGCGCGCAAGGTGAACGGCGATGCACTGGGCCAACCCTTGCAGATAAAGCGGGCTGGGCCGTTGCCCGGTCAGTTCCCGCTGCACGTGTTGCAGCAGAACGGACAAGCCTTCATCGCGCCCGCCCGAGACTTCACGCAGGCGAAGCGCTTGCACAACGCCGCCCAACACCTCATGAATGGCTTTCTCCAGCAGCGGAATGCCGAGGTAGATGTGCATCACTTCGAAGGGGTCTGCGCCGTCCACTTTCCAGCGCATTTCGTAAGGTTGTGCCGAGGTCGTCAGGAAGAAATCACCCCTGGCCACCCGGCTGCTTTGCCACTCGCCGCCAAGCTCGCGTTCCTCCACGGTAGCGTTGCCAGAGATGACCCATACCAGCAGGGGCTCGGCTACCGCAGGGACGATGAAGTCACCTTGTTCGCGCTCACGGTTGAAGATCTGCACCAGCATGTCGCGATCGGCCAGAACATCCGAGGCGGCAAGCCGCTGCCCACGGATATAAGCTTCCAGACCATGGGCAGAAGTCCGCTCGATGACGTTCATGGGTAGCGTTGCCTCTCTTGCTGGCCGCCTGGAAAAACCATTCCAGGGACATCGACCTCCAAAAAGCCGGAATGTCTCCATTCCGGCCTGCTCCATCTGCTTTCCTCGCTGTCGTCCGGTCACTCAGAATGGACTTGCGGTCGGGCGCACGATCAGTTCGCTGACATCGACATCCGCAGGCTGTTCCACGGCGTAGGCGATCGCTCGGGCAATCGCCGAAGCTGGAATCGCGATCTTGCGGAACTCGCGCATCTCGGCACGCCCGCCCTCATCGGAAATGCTGTCAGCCAGTTCGGATTCGGTGACGCCCGGAGCAATGACGGTGACCCGGATGTCACCGCCCACCTCTTGGCGCAAGCCCTCGGAAATGGCCCGTACGGCATATTTGGTGGCGCAGTACACCGCAGCGGTAGGGCTCACGGCGTAGGCACCGATGGAGGCGATATTGATGATCTGCCCGGCACGCTGTTGTTGCATGAGTGGCAGCGTTGCGGCAATGCCGTGCAGTACGCCGCGAATGTTGACGTCGATCATCCGGTTCCACTCATCGACCTTGAGCGCTTCCAGCTTGGAAAGCGGCATGACGCCAGCGTTGTTGATCAGCACATCGACGCGGCCATGCAGTTCGACAGCGAAGTCGATGAACGACTGCATGTCATCCAGGCGGGTGACATCCAGCGCCAGGGCATCAGCAATACCGCCCGCTGAACGAATCTCCCTGGCCAGTGCTTCCAGGCGGTCGGTGCGGCGGGCGCCCAGCACCACACGTGCGCCTTGGCTGGCGAGCAGGCGCGCAGTCGCTTCGCCGATACCACTGCTGGCGCCGGTGATCACGATGACTTTTTGTTCAATGCCGTGCATTTTACTCACTCCTGTTCGTGGCTGGAGAAGCCCCTGTCGATAAGCAGGTGGTGAAACAAGAGTAAAAAGCCTGGGCTGGGTCAGGTTAGGCCAATCCTGCGAATGGCATGCACGATCCTGCAGGGGTTGCCGCGCTGGGATTTCATCTGCCATCAGGCCTGCGTTGTACCTGTAGGCGCCGCGCCTGGCAGGGATGGGCCCCGCAGCCGCCCTGGCTTCAGCTGTCCGCTGCGGGTGAATTTGGCCGGCCAGTACGTTCAAAGCCAGTTGCTCAGGGGATTGCAGCCTGACCGTCATTGTTGCAACCTCATCGCTCATTCTGGAACAGGAGGGCGGCATGGACTGGAGTGACATGCGGATCTTCCTGGCAATTGCCCGCAGTGGCTCGTTGGGTGGGGCCGCGAGAGCATTGGGCGTCAGTCACCCGACCGTCGGGCGGCGTTTGCAGGTGCTTGAACAGGCCAGCGGGCAAGCGTTCTTCCTGCGCACCGCCCAGGGGCTGGTGCTCACCGACAATGGCGAGCGGATTCTCGACCTGGCGCTGGCCATGGAGCACAGTGCCCTCGCCATCGAACGTCGCCTGGCGGGGCATGGCGATCAGCCGGAGGGGCTGTTGCGCATCTCCTCGGCCGACTGGTTCGCCTGCCATGTGCTGTCGCCGGTGCTGGTCGAACTGGCACGGCGGTTTCCATTGATCGTGCCCGAAGTCATTGCCGGGCATCGGCTGTTCGACCTTGCCCGCCGCGATGCCGACATCGCTTTCCGGATCGTGCCCTTCACCGAGCCTGACATCGTCCAGCGCAAGCTGACGACCTTGCCGTACGGACTCTACAGCGCATTGCATGCCCCGGCGCCACACCCGGACGGCGAGGGGCTGGGGCTCATCCTGATGAACGTTGCCCAGGCCCATTACCCGGATGTGCACTGGTTACAGCAGCGTTACCCGCAGGCCCGCACCGTGTTCACCAGCAGCAGCCGGACGGTCCAGGCGCAGATGTGCGCGAAGGGGCTTGGAGTTGCCGTGTTGCCGCGCGTGCTCGGCGACGCGATGCCCGGCCTGCGGCTGCTGGACGAGCACCAGCCACCGCCGGGGCGGGACATCTGGATGGGCTATCACCGCGACATGCGTCAGCTGGACCGGCTGCGCGCCCTGGCTGACCTTGCCTCCAGCATGATCGGCGCGGGCTAGCAGGATAGCGGCGCTCAGCTCGGGCGCATCGCCGCTGCCTCCGCCAGCGGTGCCGGCTGCCGCGCCAATGTAAGGCTCAGCGCAACCCCTACGGCCAGGCAGGCGGCCATGCACAGTACGGCGACCATGAAGGCGTGGCTGATGCGGGCTGCCGTTGCCTGCTCCCCCAGTACGGTATAGAACACGCCGCCGATGACGGCCACGCTCAGCGAGGTGCTGATCTGCAAGGTCGCGCTGGTGATGCCTGCGATCATCCCGGCATACGCCGGTGCGACCCGGCCCGTGACCAGGCGCATCAACGTCGGCAGGGCCAGCCCCTGTCCCAGCCCGATCAGGAACAGGATGACCGACAGGGACGTGAAAGGCGGGGCAAGGCCAGGGGGAGTCACTGACATCAGCCAACCCAGCCAGAGCAAGCAGATGACCTCCAGCGCCATGCCTACCGGGTTCACGTAACCGCCGAGCACGCGCCTGAGCAGGGGAACCGAGAGCGGTCCGATCAGGAAGCCGGCGCCGAACGGCAGGAAGACCAGGCCGGCATGCAGTGCGGTCATCTGCAGTGCGCCTTGCAGGTAGATGGAAAACAGCAGGAAGAACACGCCAATGGCGTAGAAGCACAGCGCTATGGATAACGCCCGGCCCAGCCCGGGGGCTTGCAGCGCAGCCGGTGCCAGCAAAGGGGTTCCGCCGGCGCGGTGCAGGCGCGCCTCGTAGCGCCAGAACAACGCCCCCAGTACAGGCGCAGCGGCGAGCGACAGCCACGCCCACCACGGCCATCCCGCTTCGCGGCCCTCGATCAGCGGCACGACCAGGGCGCCAAGGGCCAGCATCGACAACGCCGTGCCCACCAGGTCCAGCTTGCTCGCCTGCAGCGCACGGGTGTCCTTGAGCACGGGGATACCGAATGCAATCACCAGCAATGCGATCGGCAGGTTGACCAGGAATATCGCGCGCCAGCCCATGCCGAACAGGTCGAGCGCGATCAGCACGCCACCCAGCGCCTGGCCGATCACTGACGCCAGGCCAAACACGGCGCCGTACAGGCTCAGGGCCAATGATCTTTCCGCTGCCGGGAAAATCGCCTGTACCGAGGCGAGAGCCTGCGGCGCCATCACGGCGGCGCTCACGCCCTGCAAGGCGCGTCCGAGCACCAGTACCCATGGCGCAGTCGCCACGCCGCACAGCAGCGAAGCAGCGGCGAAGCCCAGCAGGCCGATGAAGAACATCCGCCCGCGCCCATACAGGTCGCCAAGGCGCCCGCCGGTGATCAGCGTCACGGCATAGAGCGTCGCGTAGGACGCGATCACCAGTTGCTCGGCAGAGGCACCTGTGCCCAGGTCCGTCTGTATCGAGGGCAGCGCGACGTTGACGATGAAGAAATCCAGCGGCGGCAGAAACGCACCGACCAGCAAGATGGCGAACATCAACCAGCGCCGGGGTTCGCTGGCTTCGTTTTCGATTCGAGACATGACAGGCATCCTGTGTGGCAACTCAGGTTCGATACGCGTGCAGGCCAGCATTGGCTGGAACAGGGCTGTCGCCCGCTCGTGGCTGGCCGATGGGCCACACTCTAGGGGATCACACCCAGGCTCGCGCCTTACGAAACTGCACGCGCAAGGTTCATCGCTGTCAGTAGCGCCGTCACCTCAGCGCGGGGTAGGGTGGTTGGGCTTGCGCTCGTCGCGGCTGGCTTGCCGGGCCTCGGCGCGTACCACCAGGCAGATACCGACCGCCGATAGCGCCATCCCCGCTGCCATCGGCCAGGACAACGGCTCATCGAACATCGCCCAGGCCCAGAGCAGGGTGATCGGCGGGCTGAGGTACAGCACGCTGGCAACACGGGTGGCCGAGGACCTGCGCAGGCAGGCCCAGTACAACCCATAGCCGCCAAGCGTCGACAGGACTGCGGTCCATGCCACGCTCAGTGCAAAGCCTGCGCTGGCAACCGGTGCCAGGCTGCGTTGGCTGCCTTCGATGGCGGCGAAGGCGAAACTGGAGACGAAACACTGCAGCCAGAGGTTGGGCAACAAGCCCATGGCCTGCACCTTGCTGCGTTTTTGCCACAACGTGGCGACCGCCAGCGAGCACATGCCGGCCACGGGCAGCCCATACGCCCACATCGGTGCTGTGCCCAGCATCAGCGCATCATGAGTCACCCACAGCACCCCTAGCAGCCCGACGATCAGGCCGACCCACACCTGCAGCGGCAGGCGCTCGCCCAGCACCAGCGCTGCGAGCAGCGCCATGCCCAGCGGCAACAGGTCGGCACATAACGCGGCCAGGCCGGCGGGCACACCCAGGGCAATGCCCTGCGTCACGCCGGTCAGGTAGCCCGCCATGGCCAACAGGCCGATGCCGGTGTGGCTCAGTAACACGGCAAATGGCGTTTGGCGCAGGGCCCGCCAGACCAACGGGAACAACAGCAGGCTCACCACGAGGCAGCGCCAGAACACCACCAGCAGGGCGGGGGCATGATCGATGGAAAAGCGTGCACCGATGAACCCGGAACTCCAGGTCAGCAGCAGCCCGGCTTCAAGCATGGGCAGCGGCGAGGCTCGCTGCCAGGGGCGACGGGTCGACGTGGGGGGCGGGATCGGCAGGTGCTGGTTCATACCCCGACACTACGAAATCGGCGTAATCTGATAAATCAAAAATATGTGCAGCAGTTCTTTACGGATATTGAATCATGGCGACCACGCTCGATATCGACCTCCTGCGTACCTTTCATGCTGTGGTGCGCATCGGCAAGTTCAGCGCAGCGGCCGAGCAGCTGCATAAAAGCCCGGCGGCGGTCAGCGTCCACATTCAACGCCTGGAGGCCGTCGCCGGTGGCAGATTGCTCAATCGCGACAACCAGTCCATATCGTTGACGGCCCTGGGCCGGCGGCTACTGAATTCGACCGCCGAGCTGTTACGCACCCACGATCAGGTGCTGGCAGAGCTGCACGGGCCGGATCTGGCCGGGCGTATCACGCTCGGTGTCCCTGACGAATACGCGGCCCATGTGATTCGCGATATCTTGCCGATGTTCAGCGCTGCCTGGCCGAATGTGGTGCTCGAACTCAGGACCGGGCCGAGCCATGCCCTGAGGGAGCTGGTCCGGCGCGGCAAATTGCAGGCAGCGGTCATCGCCCAGGTCGAAGATACGCTCGGGCCCGATGCCGAGCGACTGCTGTCGACCACGCCGGTCTGGGTCGGGCCGATGAACGCGGCAGCGGTACTTCACGACCCGTTGCCGCTGGCTGCCCATGCGTTGCAATGCCCCTATCGTGAGGCCATGGTCGAATCACTCAAGGCCTCGGGACGCCGCTCGCGCATCATCCTTGAAAGCCACTCCAACCAGGCCGTCAAAGCCTGTGTGGAGGCCGGCTTGGCCATCAGTGTGATCGACCGGGCCAAGGTCACCGAGCGCATGCAGATCCTCGAGGGCCTGCCGGCCATTCCCGACCACGACATCCTGTTCATGCGCAGCCCGGCATCGGGCGGGGACGCCGCCGTGACTTTGCTCGCGCGGGCGATGCGACAATCGTTTCGGTTGTAGGCAAGCGGCGCGTGTTCACCCTGATCGTGCATTAGGCGTCACTTGCAGACCACACGCCTGGTTTCGAAGCCAGTGAAGACCATCGCCTGTTCAGGCTGGGGCGGGAGCCTTACTTGTGGTTGACCGATCGATGGTCAGGACACACTGGGTTTTTTCTCGAATGCGGCCTCCAGTGCCTGCTCGATCTCGGCAAGCCTGTGTTCGGCGCCTGCCCCCACGGCCGCAGTCTGATTGGCGCAATTCACCAAGAGCTCCAGTGTCGCCGGAAGGTGATCGCCCGGAAATTTCCGGAGCACGAAATGAACCGTCGCATCACTGCGCCAGGTGGCCTGGTCCATGGACCAGTGCGGGCTGGCGAATGCAAAAATGACCGCTTGGGTGTGCGTATCAAAGAGGGAGGGCACATACACCCATTGGCTGTTGCGCGCTTCCCAGGCGGCGACCCTGACCGAGAACCTGCCGCCTGGGGCGACGATTGATTCCATTTCTTCCATTTGACTTAGCTCATGGGGTGGGTTGTTCACCAGAACCCTTCGGGCGGCGTCTCCGAGCAATACACCGGCGCCTTACAGAAGTGCTTAACGTTTACTGAAGGCGAGACGAGCAGCAAAAAAAACGAAGATCATTCCTGTTGCACGATCCATCCACGCAACCACTTTCTCACGCCGCAATATACCGGCCAGCGGTTGGGTTGCGGCGATGAGAATAATCGACCATAGCAACCCGATTGCCACGTGAATGCTGACCAAGCCGAACGTCCAAGTAACCAATGGCTGGCCTTGGGGAATGAATTGGGGCAAGAAAGAGACGTAGAAAATACCAATCTTGGGATTCAGGATATTTCCCATCACTCCCTTCAGGAACCAGTCATGGCTAGGCTTACCTGTCGCTTGGACGGGCGACAATGATGTACGCGGACGTAAGAGCATATTCAGCCCGAGCCAGGCTAGGTAGGCGGCACCGCAGTATTTCAAGACGTTGAACGCCAACGTTGATACGGCAATCAGTGCGCCTAGTCCAAATGCCACAGCGGCGCCCCACAGCAGGCAACCTGTGTTGATGCCCAGTGCGGCGCGAAAAGCCTGCTGCTTTCCTTCCACGGTGGCCGTTCTCAATATCAACGCAGTGTCGAGGCCGGGCGTTAGTGTTAACAGTGTGGCTGCGAAGGTGAACGCAAGAAGGTTGTCAGCAATTGACATAGGGAGATGGCCGCAGCGTGATTTAGAGGGGAAGTTAACCTCAAAAAGCTGCCTGTTAAAAGTCGGATTGAATCGCCCCTAGTTTCGTGGACGTCTCGACCGGCCGCAATGGGGCTTGTGTGGTGGCATGTGTTTGCCTGAGATCCTCGTTGCCTATGAGATCGAGCGCCGTGCGGGCGGCGCTCGATCTCATAGGCGCTACATACCGTTAGGCGAACACATCCGAATCCACGCCGCGCTACGATCCCAGGAAGATGTCAGTAAGCCGCAACCACGATCACTGCAGGTGCTGTCTGATCGCCTGGGCCGCCTGGTCCATCGCACTGCGGGTAGCGGGCACCTGGCCGAGCACGTTGAGCAGGCCGAAGTCATGGATCATGCCGTTGTAGCGCACGGCGGTCACCGGGACACCAGCAGCGCCCAGCTTGCGCGCGTACGCTTCGCCTTCGTCGCGCAGCACATCCATCTCGGCAGTCTGTACCAACGCGGGTGGCAGGCCTTTCAACTGCTCCAGGCTGGCGCGCAGCGGCGAGGCATGGATGTCGTCACGCTGCCTGGGGTCGCTGGTATAGCTGTTCCAGAACCACTGCATCATGTTGCGTGTGAGGAAATGGCCCTCGGCGAACTGGTTGTACGAGCCGTTGTTGAAGTTGGCGTCGGTCACCGGCCACAGCAGGGCCTGGAAGCGCAGCTTCGGCGTGCCGGCCTCCTTGGCCTTGAGCGCGACAACCGCCGCCATGTTGCCACCCACGCTGTTGCCTACCACCGCCAGACGGCTGCCATCGACGCCAATCTGCTTGCCGTTTTCGGCAACCCAACGGGTGGCGGCGTAGGCCTGGTTGATGGCAGTGGGGAACTTCGCTTCCGGCGACGGGGTGTAGTCGACGTACACCGCCGCTGCACCGGAGCCAAGCACCAGGTCGTGGATCAGGCGTTCATGGGTCGGATAGTCACCCAGCACCCAGCCACCGCCATGGAAGAACATGAACACCGGCAACTCGCCTTTCGCCCCCTGTGGGCGTACTACGCGGATCTCAAGGGCCTGGCCGTCGACCGCAATTGTGCGGCGCTCGACCTGGATGCCGGAAACGTCCACCTTGACGCTGGCCTGGGCGCCAGTGAGCACGGCACGCGCGTCTTTCGGTGCCAGGGTTTCCAGCGGTTGGCCGCCACCGGCTTCAAGGGCCTGGAGGAAGGCCTGGGTGGTGGTTTCCACACCGGGGCTACCGGCGGCGAAGGCGCTGTTGACGGCGAGCGCGAGCAGGCCGGCGGCGAGGGGGCGGGTGAGTTTCATGGTCAAGCTCCTGGGGCACTGGGCTGGGTGATCAGTTCTGGTTGGCGGAGGTGGTCGGGCGCAGGTAGTTGATCTTCTGCACCTTGCCGTCGCTGTCGCGGTAGGTCAGGGTGGCAGTGCTGGCGTGCCCGCTGGCGTTGGCCGGGGCGTCCACGGCGATGACCTGGGCGATGTCCAGGTGATCGCCGTACTGGTACGCCGAGGCGGACTGGGCGAAAGCACCGAAGCTGGCACCGAAGGTCAAGGTGGCGATGGCGATTGCTTTGCTGAAGTTCATGGTCATGCTCCGTTAGCTGGGGTAGGGGAATCAGCATGTGCTTGCTGGTTGAGTTGTATGTTGCGCGATAATATTTAGTGCGCAAAATATATTTCTGTAATGGTGCTGATTGAAACGCTGCATCAGCCCCGCCATCGCCGCTGAGCGGCGACGACGGGGTGGTTTGGCTAGCGTGCTGCCGGCGGGAAGTCGATATCGGTAAGGGCGACGTTGTTCAGGTAATTTGTGAGGGTTAACAGTGCCACCTGCGCCACCACCTCGACGATCTTGCCATCGTCGATACCCGTCTCATGAGCTGCTGCAATCTGCTGGTCGGTCAGCTGACCGCGGCTTTCGGTGACCTGGCGCGCCAGTGCGGCGACGGCGCTGAGCGTGCCGCTGCGGGCCTGGCTGATTGCCTCTTCGCTCAGGCCCGCTTTGCCTGCAAAGAAAGCGTGCGCGGCCAGGCAGTAGTCGCAACCGTTCACCTGCGAAGCGGCGAGGGCGACCACTTCACGTTCAGCGGCGCTCAGCGAGGTTTTGCCCAAGGCTTGGGCGAGGCCCAGGTAACCGTTCAATACAGCGGGGGAGTGGGCCAGGGTGCGGAACGCGTTGGGGATGAAGCCGAGGCCTTTCTGGATACCTTCCAGCGCGGTGCGCGAGGCAGCAGGTGCCTGGTCCAGCGAGAGGGCTGCGATACGAGTCATGGTCATTCTCCAAGGGTTGATTAACGGGCTTGTCGATCAAGCCTGGAGTCAATGTTAGGGAGCTGGGCTTTCCTTTCGGCTGCAGATCATCGAAATTATGCAACAGATCGTCTAAACCCGAGCGCGCCATGGACCGATTGTCGACGTTACTCAAACACTTCAACCTGCATGCCGCCACCTTTCACCAGGGCGGGTTCTGCGGCACGAGCGACCTTGATGGGCAACAGCGGGTGGGGTACGCCCACCTGCTGCGTGCCGGCCGCCTCGCTTTCAGGGACAAGCACGGGCAGGTCGTGGAGCTGAACGAACCGAGCCTGATCCTGGCGGTGCGCCCGCAGGCACACCGGTTGGTGGCGACCGAAGCCGATGAGGCGGAGCTGGTTTGTGCCACCTTGCAGTTCGAGGGCGGTGCCAACAACCCGCTGACCTTGGCCTTGCCGGATTTCATCATCAAGCCGCTAAGCGAATTGCCTGGGTTGACGGGTACCCTCGACTGGCTGTTTACCGAAGCCTTCGGCGACGAATGTGGCCGCGATGTCATGCTCAATCGCCTGTTCGAGCTGATGGTGATTCAGTTGCTTCGCCACCTCGTTGCCAGCCGCAGCATTGCCTCAGGAATGATGGCCGGGCTGGCCGACGCCCAGCTTTCGCGCGCACTGGTCGCCATCCACAACGAACCCCAGCACAACTGGTCGGTGGCGCAGATGGCTGACCGTTCGGGCATGTCGCGGGCCAGCTTTGCCGCGCACTTTCGCCACACGGTGGGCATGACCCCGGCAGACTACCTGGCCAACTGGCGCATCAGCCTGGCCCAGAAGCGCCTGCGCGAGGGGCGCCCGATCGCGCTGATTGCCGATGAGGTCGGCTATGAAAGCCCGTCGGCCTTGGCCCGGACGTTCCGGCGCAAGGTTGGCGCAAGCCCGAAGGCCTGGCTGAAGCAGGGTTCGGCATAGGCCTTGGGGCGCCTACAGGTGCTCCCGGAGAAAATCGATGAACGCCTTCGTACGGGCTGAGCGCCGTCGCTCGGGGCTGAACACGGCGCTGACAGTGCGGGTTGACCCGCGGCAGTTCGCCCTGGCAGATGTCACCGAAACGTTTCGCCAGGTCGCGCAAGGTCGTGGTTCGGGCAAGACGGTGATCCGCTTGTCCAGCGACTAGGCAACCCTATCGTGCGGACGACTTGGTTCACCCCGGTCGCTTCTCGTATTATCGGCGCATTCGCCTGTGGATCGGAACCTGTGCAATCACTCACTGGAAAACTTCAGCCTGCTACGGCAACCCCTGCGAAGTGGGACGCAGGCGAGGCCGTCAGCCAGCTGTCGTGGGACGACCTGCGCATCATCAAGACCCTCAGTGAGTGTGGCAATCGTGCTGCTACGGCCAAGAAGCTCGGGGTGAATGTGTCCACCGTTTCGCGGCGCATTGCCCAGGTCGAGCGTACGCTGGGCATCGCCCTGTTCGATCACCGCAAGTCGGGCTACCTGCTGACGGCCGAAGGTGCCGAGCTGCGGGCGCTGGCCGAGCGAGTGGAGCTGGACATCGTCAGCGTCACGCGGCGTGTTTCCCGTGCCGGCCAGGGCCCCCTCGGCAAGCTGCGGATCACCACCAGCGACTCGCTGCTGCTGTATTTCCTCACCCCGATCATCGCCGAGTTCAAGGCGCTGAACGAGGGCATCAGCCTGGAAGTACTGGTCGGCAACCAGACCTTGAGCCTGGCCCGGGACGAGTCGGATATCGCCATCCGGGCGACGCGCAAACCTGCCGACAGCCTGGTCGGCCGCAAACTGGCCAACATCGCCTGGGCGCCGTACTGCTGTGCCGGCCAGGCGGGCGCTGCGGCCCTTTTCGAAGGGGAGCAGCCTTGGGTCTCGTATGCTGCCGCGCTGTGCGGTTTGCGGGCGACGAGTTACGTGGAGAGCCGGGTCGCCCCCGAGCGCATCGTGTACCGCACCGATTCTGTCGCCGCCGCGAGCGCGGCCATCGCGGCAGGGCTCGGGTTCGGTTTTCTCCCCTGCATGCTGGGCGACATCACCCCGGGGTTGGTCCGTGCCGGCCCGGTGGTGCCAGAGCTGCAGGATGAACTGTGGCTGCTGACCCACCAGGACATCCGCAAGTCGTGGCGAGTCAAAGCGTTCATGACCTTCTGTGCCGCCGCCGTGGCCGAGCAGAAGCCCTTGGTCGAAGGGCACCTCCCGGCCAGATGAGGCCAGCCCGGGCGAGCTAGCGCCCGGATGCGCCGGCGCCAATCACGGCTTTGCAGGCGATCTCGATCAACTGCGGGCGCTGGGCAAGCCTGGAGACACCAATGATGTTGCTTGCGCACTGAGGCCGCTCAGTGCCGTACGCCGCCTTGCGCACCTTGCCGACGACGGCGAAGGCCGCGTTCATGTCCAGCACGTAGAGCGTCTCCTCGACCACATCCTGCATGTTTGCGCCATACAAGGCGAGCAGCTTGGCGATGTTGGCGTAGGCGACCCGCATCTGCTCGCCCATCGCCGAGAAGTCACTGGGCTTGCCGTCGCCATCGAGTGGCGCCGGGGCAATAAGGTTGCCGTCCTCGTCATGGTTGAACTGGCCCGACACATAAATTTCGTTGCCGACCCGGCGTGCCTGCGGATAGCCATAGGCATCCTCCCAGGAAACGCCCCAGTAAGCGGTGTCTTTGTTGAGCGGTTGTGAAGCTGGCATGTGCATTCCCCTGCAGATCAGCGGGCCGGGTTGACCCGCATCGAGAGGCAAATGCTAGCAGCACGGTGCCCGGTCTGGTGGCGCATGAATACGCTTGCAGTGGCGCAAAAATGCGCCACCGATGCCTGACGGGTTTCGCTATCTTGTGCTCGACCTCAAGCGGCGACGGCGCCGAGGCATGCACCGCGAACGGTGCGACTGACCATCATCCAGCGGAGAGGAAACAATCATGCGCAACCCTAAAACCGAAGTTCTGACTCCCCTCAACAGCCAGCTGATCTTCATCGACCAGCAGCCGCAGATGGCTTTCGGCGTGCAGAGCATCGACCGCCAGACGCTGAAGAACAACACCGTGGCCCTGGCCAAGGCGGCGAAGATCTTTGACGTGCCCACCACCATCACCACGGTCGAGACCGAAAGCTTCTCGGGGCACACCTACCCGGAGCTGCTCGCGGTGTTCCCGGACGCTCCGCTGCTGGAGCGCACCTCGATGAACTCCTGGGATGACCAGAAGGTGCGTGACGCGCTCAAGCACAACGGCCGCAACAAGGTGATCGTTTCCGGCCTGTGGACTGAAGTGTGCAACACCACCTTCGCCCTGTCGGCGATGCACGACGCCGGTTATGAGATCTACATGGTGGCGGACGCCTCAGGTGGCACCACCAAGGAAGCCCACGACTACGCCATGCAGCGCATGATCCAGGCGGGCGTGGTGCCGGTGACCTGGCAACAGGTGCTGCTGGAATGGCAGCGTGACTGGAAGAACCGGGCCACCTACGACGCGGTGATGGCGCTGGTGAAAGAACATTCCGGCGCCTACGGCATGGGCGTCGACTACGCCTACACCATGGTGCACAAGGCGCCTGAGCGTGTTCAGCATGGCCCGACCCTGGCACCTGTGGCGGCACCTGTCTGAGCCGTCGTCACCAGCCTCTGCAGCGGGGCTGGTAATGCATGCAAGGGTGCGCAGCGGCTGCCTGGGCGTGGTTTTCCTGCGGGAAGAGCAGCGCCCGGTTTGTGCCAGCACGAAGCGCTCGTACCCGGTTACCTGGACGTTAGGAATGGGTGGGTACATGGAACAATTCACCGTGCCGGACACTGTGCCGGCTGCAGCGGCGCTGCTCGGCGCCGGGCAGATAGAAGCCGCCAAACGACTCATGCTGGAACGCCTGGACACCGGCATCTCGGTAGCCGAAGTTGCCGCAGCGTGCGCACTGTCACGCAGCCACTTCTCGCGCAGGTTCAAGCAAAGTACCCGCGTGTCCCCGCAACAGTGGCTGCGCGAGCAGCGGGTGATGAAGAGCAAGGCATTGTTGAAGACGTCCACCATGCTGCTTGTGGACATCGCACTGATGTGCGGCTTTTACGATCAATCCCATTTCTGCCGGACCTTCTTCAGCTCCGAAGGCATGACCCCGCAGACTTGGCAGGAGCAGGCATCCGGCAGTCATCGCCGGCAGGCACGGTGCCCCCAGTGACCGTGCCCGGTAGGCGGGGCGAGCCCGCTGGCCGCCCCCAACCGGCATCAACCCTTACTCAGGTCAACCAATGGCGTCTGCCGCACCTCGGTTTCGCGCCCACCCTGTATCTCGGTTACCTGCTTCAAGGCCGCGTCCACCGCTGCCTTGTCCGACAGCAAGCTGTAGCGGATATGAAACTGCCGATGTTCCTTGGGGCCGATGGTCGGCACCAGGTTCAGTGGCCGCTGGTAACGGCGGTTGTAGGAAAAACTCGTCCCCGGCTCCAGCCCCGTGACATAGCCCTGGCCTTGGGTATCGGTGTTCTTCCATAGCGAGAACACCGGCAGTGTCGCGGTATTGAAACCGACCGAGACGCCCAGGTTGCCCGCCTTGTTATGCAACACGGTCAAGGTATCGCCCTTGGCATCGGCATACGGCACCACGTTGTAGACCGTTTCGTCATAGTCCCGGGTCGGCGCACGGTAGGTCTGCCAGTCGGGCAGGTCGCCCTTGGCCTTGTCGTTGAACGGCGACACCTGTTTCACCGGGGCGGCGAAGCGGGCGCCTTGCTCGAGGAACGGCGTGCTGAAGTTGCTGTGGTACAGCGCCTGGTATTCCTTCGCATAGTCGCCGTTGTTGGTCAGCGTGTCGTTGACGGTGAACACCACGCTGCCGGGTTCGGTAACCACTTCGGTGGCGACAGCGAAGTCGACCTTCTTGAACGCCTGTTCTTTCAGTTCGCCACGCAAGCTGATGGCGTACGGTGGTTTCTCATCGATGTGCAGGGTGACTTTGTTCGCAGGAATGTTGGCGGCGCGGCCGTGCAGGGTCAGCAACTCGCCATTGTCGATGCCGGGGTGGCCGACCCATTCGTAACCACAGCGGGTGACCAGCTCGTTGAAGCCCTCCAGCCAGCCCAGGCCATTGCGCCCGTTGAGTTCGATGAAGGACGGGTTGACCACTTCCTTGACCGGCGAGTCCCAGCCCAGGCGCACCGTGCCGACCGAGGCCTGCAGGATGTTCATCCCGCGCGTCGGCACGACCGACAGTTTCAGCGTGCCGTTGTCGATGTCGACGATGCTGACACCCTCCTGCCGCCCCCCGTGCAAGGTGCGCAAGGTAATGCTGAAGGGCTTGTCGGTGTTCACGCCCAGTTGCTGGCTGGTGATCTGCCAGTTCTGGGCGGCCTTGTCGGTGTCGAGCAGGACGTAATCCCAGGCCATGGCGTGGGAGGTCGCGCACAGGGCGCTGAGCGCAACGAAGCGTTTGAGGGGAAACATGAGCAGCATGCCTTTCTTGGAATTGTGCCCATTTTATAGCCCTACAGAAACGTTTCAGCAAGCGCGCTAACCGGCATTTGCCTGCAAGCGGGCGGGCAAGGTTCAAGCGCAACGCCAGCAGGGCGCAGCGGGGGCGCAGAGGGGCAGCAGCATGCCAACCGTTAAAGCGTCTGTACCAGTTCCCAGAACGATGCGCCCACCCCGGTAATGCTTTCCCCGGCAATCAGCCCCGCTGCGGCGGTGATCGCAAACCGCTCTGTCACGCTCGGCCAACGGCAACTGACCAGCCAGGTGAGCACCGCGCCGAGCCCCATCATCATGCTGATCGACGCCGGCAGAATGAATGCCAGCCCCAGTGCGGCGGTACTCGGCAGCCAGCGCGCCGCCCGTTGCGGCAGCAAGCTGTCGAGGGTGCCCAGCAGCACGCCTGCCGCGCTACCGGCCACGATTGCCCAACGCAGCGTCGGCGACAGCGCCCCCAGCCCCTGCGTCAAGGTCTGGGCTACGGCCTTCCAGGTCGCCACGGCGGGTGCAGGCCATTGCGTGGTAAGCAGTTGTGCCTGCGGATCGGGAATCAACATGCGATACACCAGTACGGCCACCACGCTGCCGATGAAGATGCCGAGGCACTGCGCAATCAGTTGCCGATGCGGTGTTGCGCCGATCGCCTGGCCAACCTTGAAGTCGTTCATCAGGTCGGTGGATTGCCCGGCCGCGCCGCCGGCCGTGTTGGCGCTCATCAGGTTGATCGCCACCTGGCCCGGGGCGACCAGGCCGAAGCCGAGCTGCGACAGCTTGCCGATGGCGCCGATCGGCGCAATGCCGGTGGCACCCACCACGCGCGCGGCGACCACGGCAAGGCACACCGCCAGGGGAATGCTCAACAGCGCCATCCACCCGTCGATGTCGAACAGCACCACCTGTAGCGCTACCACCAGGCCAATCGACAACAGCAGCCCCGCAGCCGGCGGCAGGGAAAACCCCGTTTGCGTGCGAGATGCCCGAGTCAGCCCGTCGGCGGGCCTTTGCCGGGGCATTTGCAACAGGCGAACCGACAGTGAAGTCAGGGTCGCGCATACCATCAGGCTGACCCCTGGCCACAGCAGCCATTCCACCAGCGCTGCGAACTGTGGGCCGCTGGCATTCGGCGCCAGCACCACCAGTGCATGTTCGATGAGCCACGGCGCCAGCCCGCCCCAGGCCAGGGCGGCACCGAGCAGCAACGTCAGGCCCACGCGGAGGCCGATGATGCCGCCGAAACCGACCAGCATCAGCGACGGGTCGAGGGTGAAGGTCAGGCGCTCGAGCACTGGGGTGGGGGCCCAGCGCGGTACCGCCCAGACGAAGCCGTCAATCCACTTCACCAGCCCCGACAACAACGCGGCGCTGCACAGCACCTTGATCCGCAGCATGGCTTCGTGGCCTTGCTGGTAGATCTGTTGCAGTGTCTCCAGGGTGGCCATGCCCTCGGGGAATTTCAGGCCATGGTCATTGAGCAAGGCGGGGCGCAGGTACCAGGCGATCCAGATGCCCAGGAAACTCACGGCGAACACCCAGGCCATCAGCGCTAGCGGGGCCAACTGCTGACCGGTGAGCAGGGTATACGCAGGGATTGGCGCCACCAGCCCGCCGGACACGATGGACGCGGCGGCCGAGGCCACGGTCTGGTTGATGTTGCTTTCGTGCAGCGTCCACGCCGGCCGGCCCCTGCTGCGCCCCGGCAGGCTCTGCCACACGGCGAAGCCGACCAGCAAGGCGATGATCGACATGTTGAACGACCAGCCGATCCTCAGGCCCGCGTACACATTCGAGGGCGTGAGCAGGATGCCCAGCGCGATGCCGGTGAGCACCGCCCGCAGGCTCAGCTCACGCTCGACGCGCACCCGGGGCAGTGTGGTGGAAGGGGCATGTTCCATGGCAATCCTTTGTCGGTGCGGCAAGCGCGCTTTGCACAACTGAGCCGCGCTTGCCACAAAGGTTCACTGGCGTTGGCGGTGGCGCCAGCGGCTGCCCTCGCTCACCACGCGATACGCTGGCCATCCCAGCCCCAGAAGCTGCCACTCTCGGCCGGCCCAAGCCGCCCCAGCAGCTCGATCAGGCACTGAGCGGCAAACGCCGGGGCAAACAGTTTGCCCTCCGGCACGTTGCCTTGAAACGGCCGCGACAGCCGCGTATCGGTGGTGCCCGGGTGCAGGGCCAGTACGGTAGCGGCCGGGTTCAGCCGTTTCAGCTCGATGCTGGCCGTGTGCAGCAGCTGGTTCAGTGCCGCCTTGCTGGCACGGTAGCTGTACCAGCCGCCCAGGCGGTTGTCGCTGATCGAGCCGACCCGGGCCGAAAGTGCCGCGAACGTGGCCGGTTGCCGGCGCAGCAGTGGCAGCAGGTGCTTGAGCAACAGCACCGGCGCGAACGCATTGGTGGCGAAGCTGGCCTGCAGGCCGGCCAGGTCCAGTTGCGCCAGCGACTTTTCCGCCTTGCTGCCTTCCTGATGGAGAATGCCCAGCGTACTGACCACCAGGTGCAGGTGCTCGCAGCCGTGGCCCACCTGGCGTGCCAGGGCCGCGAGTGCCTGCTCGTCGCGGGCGTCGCAATCCACCAGCGACAGCCGCCCAGCGTGCTGCCTGGCCAGGCCCAGCAACGCATCGTTGCTGCTGGCCTGGCGCGACACGGCCCAGACCTGGCGCACATCGTCGCGCGCCAGCAAGGCCGCGCACAGCGCCAGGCCTATGCCCTCGCTGGCACCGCAGACCAATGCATTGGCCTGGCCCGGCAGCCCGGGAATGAGGTTCATGCGACACCTTCCAGCGGTGAGACCGGCGTCAGTACCTTGTTCGCCACACCGAACGGCACATGCACCATCGGCAAGTTGCCGGCCGACGAGTGCAGATGGCTACGCTGGTCATCGAAGAACACATGCGGCTTGAGGATCGACAATACCCTGGGTTTTTCCATCCCGCCGAGGAAGAAGCATTCATCCGGCGACACGCCCCAGTTCTTCAGTGTCGTCACTACCCGCTCATGTGCTGGTGCGTTGCGTGCAGTGACGATCGCGATCCGCAGGATCCGTCTGTACGTCGGGTCTTCGACAAGTTTCTGGTCTTCCAGCATGCGGATCAGCGACAGCTTGCGGTACAGGTCTGCCAATGGCCCCGGCGTGTGCGGGGTGGCCATGTGCATGCGCTCATGCTTCTGGAAATCGTCCAGGCTGTTGTCGCGCTTGTACACGCTCTCCGCTTCGTCGTCGGCGATCACGCCGTCGAAGTCGAAAGCCACCCGCAACTCGGTGTCGATCTCGTCATCGTAGATACGCGTCGGCAGCACCCGTCCGGCCGGGTAATTGGCGTCGATGGCCTTCTGCACGTCCTCCTCGTTGGCGCTGAGAAACAGTGAGGCATTGAACGCCGGGATGTACTCGTAAGGCGAGCGACCGGACATGAACGCCGCGCGGGTGATATCCAGCTGGTAATGGTCGATCGAGCGAAACACCCGCAGGCCGGTTTCCGGCGAGTTGCGCGACAGCAACACCACTTCCACCGGCAACTGCTCGGGGAAAGCCTGGTTGATACTCAGGAAGCGCCGGATGAACGGGAATGCCACGCCCTTGGGGAAGGGTTCGTCCAGGTTCTGCTGCTGGTGCTGGCGGTAGGCTTCGACACCTTCGGTCTGGTAGATGGCGTCCGAGACGGTGAGGTCGAACAGCGCACTCGAAGCTACGCCGATGACCAGCTTCTGTTCGATGGGGTAGGGCATGTGGCAACTCCTGGGCCTGTGCTGAAGGCAAGTGTACCCGTGCAGTGCCGAGTCAGCGCCGCTGGCTCAACACCTCCGGGTTGACTACGTGCTTCGGCGTGCCCGCGAAAAACGCCAGGACATTGTCGAAGGCGTCGCCAAAGTACAGTTCATACCCGCTCTTCTCCACATAGCCCAGATGCGGCGTGCACAGCACCCGTGGGTGGCGCAGCAGCGGGTGGGCAGGGTCCAGCACCGGCTCGTGCTCGTACACGTCGATTGCCGCCTGCCCCGGGCGCCCCGCATCCAGTGCCTGCAGCAATGCACCGGGGGCAATCAGCTCGGCGCGGCTGACATTCACCAGCAGCGCGTCAGGCTTCATCAGGGCCAGGTCGTCGAAGGTGACGCGGTGACGCGTCTGTTCAGACAGGCGCAGGTTCAGGCTGAGGATATCCGCCTCGGCAAAAAACGCTTCGCGCGAAGCTGCGGCGCGGTGGCCATCGGCTTGGGCTGCGGCGCGGCTGCTGTCGCTGCCCCACACCACGACGGGCATGTCGAAGGCCTGGGCATACCGCGCCAGGCGCTGGCCGATCTTGCCGTAGCCCCAGATGCCCAGCAGCTGGCCGGCCAGTGCCTGGCCAAGGTTGACCTGCCAGTGGCCCTGGCGAAAGGCATCGATGGCCGGTATCAGCTGCCGGCGGGCATTCAGGATCAGCGCCCAGGCCAGTTCGGCTGGCGCCACCGGCGAGCCGCGCCCCTCGGTCACGGCGATACCGCGCGCGGTGCAGGCGGCCAGGTCGAGGTGGCTGGAAACCTTGCCGGTCTGGCTGATCAGCCTGAGCTGCGGCAGGCGCTCGAGCAAGGCAGCATCGATGCGCGTGCGTTCGCGGGTGAGCACCAGCGCCTCGGCGTTGGCGAGACGGGCCGCGCGTTGCTCCAGTGTGGCCGGTTCGCCTTCATGCAGGATGCGCACATCATGCCCGCTCAGCGTGCTGAAGCAATCGAGCGTGCGAACCACGTCCTGGTAGTCGTCGGGGATGACAATGCGCATGGTGGTCTGGCCCTGGCGGTAGTGTGATCGGCCGAAGATAACCCAACAAACGGCTACCGGGGGCGCGTGATGTGGTTTTCTCCAGCCCGGGTCATGTCGGCAGGCCCAGCCCCCTGGAGCTGCTCGACGAGGAAATCGACGAACACTCGCACCCGCGCCGGCATCGCCGGGCCGCCGACGAACACCGCATGGATCGGCTCGCGATCCCCCGGGTTGTAGGCCTCCAGCAACGGTACCAGGCGCCCGCTGGCGAGGTCATCGGCGACGGTGAAGGTACCGATGCGGGCCACCCCGGCGCCGCGCGTGGCCAGTTGCGCCAGGGCTTCGCCACTGCTGCATTCGATGTTGCCGCTGACTTTCAGCGCAAAGACCTGCCCGTCGCGGTGGAACGGCCAGTCCGGCGCGGCACGGCGGAAGTTGAAGCGCAGGCAGTTGTGCCGGGCCAGGTCCTCCGGCACCAGGGGCGTGCCACAGCGCTGCAGGTAGTCGGGAGCGGCGACGATGACCTGGCCGGTTTCGCCAATGACGCGGGCGCTCAACGAGCTGTCCGGCAGCGGGCCGAAGCGTAGCGCCACATCGGCCTGGCCGCCGGGAATATCGGCTATTTCGTCGCTGAGGGTAAGGTCGACCAGCACCTGTGGGTAGCGCGCGCTGAACGCCGCCAGCAGCGGCACCACGGTCAGCCGACCATGGCCCAGCGCTGCGCTGACCCGCAAACGCCCGCGTGGCACGCCCTGGTCGGTAATGGCTTGTTCCACTTCGTCGAGGTCAGCCAGCACCCGCCGCGCGCCGCGCAGGTACGCCTCGCCTTCAGGGGTAAGGGTGATCGCCCGGGTGGTGCGCAGCAGCAGGCGGGTGCCCAGACGCTGTTCGGTACGGGCCAGGATGCGGCTGACCGCCGAAGGCGTCAGGCCCAGCGCCCGCGCTGCGGCGGACAGGCTGCCCGCTTGCGCCACCTTGGCGAATATTGCCATCTCTCCGGATCGTCCGCTGAAATCCATTTGTGCCTCGTCAGCAAAGGTGGTTCGCAAAAATGCAGTCTAGTGCAGCCTGATGCTGGATCGTAGCATTTGCGGCACAGATAAGGAGTTTGCCATGCGTATCAATCCACCTCTTGTCGCGCTCGCCATCGGTGCCTTCGGCATTGGCGTCACCGAGTTCGCCCCCATGGGCATGTTGCCCAGTATCGCCACCGACCTTGGCGTCTCGATCCCGGCGGCGGGGTTGCTGGTCAGTGCCTATGCCATCGGGGTGCTGATCGGCGCACCGCTGATGACCCTGGCAACGGTAAAAGTCCCGCGGCGTTACCTGCTGATCGGGCTGATGGCGATCTTCACCCTCGGCAACCTGCTGTCAGCCCTGGCCGATGACTACGCCAGCCTGCTGGTCGCGCGCGTGGTTACCTCGCTCAACCACGGTGCCTTCTTCGGCATCGGCTCGATCGTCGCAGCCAGCGTGGTGCCGCCCGACAAGCGCGCCGGGGCGGTGGCGGCGATGTTCATGGGCCTGACCCTGGCCACCATCGGTGGCGTGCCGCTGGCGACCTGGTTCGGTGAACTGCTCGGTTGGCGTACGGCATTCTGGGGCATCGCCGGGCTCGGCCTGGTTGCCATGAGCAGCCTCTGGTACGCGCTGCCCAACGTGCCGTCGCCCAAGGGTGACGGGGCCATGGCCGAGCTTCGCGTACTCGGGCGCGGGCCGGTGCTGGCGGCGTTGCTGCTGACCGTGGTGGGTTCCAGTGCGATGTTCACGGTGTTCACCTACATCGCGCCGATCCTGCAGCGTGAGGCGGCCGCATCCACCACGTTCGTGACAGCCATGCTGGTGCTGTTCGGCGTCGGCCTGACCTTGGGCAACGTGTGGGGCGGCAAGGCGGCGGACCGGTCGGTCGACCGTACCTTGATCGTGTCACTGGCCACCCTGATCGCCGTACTGCTGGTGTTTCCGCTGGTGCTGGGCTGGTCGCTGCCGACGGCATTGGCGATCCTGGTGTGGGGCGCTGCCAGCTTCGCCCTGGTGCCACCGCTGCAGATGCGCGTGATGGAAGCGGCCAAGGATGCGCCCAACCTGGCCTCGGCGGTGAATATTGGGGCGTTCAACCTGGGCAATGCGATCGGCGCGGCGCTGGGCGGGGCAGTCATCAATGCCGGGCTGGGTTATCCGGCGATTGCCCTGGCGGGGGCCGCGACGGCAGTGCTCGGGTTGTTGATGGTGCTGATGTTTGCGTGGCGTGGGCGGGTGCAGGCGCTGGCGGGGCGGGCAACTGCGTGAGGCGTCGGGGCCGCTTTGCGGCCCTTCGCGGGTATCAATTGGTGTTTGTCACGGCGTACCGTTGCGGCCATGCAGGTGATAGGCCGGGCGTTCGCTCAGGCGCTCGTAGTAATCGCGCACGGCCGGCAGGTGCGGGTGCTCCAGTGGCGTTTCGAACCAGCGGTTCACCGACAGGCCGATGGGGATGTCGGCCAGGGTGAACTGGCTGCCGGCCACATAGGCACCGGTGCTGGCCAGCTGGCCCTCGAGGATGCGCATGTAGCGCGCCCAGTCCGCGCAACCGGCAGCGAGGGCCTGCGGGTCCTGGTGGGCCGGCGAGTGCCTGACCAGCGACATGAACGCGTAGCTCCAGGATCGGTTGAGGTCCGAGGCCTGCCAGTCGATCCACTGGTCGATCCTGGCTCGGGCCTGCGCCTCGCTGGGGTAGAACGCAGTGGCACCGTAACGTGTGGCCAGGTAGCGGATGATGCTGTTGGATTCCCATAGGGTGAAGTCGCCATCCTGGATCACCGGGACCATGGCGTTGGGGTTCAGCGCGAGGAATTCGGCGCTGTCCGTGGGCTGGAAGCCGGCGCCCCAGTCTTCGCGCTCGTACGCGACCTCGAACTCGGCGCAAGCCCACAGCACTTTTCGTACATTGATCGAAGAGGCTCTGCCCAGTATCCGCAACATGCTGTTCGTCCTTGTGTGGGGGGAGGTTGATGGTCCGCCACTGCCGTGGCCTGGTCAAGCGGCAGGCGCAAGCGACCGGCTCAGGCTTGCCTGGGGGGCGCGAACTTGGCACCCTTGGTCGGTTTGCAGCGTCGCTATCACACAGAAGGAAGTACGCATTGAGCTGGGACAAGGTGGGGAAACTCCTCGTAGCCGTGCTGGTCGGCCTGATGGTCCTGTTGGCCGCTTATGGGTTGCTCAGAGGCAGCCCGCGCCTGGAGGCGGCGCTGACCTACGCCTACCTCACCTATCCCAGCCAGTTCAGCGAGCGTATCAGCAAGGCCAGCGAGCAGCTCAAGTACGAGCAGTTGCAGGGGCGTATCAACACCATCAGCCAAGGCGCGCTGAGCCACGACCAGGTCGAGCGGTTGGTCGAAATGGCCCAGGCACCCTATACCCAGCTGTTCGCCAAACCATTCGAGGCCGGGTTGGTCGACCACCGTACCGGCTTGCTCATCGAACTGCGCAATCGTGGTGACGCGCCGGTGCGCCAGGTGAAAATCCGCCTGCCGGCGAAGGGCCTGGTGCAGGTACGCGACGCAGCTGGCAACGACACCATCGTCGAGGCCGTTACTGCCCAGGTGGACATCCCGGGCATAGAGCCCGGTGGCGCGTGCAAGGTATGGGTGTATTTCGATGCGGACTACACGCAGATCCGCCAGGGCGGGATCAGCATCAGCCACGCCGACGGCGAGGCTGACGTGCAGGTCTACCGCGAAGTCATCGGCTTCCCGGCCTGGGTGGCGCGTTACAGCCGCGAGCTGATGGTGCTGCTGGGCGTCCTGGCCTTCAGTGTGCTGGGCTTGGCGTATGCCTGCCTGGCGCGTCGAAACCTGCGCCAGGCGCAGCCTCTCTAGACGCTGACGGCGGGCTGATGGCGGTTGCGTGCCGCTCAATCACCGCCATCGTGCAGCGCCAGGCTTTGCCGCAACTGCTCGAGCAGGGCCAGGCGCAGGGGCTGCGGTGCCTGGACGCGGATCGAGCCTGCCTGGGACAACAGCCAGCCCATCAGCGCACGGTTGTCGTCGACCGTGGCCACCAGCGTCGCGCCGCCGTCCGCGTGCGCGGTCAGTTGCATGTCTGGGGCCAGTGGCTGCGTTTGCAGGCGCCGGGCCAGCCCGTCGTCGACCCAGGCATGCAGTTGGATCGGTGCCGGCGGTGCCAGCACGTCAGGTTGCAGTTGCTGTGCTTCGCCCAGGCTCAGGCCGGGTTGCCAGTACCAGCCGTACGGCATGCCTTTGCTGTTGCAGCGCAGCGGGAACAGCGCCGCGAGCTCGACCAGGTCGCGCTCGACGGTGCGTTTGCTGGTGCTATAGCCCACGGTTTTCAAGGCGGCCTGCAGCTGGGTGGAACTCATCCCTGGGTGACGGCCGGGTAGCAGCTTGAGCAGTTGCCACTGGCGGGCGATGGTGTGGCGGGTAGGGTGGCTGGGCAAGAGGTTCATCCTTGAAAGCAGGCTTGCAACATGGCCTGAATAGTGGCTTTTGGCTATTGCCAGCATACCTTTTCACAGGATGGGATCCAAGTTTTCGCGCGCCTTGCACCGTTCGGTCAACGCTACTTCATCTCTCGCCTTGCTCAACGGCAACCTGTTTACGGGGCAGAGCCATCACCCAAACGCGGCACGCTGCGGGTGCGCTTCGCCTATGATTCATTGGTGCTTGCCGGAGCACTGTAACGCCGTAGTTGCCAGCCCTGGCGCAGGGATGGAGCGGATTTATCCGCGATGCGCCGCGCGGGCGGCGCTCGATCTCACAGGCGCCAAAAATGCCAAGGCGAACCCCGGCCGCACCACAATCCCTAAATCCCACCCCGGCGCACATGCTTCACCAACACCTGCTCCAGCAACTCCCACATCGCCGGCTCCGTACTGAACGCCACGTTGAAGCGCATCCACCCGGTCGCCTTGGCATCCACCATGAACAGCTGCCCAGGGCCGAGCATGATGCCTTTCTCCAGCGCGTCATCCAGCAACGCCGCACTGTCCGGAATCGCCGGGTGACGGGTCCAGATGTACATGCCCTCGTCCGACTCGATGAACAACTCGAAGCCCAGCCGGTGCAGGTGCCGGCCGACTTCCTGGTGCGCCTCGGCCAGGCGCTGGCGCAGGCGCTTGAGGTGCTTGCGCCAGCGCCCGTCGATGATCGCGGCATACACCACGCGCTCCATCACCTGCGAGGTGGTCAGGCCCGAGCGCATCTTCAGGTGCAGCAGTTTCTGCATCAGTTCGGGGTTGGCCAGCAGGTAGCCGACCCGCACATTCGGCGAAATGCTCTTCGAGTAGCTGCCCACGTACACCACCTGCTGCAGGTGATCGAGGCTGGCCAGGCACGGCTGCGGTTCGGCGATCATGTCAGCGTACAGGTTGTTTTCCACCAGGCGGAAGCCATGCTGGCTGGCCAGTTGCAGCAGGCGGTGCAGTTGCGGCAGCGGGGTGCGCGAGCAGGTCGGGCTGTGCAGGTGCGGCTGGGTGAAGAAGGCGGTCGGGCGATGGTGGGTGAGCAGCAGCTCCAGCTGGTTCAGGTCGTAGCCGGCCGGGGTGCGTGGCACGCCGACCAGGGTCGCGCCCTGGGTGCGCAGGATGCTCATCAGGTTGGGGTAGCCTGGGTCGTCCACCAGCACCACATCGCCCGGGCGCACCAGCGTGCGCGCTGCCAGGTCCAGGGCCTGGCTGGCGCCGTGGGTGAGCATCAGCTGCGCCGGGTTGGCGACAATCGACAGTTCCTGCTGCAGGTTCTGCGCCGTCAGCGCACGCAGTTCCGGCAGGCCCATGGGGTCGCCATAGCCCGACAGCTCCAGCGGGCTGCCGGCCACCTGGCGCAGGCCGCGGCGCAGGCCGTCTTCGTACATCCAGTCGTTGGGCAGCCAGCCGCACCCCGGCTTGAATGGCAACTGGCGGATTTCGAAGATCTGCTGCAGGTACCACTCGGAGTTGAACGTTGGTCGACTGGTGTCGGCTTCGGCATTGTGCGGGTCCAGCAGCTCACCCGCCGCGCGGTTGACGAAGAACCCTGCATTGCCCCGGCTCACCAGCAGGCCCTGGGCGACCAGGCGGTCGTAGGCCTCGACCACGGTGAAGGTACTGACCGAGTAGGTCGCGGCAAAGGCGCGAATGGACGGGACCTTGGCGCCTGGCTTGAGGGTCTGGTTGTCGATCAACTCGCGCAGCCCGTCGATGATCTGGTTGACCAGCGGCGTCGAGGAGTCTGGATGTAATTGCAGCATTCGGGGCCTTCAGGGGTGTGTAACGCCAGGCGCTTAAGCGGTGTATTGCATCAGCGACCTATACAGTGCAGTGCGAGTTTCATGCCACTGTGCATGGTTCTCTGCGTCGGACATTTTTACATTAGGTGTCAGATATCGCCACATAAAGCATGTTCAGTTCGCCCCAGGCGTCAGCCCTGGGGCGCGTCAGCAGGCCGCCATGGAAGGCCTGCGTGTGTTCGTTACACACCATCCTGCCCGCATTAGCACTGATGTACAGGTGAGACCGCCAGCCATCGGGGTTTCACAGTTTTCCTTGGATAAAAAGAAGCACGGGGTACACAACTGATGGACGCAACATCTACAACCACCACCGCGAAAAGCGGGCACGAGAGCAAACTCAGTGCCTCGCTCAAGTCGCGCCACCTGACGATGATGTCGATCGCCGGGGTTATCGGCGGCGCCTTGTTCGTCGGCTCCGGCAGCGTGATCCACAGCGCCGGCCCAGCCGCTGTCCTGGCCTACCTGGCAGGTGGCATCCTGGTGGTACTGATCATGCGCATGCTGGGTGAAATGGCGACGTCCTCGCCGGACACCGGTTCGTTTTCCACCTACGCCGACCGCGCCATCGGCCGTTGGGCCGGTTTCACCATCGGCTGGCTGTACTGGTGGTACTGGGTCATCCTCATGGCCTGGGAAGCCTATGTGGCGGGCAAGATCCTGCATGGTTTCTTCCCCGATGTCAGCGTCAACGTGTTCGTGCTGGCCACGACCCTGTTGCTGATCACCGTCAACTTCTTCAACGTCAAGCACTACGGTGAGTTCGAGTTCTGGTTCGCCCTGATCAAGGTGATCGCGATCGTCTGCTTCCTGATCGTGTGTACCGCGGCAGTGCTGAACATCTGGCAGTTCGGTGAAGTACGCGGCATCAGCCACCTCACTGCCGAAGGCTTCATGCCCAATGGCATCACCACCGTGATCGGTGCCTTGCTCGGGGTGATGTTCGCCTTCCTCGGCGCGGAAATTGTCACCATCGCCGCAGCCGAAGCCAAGGACCCGGCCACGCAGATCGTCAAGGCGACCAACTCGGTGGTCTGGCGTGTGTGCCTGTTCTATGTCGGCTCGATCTTCCTGATCGTCTGCCTGGTACCGTGGAACGACCCGCAGCTGGGTGTTTCCGGTTATGGCGCCTATCGTCGTACCCTGGAACTGCTGGGCGTGCCGTATGCCGAGCTGCTGATGAACTTCGTCGTGCTGACCTCGGTGAGCAGCTGTCTGATCTCGGGCCACTACACCGCTTCGCGCATGCTGTTCTCGCTGGCCCAGCGTGGCGACGCACCCTCGTTCTTCAAGATCACCCGCGCCGGTACCGGTGTACCGGTGTACGCGATCATGGGTTCGTGCGCGGTGGCCATCGTCTGCGCGCTGATCAACTTCAGCGAGACCCTGCGCCCGAAGGATGTACTGGAAACCCTGATGAACACCACCGGCATGATCGCCCTGCTGGTGTACCTGGTGATCGCCTTCTCGCAGCTGCGCATGCGCCGCAAGCTGATCGCCGAAGGCAAGGAAGTACGCCTGAAGATGTGGCTGTTCCCGTGGCTGACCTACCTGGTGATCGCCTTCATCGTCGCCGCCCTGGTGACCATGGCCTTCATGCCTGACTACCAGATCCTGGTCATTTCCACCGGCATCGCTGCGGCGATCGTGGTGGTGATGGGCGTGGTGCATCAGATCCGTTCTGGCAAGCAGCACTAAGCGTCATTCGCTTCGCGAAACGGCCGGCTCCCTTGGGGACCCGGCCGTTTCGCGTTGTTGGGCAGGGTGTTTTTCCGCTGGCATGTGAAAGCGCTGGTTCATCCAGGGCAAGCCGAGCAGGGCGGCGGTGGCAATCAGGGCCAGGATGGCAAGGGCCAGATAAGTCTTCATGCGCATGCAAGGAATGACCTGGAAGCGGGCCAGCCAGTTCCGCTCGCCCGCAGATCGCAATATGCTGCCCCCATCACTCGCCAGAAGGAGTTGCCCATGGCCTGGTCTGCCAACCAGTATTCCCTGTTCGAAGACGAGCGCACCCGCGCCGTGCGCGACCTGCTCGGCGCCGTGCCGCCACGCCCGGTACGCCACGCCACCGACCTGGGGTGCGGCCCTGGCAACTCCACCGAGGTGCTGCTGCAACGTTACCCGGACGCCCAGGTGACCGCGCTGGACAGCGACCCGGACATGATCGACAAGGCCCGGGAGCGCAAGCGGCTGTGCATCCCCCGGGTGCGCACGCTGGTTGCCGACATCGCCGGCTGGTCCGCCGCCGAGCCGCAGGACCTGATCCTGGCCAATGCTTCGCTGCAATGGCTCCCAGACCATGCCTCACTGTACCCGCACCTGGTGCGGCAGCTGAGCGAAGGCGCCAGCCTGGCGGTGCAGACCCCCGACAACCTTGACGAGCCGGCCCACCGGCAATTGCGCGAGATCGCCAGCCAAGGCCCGTGGGCAGCCAAATTCGCCGATTTCCAGCTGCCGCCGCGACACAACGCGGCGTTCTACTATGACCTGCTCAGCCCGTTGTGCGCGCGCGTGGATGTGTGGCGCACCACCTACCACCACCCGCTGATGGGCGGCGCCGAAGCGGTAGTGGAGTGGTTCAAGGGTTCGGCGCTGCGGCCGTATCTGGCCAGGCTCGACGCGCAGGAGCAGGCTGACTTCCTGCAGATGTACCTGCAGGCCATGCAGCGCGACTACCCGCCCGCCACCGATGGCAAGGTGCTGCTGCCGTTCCCGCGCTTGTTCGTGGTTGCTACCCGCTAGGGCGGCGCCAGCGCCAGGCCACGTAGCCGTAGATGGCGAGGTTGAGCAGCAGCACGACACTGCCCAGCACCAGCTGCACAGAGGGGGTCAGCCCGGCGGGGTAGATCAGCGGCCAGAGGTAGTGGTCGATGAAGCCGCCCTGGTAGCCCGCCTCACCGGCCGCGTTGCGCATGTGGTTTTCCCAGGCAGTCAGCGGGCAACCCAGGTGCAGGTATTCCACCGCCAGGCCCCAGCCCAGGGCTGGCAAATGCAGCAGCAGGGCAGCTCGCCAGCGCAGCACCAGCAGGCCGCCGAACAGCACCAGCAGGATGAAGGCCAGGTGCAGCAGCACCAAGGTGTCGGCGGCGAGACGGAAGAGCATGGGCTGAGTGCCGGAGACGGGGTTATCCCAGCATAGTCATTGCCTGTGCTGGCCTCACAGCGCTTCCTCGACCATTTGCAGGAAGGTCGCCACCACCCGCCGCGTGCGCTGTTCACGCAGGCACACCAAGGTCTCGGTCAGGTACCGCTGGCAATCGACAATCGGCAACGCACACACGCGGGCATCCGCACCAAACTCGGCCGCCGACACCACCCCCACACCAATCCCCACCACCACGGCTTCACGTGCAGCTTCCCGGCCTTCAACCTGGATCGCCGGGCGAATCCGCAACCCGGCCCGTTGCATTTCCTGTTCCAGCGTCTGCCGCGTCACCGAGCCGGGTTCGCGCAGTACCAGCGGCATGTCGTCCAGGTCTGCCAGGCTGATTGAGCCACGGCTGGCCCACGGGTGGTTGTGCGAGACGAACGCCACCATCGGGTCGCGGCGCAGCGGCAGGCAATGCAGGCGCTCGTCGTCAACATCCCGGCCCAGCAGGGCCAGGTCGGCCTGGTAACTGAACAGCCGGGCCAGCGATTCATCGGTGTTGCCGGTTTCGACCTTCACCTGGATGCCTGGGTAGCGCTGGCAGAAGCGGGCGATCTGCGGCAGCACATGCACCGGCGCATCCACCGCCAGCACCAGGCTGCCGGTGTGCAAGGCGCGCGAGTCCTGCAGCAGCTCATGAGCCTCGGCCTCGCAGGCGAACAGGCGCTGGCTGATGCCCAGCAGGCGCTCACCCAGGTCGGTGAGCTGCACCGAGCGCTTGTTGCGGTGAAACAGCAGCACGCCAAAGCGTTCCTCCAGCTTGCGCACCTGGTCGGATACTGCCGGCTGGGTGAGAAACAGCTTTTCTGCCGCACGGGTAAAGCTGCCGTGCACGGCTACGGCGTGGAAGGCCTTGAGTTGTGCGTGGGAAACCGACATGGCCACCTCAGTAAAAAGCCAGGCTTATGTGTGTAATACGATAAATCGATTTTATTTATCAGTCAGCAGCTGTTTCCATACCTTTCAGCCCGACGCAGGCACCACAAGTGCCGCCAGGGCCATGGCTCCCACACGGCGCCATCTGACCCGATGACAGCCTCGTCATCGCTGTGCGTAACACAACAACAAGACAGGCGTTTCTTCACATTCTGCCGGCACACTTGAGCAAGAGGTCAGACTTAAATGAACCAGTCACTAGCCACGTTGAAACGCTGGCGCATCCAGATCTTCACCATCACCTGGCTGGCCTACGCCGCCTTCTACTTCACCCGCAAGGCCTTCTCGGTGGCCAAGCTGGGCATCGCCGAAGACCCGGGTTTCCTGCTCGACAAGGCCGCCATGGCCAACCTTGACGCGATCTACCTGGCGGCCTATGCCGTGGGCCAGTTCACTTGGGGCATGCTTGCCGACCGCTTCGGCCCGCGCGTGGTGGTGCTCGGTGGCCTGCTGATTTCCGCCGGCGCCGCCGTGGTGATGGGCAGCTACGCCACCTTCCCGATCTTCGCCACCTGCATGCTGGTGCAGGGCCTTGCGCAATCCACCGGGTGGGCGGGGTTGTGCAAGAACATCGGCAGTTTCTTCCCCGCCGTGCAGCGCGGGCGGGTGTTGGGCTTGTGGAGTTCCTGCTATGCCTTCGGCGGCCTGGTGGCCTCACCGTTTGCCGGTTGGTGGGCCTACACCCTGGTCGGCAGCTGGCACGCGGCGTTTTTCTCCAGCGCCGCAGTGGTAGCGCTGGTGGCCGTGCTGTTCTTCTTCCTGCAGCGCAACAAGCCTGAAGACGTCGGCCTGCCGGCGGTCGAACCCGAACCGCAGAGCATGGCCCCGGGCGGCAACCTGTGCAGCCTGTGGGCGCCATTGAAGGAAATCTTGCGCAACCGCACGGTGCTGACCTTGGGGCTTGCCTACTTCCTGCTGAAACCGGCGCGCTACGCCATCCTGTTGTGGGGGCCGGTGATCGTCTTCGAGCAGATGCCCTCGGTGGGCAAGGTGGGCGCAGCGATCATCCCCACGGCGTTCGAACTGGCCGGGCTGCTCGGGCCGATCCTGATCGGCCTGGCATCGGACAAACTGTTCAGTGCCCGGCGCATGCCGGCCTGCGTGATCAGCCTGGTCCTGCTGACCGCGACCCTGGCGGCGTTCATGGCGGCCATGCACACCGGCAGCGTGGTGCTGGTGGTGGCCCTGCTGTTCGTCATGGGCCTGACCCTGTACGGGCCGGACTCGATGATCAGTGGCGCTGCGGCCATCGACTTCGGCACCGCCAAGGCCGGCGCCACCGCGGCAGGCTTCGTCAACGGTTGTGGTTCGGTGGGGGCGGTGCTGGGCGGGCTGCTACCGGGTTACTTCGACGGCGTCACGGTGTTCATCGTGTTCGCCGGCTGTGCACTGCTCTCGGCGCTGGTACTGCTGCCGCACTGGAACAGCCGCCCAGCCAGCGCCGCACAGAGCGCCGACCTGGCACCGAACACCAGCATGGCAATCAAGCCATTGCGTACCTGAAAGGAAAGCGAGCGAATGAGACCCTTCTGGCTGCAACAGGCCCTGGATTCGGCACAAGAGGCGGTGTGCCCGCCATTGCCTGGCGATGCCCGTTGCGATGTGTGCATCGTCGGTGGCGGCTACACCGGCCTTTGGACTGCGCTGATGCTCAAGGAGGCGCAGCCGGCCCTGGACATCGTGCTGATCGAGGCCGATATCTGCGGTGCCGGTGCCAGCGGGCGCAACGGTGGCTGCGCGTTGTCCTGGTCGGCCAAGTACTTCACTCTGGAGCGCCTGTTCGGCGTGGCCGAGGCAGTGCGCCTGGTGCGTGAGTCGGAGCGCAGCATCGGTGAAATCGGTGCGTTCTGTGCAGCCAATGGCATCGACTGCGACTACCGCCTGGACGGCACGCTGTACACCGCCACCAACGCGGCCCAGGTCGGTGCTACCGATGCGGTGGTGGCCGCGCTGGAGCGCAAGGGGATCAATTCGTTCAGCCGCCTGCCGCTGGACCAGGTGCAGCGCCTGGCCGGTTCGGCGCGGCACCTGGAGGGCTGGTTCTCGCCGGCCGCGGCCACCGTGCAGCCGGGCAAGCTGGTACGTGGCCTGCGCCGGGTGGCCTTGCAGCGCGGGGTACGAATTTTCGAAGGCACCGCCATGACCGGCCTGGAGCATGGCGCCCCGGTGCAGGTGCGCACCGCCTGCGGTACCGTGCGCGCCGACCGCGTGGTGCTGGGCCTTAACGCCTGGATGGCGCGCGCCTTTGCGCAGTTCGAGCGCAGCGTGGCGATTGTGTCCAGCGACATGGTGATCACCGAGCCTTGCCCCGACCTGCTGCGCCAGATCGGCCTGGACAGCGGCATCAGCGTGCTCGACTCGCGCATCTTCGTGCATTACTACCACAACACCTCCGATGGCCGGTTGATGCTCGGCAAGGGCGGCAATACCTTTGCCTACGGCGGGCGCATGTTGCCGGTATTCGACCAGCCGTCGCCATACCGGGCACTGCTGCGCGAAAGCCTGGGCGGTTTTTTCCCGGCGCTGGCCGAGGTTCCGCTTGCGGCCAGCTGGAACGGGCCGTCGGACCGCTCGGTAACCGGCCTGCCGTTTTTCGGCAAGCTGGACGGGCAGGGCAATGTGTTCTACGGCTTTGGCTATTCCGGCAGCGGCGTGGGGCCGTGCCACATGGGCGGGCAGATCCTGTCGTCGCTGGCACTTGGGCTGGACAACCCGTGGACCCGTTCGCCGCTGGTCAAGGGGCCGTTGGGGCTGTTCCCACCCGAGCCGATCCGCTACCTGGGCTCGCTGATGGTGCGCAATGCCATCCGCCGCAAGGAGCGGGCCGAGGACCACGGTTTGCGTCCGCGCCGGCTGGATGTGCGCTTGGCGCGGTTTGCGGCGGCGGCAGGCAAGGCGGATAAAGGCTGATGAGATTTCTTGTCGAACAGCGGCCTGAGGGCGTATAAACTGCACCCACTTTTGGCCGGTCGCTTCCTGAACCGGCCGCTGAAACAAGAGAGTCGACATGGGCGCACAGTGGAAAGCCAAACATAAAGAAGCCGCGGCCAACGCCAAAGGCAAGATCATGGGCAAGCTGTCCAAAGAGATCCAGATCGCCGCCAAGTCCGGCGCCGACCCTGACATGAACCCGCGCCTGCGCCTGGCCATCGAGCAGGCCAAGAAGGCCTCGATGACCCGCGAAACCCTGGAACGCGCCATCCGCAAGGGCGCGGGCCTGGACGGTGATGCCGTGCAGTACTCGGCGGTCAGCTACGAAGGCTTCGCCCCGCACCAGGTGCCGCTGATCGTCGAGTGCCTGACCGACAACGTCAACCGCACCGTCGCACAGATCCGCGTGCTGTTCCGCAAGGGCCAGCTGGGTGCCAGCGGCTCGGTGGCCTGGGACTTCAACCACGTCGGCCTGATCGAAGCCACCGCCAACGGCGACGCCGACCCGGAAATGGCAGCCATCGAGGCCGGTGCCCAGGACTTCGAGGAAGGCGACGAAGAAGGTTCGACCCTGTTCATCACCGACACCACCGACCTGGATGCCGTGCAAAAGGCCCTGCCGGAACATGGCTTCACCGTGACCTCGGCGAAGATCGGCTACACCCCGAAGAACCCGGTGAGTGCCGCCAGCCTGAGTGCCGAGGCACTGGCCGAGGTGGAAGCGTTCCTCGAGGCGATCGACGAGAACGACGATGTGCAGAACGTGTACGTCGGCCTGACTGACTGATCTGTGTATTGGGGCCGCTTTGCGGCCCAATCGCCGGCAAGCCAGCTGCACAGGTACTGCCAGCCTTGAGGCCCAAGGCAACCCTGTGAGAGCTGGCTTGCCGGCGACTGACCAGTTGCATCAACCCAGGGGAGCCTGCATGAACCCCACCTTCGCTTCCCTCAGCCTCGCCCACCTGCGTACCCTCGACCACCTGCTGCAACTGAAGAACCTCAGCCACGCCGCCGAGCGCCTGGGTGTCAGCCAGTCTGCCCTGAGCCGCCAGCTGGCCCACCTGCGCGAAGCCTTCGACGACCCGCTGCTGGTGCGCCAGGGCCGTGGTTATGTGCTCAGCCAGCACGCCGAAGCGCTGGTCGAACCGCTGCGTCAGGTCCTCGAAGAACTGCACGCCCTGCGCCAACCTGCAGTGTTCGACCCGGCACGTTGCGAGCGGCGCTTCTGCCTGGCCGCTTCGGACTACGTGGCCGAGCACATGCTGCCGCTGCTGGTGGCGGCGCTGGAGCGCGAAGCACCGGGCGTATCGCTGGAATACCGCACCTGGCAGGCCGGCCAGTACGCCTTGCTGGCCAGTGGCGAGATCGACCTGGCCACTACCTTGTTCGACGAGTCGCCGCCCAACCTGCACGGCCGCCTGCTGGGCGAGGACCGCGCGGTGTGCCTGATGCGCCACGACCACCCGCTGGCCGCCCACGGCGCGCTCAGCCAGGCCGACTACCTGGCGCACAAGCATGTGCGCATTTCCGGCGGCGGCGACAAGGACAGCTTCATCGACCGCCACCTGCGCGCCCAGGGGCTGCAGCGGCGGGTCAGCCTGGAAGTGCCGTTCTTCTCCGCCACCGTGCAGGTGATCGCCAACAGCCAGGCACTGGCCACCGTGCCCGAGCACATCGCCCGGCAGCTGTGCCGCCTGCATCCGCTGGCCTGGCGGCCGCTGGGCTTCATCGACCACAGCCAGCGCTACTGGGTGGTATGGCACCAGCGCCTGCAAGCTTCGGCCGAGCATCGCTGGTTACGCAACCGGGTGTTCGAGTTGTGGCGCCAGTCGCAGTTCGGTGTGCAGGGCGGGCATGCGGGTTTGCCATAGCAGGTATGCGCAAGGCGGGGTTATTCACTTCGGGACAGGTGCCTAGACTAGGGGCATTGTGCTGCCTGTAGCGGCCTCTTCGCGGGTAAACCCGCTCCTACAAACGATGCAGTACCTGTGGGAGCGGGTTTACCCGCGGACAGGCCAGTACAGGCAGCGAACCGCTCACAGGAGACCCCACGTGACCCCCGAACAATTCCGCCAGTACGGCCACCAACTGATCGACCTCATTGCCGACTACCGCCAGAGCGTCGGCGACCGCCCGGTCATGGCCCAGGTCGAGCCCGGCTACCTCAAGGCCGCCTTGCCCACACAGGCCCCCCAGCAAGGCGAACCTTTCGCAGCGATCATCGACGATGTCAACCAACTGGTCATGCCCGGCCTGTCTCACTGGCAACACCCGGATTTCTACGGCTATTTCCCCTCCAACGGTACCCTGTCATCGGTGCTCGGCGACTTTCTCAGCACCGGCCTGGGCGTTCTCGGCCTGTCCTGGCAATCCAGCCCGGCCCTGAGCGAGCTGGAGGAAACCACCCTCGATTGGCTGCGCCAGCTGCTCGGCCTGTCCGACCAGTGGAGCGGAGTCATCCAGGACACCGCGTCGACCAGCACCCTGGTGGCGCTGATCTGTGCCCGCGAACGCGCCAGCGACTACGCCCTGGTGCGCGGCGGCTTACAAGCCCAGGCCAAGCCGCTGATCGTTTATGTCAGCGCCCATGCCCACAGCTCGGTGGACAAGGCGGCGCTGCTGGCCGGCTTTGGCCGCGACAACATCCGCCTGATTCCTACCGACGAACACTACGCCCTGCGCCCGCAGGCGCTGCGGGAGGCCATCGAACAGGACCTGGCTGCTGGCAACCAGCCCTGCGCCGTGGTCGCCACCACCGGTACCACCGCCACCACGGCCCTCGACCCGCTGCGCCCGATCGGCGAAATCGCCCAGGCCCATGGCCTGTGGCTGCATGTGGATTCGGCCATGGCCGGCTCGGCGATGATCCTGCCGGAATGCCGCTGGATGTGGGACGGCATCGAGCTGGCTGATTCAGTCGTGGTCAATGCGCACAAGTGGCTGGGCGTGGCCTTCGATTGTTCGATCTATTACGTGCGCGACCCGCAGCACCTGATCCGGGTGATGAGCACCAACCCCAGCTACCTGCAATCGGCGGTGGATGGTGAGGTGAAGAACTTGCGTGACTGGGGCATCCCGCTGGGGCGGCGCTTCCGCGCGCTGAAGCTGTGGTTCATGTTGCGTAGCGAGGGCGTTGAAGCGCTGCAGGCGCGCTTGCGCCGTGACCTGGACAACGCCAAGTGGCTGGCCGCGCAGGTTGATGCGAGCGCAGAGTGGCACGTGCTGGCACCGGTAGCGTTGCAGACCTTGTGCATCCGCCATCAGCCGGCGGGGCTGGAAGGGGAGGCACTGGATGCGCATACCAAGGATTGGGCGCAGCGGCTGAATGCGTCCGGGGATGCCTATGTGACGCCGGCGACGCTGGACGGACGGTGGATGGTGCGGGTGTCGATCGGGGCGCTGCCGACCGAGCGGGAGAATGTCGAGCGGTTGTGGCAGCGGTTGCAGGAGGTGGTCAAGGGTTGAAATCGTCGGGGGGGCGCGCAAAGCCCCCCGACAAGCCATCAGTGGCTCACTGTCTGCAAGCTGCCTTTGCGGCTGGCTTCATACGCTGCTTTTTCCATCGGCTTGGCCTGCGGGTTACCCAGGTCTTCCATCGACAGACGATGGGTTTCCGGGGCGATGTAGGCCGCCAGGGCGCACACGCAGGTAATGAAGAACGCCAGGCCACCGATCACCAGCGGGATGTTGTCCGAGCCGGGCGGGGCGACCAGGGCGAACAGCGCCGGCAGCATGGCGGTCAGCATGGTGCCGATGTTCTGGGCGATGGCCATGGCCGACACGCGGTAGCGGGTCTGGAACAGCTCCGGGTAGAAGCTGGGGAACACTGCGTTGTAACCCTGGTAGACCATGCCCCACATGACGATCGAGGTGGCGAACGCCAGCGGTACGTTGTGGATGCTGATCGCGTACAGGTAGACGAAGGCCAGCAGGCCCGAACCCAGGCAGCCCGCGATCATGGTCGGGCGGCGGCCGATCTTGTCGGAGAGGTTGCCAACGAATGGGATCACCAGCACCGCGACGATGTTGCCGACCACCGGGATCCACAGGTACACGCTCTTGTCGAAGCCGATGCCATAGGCGGGCTGCACAGCGTAGGCGGCACCGAAGATGGTGGCTACCACCGGGATCACGTTCATCAGGGCCATGGACATCACCAGCACCATGTGCTTCCAGCTGTGGCGGAAGGCCTCGCGGATCGGCGATTTGGCGACTTTATCCTGCTTCTCTTCCTTCACGAACGCCGGGGTTTCATGCACCTCCTTGCGGATGATGTAGCCAGCGACCAGGACGAAGGCGCTCATCAGGAAGGGAATGCGCCAGCCCCACTCGTTGAAGGCGTCACTGGGCATGAAGTAGGCCAGGGGCAGAAACACCGCCGCGGCCAGCACCTGGCCGGCCTGCACGCCTTGCAGGGTGAAGCTGGCGAAGTAACCTCTGCGACCGAACGGCGCATGCTCCATGATCATCGAACTGGCACCGGAAATTTCCCCGGCCACGGCAAAGCCCTGGACCAGGCGCAGCACTACCAGCAGCGCCGGGGCGAGCAGGCCTATGTCGTGGTAGGTAGGCAGCAGGCCCACGGCCATAGTCGACAGGCCCATCAGGAACATGCACAGCAGCAGGACGTTCTTGCGCCCGCGGGTATCACCCCAGTGGCCCAGCACGAAGGCGCCGACCGGGCGCGCCAGGTAGCCCACGCCGTAGGTGGCCAGCGACGCGATGATGGCCATCTTCGGGTCGGTGTTGGGGAAGAATATCTGCGGGAAAATCAGCGCGGCGGCCTGGGCGTAGATGAAGAAGTCGTAGTACTCGAGTGCCGAGCCTATCCATCCACTGGCGGTCGCTTTTTTCGCTTGCGAGCTGGAGTGAGCCATCGTTGTCTCCGTTGTTATTGTTGTTTGCGCAGGATCGGCCATCGCTTTCGCAAGGGCAGGGGGCAGCGGTCGGTGGGCCTGCGTTGTGGTTCATGTTGACCACGGGCCAGCGGTGTAGCAATTCGTCAAAACGGGTTTTGTGCGGTAATCGAACGCAAAACTAACCATTCCGTACAAAGAGATTGAAGCGTCGACTTTACCTGCGAATAATCGATCGTGCCAGAAACGGTGACCGGTGTTTTCCTGCGCCTGGCACCGTCAGCCTCTAACAACAAGGAACTCCCGCCATGCAGCGTTCGATTGCCACTGTGTCCTTGAGCGGCACCCTGCCGGAAAAGCTCGAAGCCATCGCCGCCGCCGGGTTTGACGGCGTCGAAATCTTCGAGAACGACCTGCTCTATTACGCCGGCAGCCCGCGTCAGGTGCGGCAGATGTGCGCCGATGCAGGTCTTGCCATCACCTTGTTCCAGCCTTTCCGCGACTTTGAAGGCTGCCGCCGCGATCGCCTGCAGAAGAACCTCGACCGTGCCGAGCGCAAGTTCGACCTGATGCAGGAGTTGGGCACCGACCTGGTGCTGGTGTGCAGCAACGTCCAGGCCGATGCCCTGGGTGAAGAACAAGTGCTGGTCGACGACCTGCGCCTGCTGGCCGAGCACGCTGGCAAACGCGGCCTGCGCATCGGCTATGAAGCCCTGGCCTGGGGCCGCCACGTCAATACCTACCAGCAAGTCTGGAACCTGGTGCGCCAGGCCGACCACCCGTCGCTCGGGGTGATCCTCGACAGCTTCCACACGCTGTCACTGAAAGGCGACCCGCAGGCGATCCGCGACATTCCGGGCGACAATATTTTCTTCGTGCAGATGGCCGACGCGCCGATCCTGGCCATGGACGTGCTGGAGTGGAGCCGCCATTTCCGCTGTTTCCCGGGGCAGGGCGAGATGGACATGGCCGGGTTCCTGGCACCGATCCTTGCCACCGGCTACCGCGGCCCGCTGTCGCTGGAAATATTCAATGACGGTTTCCGCGCCGCACCGCCGCGGCAGAATGCCGCCGACGGCCTGCGCTCGCTGCTGTACCTCGAAGAACAGACCCGCCTGCGCCTGGAGCAGGAGGGCACGCCGATCGAACCCGGTGTGCTGTTCACGCCACCGGCGGCCAGCAGCTATGACGGTGTCGAGTTCCTCGAATTCGCGGTAGACGAAGCGGTTGGCGCGCGCCTGGGCAGCTGGCTGAAGCGCCTGGGCTTTGCCGAAGCCGGCAAGCACCGCAGCAAAGAAGTGCAACTGCTGCGCCAGGGCGATATCAATATCGTCCTGAATGCCGAACCCTATTCCTTCGGCCACAACTTCTTCGAGGCCCACGGCCCTTCGCTGTGCGCCACTGCGCTGCGGGTCAAGGACCAGCACGCGGCGCTGAAGCGTGCCACCGCCTTCCGTGGCCAGCCGTTCCGTGGCCTGGTCGGCCCCAACGAATGCGAAGTCCCGGCGGTGCGTGCGCCGGATGGCAGCCTGCTGTACCTGGTGGAGCAGGGTACGGGCGGGCCGACCCTGTACGACACCGACTTCAGCTTGGACAAGAATGCCACCGCCAGCGGTGGCCTGCGCCGCATCGACCACATGGCGCTGGCCCTGCCGGCTGAATCGCTGGACAGCTGGGTGCTGTTCTACAAGACCCTGTTCGACTTCGCCGCCGACGATGAAGTGGTGCTGCCCGACCCCTACGGCCTGGTCAAGAGCCGCGCCCTGCGCAGCCAGTGCGGCACCTTGCGCCTGCCGCTGAACATTTCGGAAAACCGCAACACCGCCATCGCCCATGCGCTGTCCAGCTACCGTGGTTCGGGTGTGCACCACATCGCATTCGATTGCGAGGACATTTTCCGTGAAGTGGCGCGTGCCAAGCTGGCCGGGGTGCCACTGCTGGAAATACCGCTGAACTACTACGACGACCTGGCCGCCCGCTTCGATTTCGACGACGAGTTCCTCAGCGAACTGGCGTACTACAACGTGCTGTACGACCGTGATGCGCAGGGTGGCGAGCTGTTCCACGTGTACACCGAACCGTTCGAGGAGCGTTTTTTCTTCGAAATCATCCAGCGCAAGGGCGGCTATGCCGGTTACGGTGCAGCCAATGTCGCGGTGCGCCTGGCGGCCATGGCCAAGGCACGCAGTGGCGCAGCGCGCAAGCCGGTGCTCTGAACGCTGTCCGGGCAGGAGCGGCACAAGGTCGCTCCTGCACGGTCGATGTTTGGCTCAGGGGCGTTCAGCTACCATCAACGGCGACTGCGGGGTAGGCCTCCTTGCCGCTCAACCGGCCGCTGCGCGCTGGCGTTTGACCCGATACATGTGCCCGTCGGCGTGGCGCAGGAGCACGTCGGCTTCGCTGCCATGCTCCGGGAAGCAGGCCACGCCAATGCTGCAGCTGGGGGTGTCGATGCCGGCGAAGCCGTCGCCCAGCGGCTCGGCCATGGTCGCCAGGATCTGTGCCACACGCTCGGCGATGACCTCCGGCGCTGCGCAATCGGGCAGCAGCACGGTGAACTCGTCACCGCCCATCCGCGCCACCGTGTCGGCAACGCCCACGCAGCTTTCCAGGCGCCGGGCCAGGGCGCACAGCACCCGGTCGCCCATGGCGTGGCCGTGGTTGTCGTTGATCTGCTTGAAATCGTTGATGTCGAGGAACAGCAGGGCCAGCGGCCGGCCATGGCGGCGAGCGGCTGCCAGGGCAGCGTCCAGCCGTTCCTTGAACCTGGCGCGGTTGGCCAGCCGGGTCAGCGGGTCGTGGTGGGCCAGGAAGCGCAACTCTGCTTCGGCCTGGTGCTGGGCGGTCACATCCCGCGCCACACCGATGCGCGCATTGGCTTCATCGGACCAGCAGGCCGCCCACAGGATGTGCACCACACCGCCATCCTTGCGGATATAGCGGTTGCGGAAGTCGTAGTGGGGTTGGCCGCTCATCACCCGCACGATCGAGGCGCGGGTCATCGCCAGGTCGTCGGGGTGCATGTAGTCGGTGATAGACGTGCCGACCAGTTCGCAGGCCCGGTAACCCAGCAACGTCTCGCAGGCATCGCTGACGAACACGATCTGGTTGTCCCGGTCGACCACGAATACCGTGTCCAGCATCAGATGGATGAGCCTGGGGTACAGCGTGTGCAGGTCTACGGGCATGGGTCGGGCGTCCGCGGCAAGGTGACCGATCATAGCCTGAAATCCAGCAGATTGCGGCAGGCGCCGAGCGATACCTGGGGGGACTCAGTTGCTCACCACCAGTTCCGGCCCGAGGTAGTCGTTGATCTGCTGGATGTCGTCATCACCCAGGCTACCCACCGACGACGCCAGGCGCAGCCGTGACATCAGGTAGTTCAGCTTTGCCTCGAACAGGTCGTGGCGGGCGTCATACAGCAACTCCTCGGCGTTGAGTACATCCGAGTTGGTGCTGGTGCCACCTTCCTTGAAGCCCTTCCGGGCCGAGGTCAGCGAGCGTTCGTTGGAGGCTACGGCCTTTTCCAGTGCCTGGATACGCAAGGCACCACTCTGCACGCCGCGGAACTCACGGGTGGTGCCGGAAATCACCTCCTGGCGGGTGGCGTCCAGCTCATCCAGGGCCTTGGCGCTGTTGGCGCTGGCCTGGCGGGTCAGGGCGCTGGTACTGCCGCCGCTGTACAGCGGGATGTTCAGCTCCAGCCCGACCGAGCTGTAATGGTTGCGCTGGTTGAGCTCGGAAATCGACTGGCTGCTGCCGGCGGTATAGCCCGCGACGAAATCCAAGGTTGGCCAGTGCCCGGCGCGGGCGCGCTTCACTTCTTCCTCGGCCAGCTCATAGCTGTGCCGGCGGGCATGAATCAGCGGGCTGTCGGCCTGGGCCTTGACCAGCCAGTCCTGCAGGTTGCCCGGCATCAGCGGCGGGGTGCTGAAGCCTGGCTGCAAGGTGGTCAGCGACTGCGGCGTTTCACCGATGTACTCCTCCAGCTTGCGGCGGGCATTGACCAGGTTGTCCTGGGCTTCGATCAGGTCGGCTTCGGCCAGGTCGCGACGTGCAACCGACTCGTCGATGTCGGTGATGGTGCCGGCGCCCAGCTCCATGCGCCGCTTCGCCGACGCCAGCTGCTCCTCGAAGGCGTTCAGCTTGGCCTTGGCCAAGGTGATGGTTTCGCTGGCCAGCAGCACATCGAAGTAGGCATCGGCCAGGCGCACCGCGGCATCCTGGGTCTTGGCATCGAACACAGCCACGCTGTACTCGGCACGCTGCTGGCCCTGGTGGTACTCGGCCATCTTCTGCTTGTTGAACAGCGGTTGGCGCAGACGTACGTTGGCACCCTTGGAGTCGTAGTCCAGGTCGCTGTCCCGGCCGCTCTGCCGCTGGCTGCCATTGACCTTGTTGAAGTAACCCGTAGCGTTGATCTGCGGCAGCAGGCCGGCCTGGCCGATGGCGCGGTTCTCGCTGCCGGCTTCTTTCTCGTGCACTGCGGCACGGTAGATCGGGCCCTGGTACTGCAGCAGCTCCCAGGCTTGCCTGAGGTCCATGGCACTGGCCTGCACCGACACTCCCAACAGGCACAACATCAGGCACGGGCGTTTCATGTCATTGCTCCTTGAACGAGGCGTCCACGCGTTCGAGCATCGGCTTGAGCAAATAGCTGAGCAGGTTGCGCTCGCCGGTCTTGATGGTGACGGTGGCCGGCATGCCGGGGCGAATGTGGTTGCTGCCCAGCAGGCCCATGCCGGCCTGCGTCACTTCCACCTGGGCCAGGTAGTAAGGCTGCTTGCTTTCTTCGTCCATCAGGCGGTCGGCGGAAATGGTCTTGACCCGCCCCGGGATGTTTGGCGTCTTCGCATGGTTGAAGGCGGGGAAGGCCAGGTCCACGTCCAGGCCCGGGACCATCTTGTCGATGGCCTGCACCGGGATCATTGCGTCGACCTGCAGCGGCTGGTCGAGTGGCACGACTTCCATGATCTTGGCCCCAGGCTGGATGATGCCGCCAACCGTGGCGATGCTCAGGGCCTGGACCATGCCGTCGATCGGCGAGCGGATCACCGTGTGGGTCACTTCATAGTCCAGCGCACGCAAGCGGTCGGCCAGGGTGGTGTTCTCCTTGGCGGTGTCGGTCAGTTGCGACTCCACTTCCTTCAGGTAGTCGTGCTGGCGCTGCAGGATGCGCAGCTTGATCTCGGTGGCCTGGCTGCGTGCCCGGGCAATATTGTTGAGGTTCTCGGCCTGGCCGGCGGACAGGTCGGCATTGTTGCGTTCCAGCTCCAGCAGGCGGTTGCGCGGCACATAACCTTCGGCGGCCAGTACCCGCGTGCCTTGGAGTTCCTGGTTGAGGAAACCGATCTGCGAGGCGCGCGCCCCGTACACCTGCTGCAGGCCCTTGAGCTGCACCGCCGTGGCGGCCAGGTTTTCCTCGAGGATGCTCAGTTCACCGGCCAGCCCGGCGCGGCGGGTGTCCAGCAGCCGTTGCTGCAGGTCCATGGCCGCCAGCAGGCGCGGGTCGTCGTGGTAATGCTTGAGCAGGGCGGGGTCGAAGGTGATCGTGTCGCGGCCGTCGCGCTCGGCTTCCAGGCGGTTTTCCACGGTTTTGCTGACGATGTACTGGGCACTGACCGCACCCTGTTCGGCCACTGCGCGCAGCGCATCGAGGCGAACCACCTCCTGGCCTTTCTTCACCACATCGCCCTCGCGTACCAGGATCGCCTCGACCGTGCCGCCGGTCAGGTGCTGGACCGCCTTGCGATTGCTGGTGACCTTGACCGTGCCCGTGGCCACCACCCCGGCATCCAGAGGCGCCAGGCACGACCACAGCAGGAAACCGCCAAAGCCGGCGATGACCAGCCATATGCCCCAGCGTGCCGGCCGGCTGGCATCCAGGTCGATCAGGTTGCGGGCTTCTGCCGGAATCAACTCGGTGTGATGGGTCATCTGCATGGTCGGTTACTCCCGTACTTTTACCGAGGCCAGCGGCGCAGCGCTCCCCGCCGGGATCACGCTGGCCTTGCGCAACGCCGCGAACACTTCATCGCGGCTGCCGAGCATGTGCACGGCACCGTCACGTAGCATCAGCACCTTGTCGACCGCGCACAGCACGTTGGGCCGGTGGGATATCAGGATCACGGTAGCCCCGCGCGCCTTGAGCTCGGCCAGCGCATCGACCAGGGCTTTCTCGCCGACGTCGTCGAGGTTGGCGTTGGGCTCGTCCAGCACCACCAGGTTCGGTTCACCGTACAGCGCACGGGCCAGGGCGATGCGTTGCTTCTGGCCGCCGGACAATGGCGTGCCATCGGCCGCCAGGCGGGTGTCGTAGCCCTGCGGGAAGCGCAGGATCATGTCGTGCACGCCGCTGCTGCGGGCCGCGCGGATGACCGCGTCGCTGTCCACCTCGGCAAAGCGGGCGATGTTCTCGGCGATGGTGCCCTCGAACAGCTCCACGTCCTGCGGCAGGTAGCCAAGCCAGGGGCCCAGCTCGGCCTTGTTCCAGGTGAATATGTCGGCGCCGTCCAGGCGCACCTTGCCGGCCTGGGCCGGCCACACGCCGACCAGCAGGCGGGCGAGGGTGGACTTGCCGGAAGCCGACGGGCCGATGACGCCGAGGCTTTCACCCGGGGTCAGGCTGAAGCTCACCCCACGTACGATGGGGTTGTTGGTCCCGGGGGCACCGGCGATCACGTTTTCCACGGCAAGCATGCCCAGCGGGCGCTGCAGTGACATGCTCGGTGGCCGCTGTGGGTAGTCGTGCAGCAGCTCGTTCAGCCGACCCCAGGCCGACCGGCAGCCGAGCAACTGTTTCCACGAGGCGATCACTTGTTCCACTGGCCCCAGGGCACGGCCGGTGAGGATCGAGCAGGCAATCATCATGCCGGGGGTGATCTTGCCTTCGATCGCCAGCAGCGCGCCGGTACCGAGGATGACCGATTGCAAGGTGATGCGCACGAAACGCCCGGTGCTGCTGATCAGTGCCGCGCGGTCGGAGGCCAGCGTCTGCATCTGCAGGATGCGCAGGTGGCCTTGGTACCAGCGCTTGCCGATCGCCGGCAGCATGCCCATGGCTTCGATCACTTCGGCATTGCGCAGGTTGTTGTTGGCGTAGCTGGCCGATGACAGGGCCGCCTGGTTGGCTTCGGCCAAGGGTTTTTGCGTGGCTTTCTCGGTGAGGTAGGCCAGGCCCACCAGGATCAGCGAGCCGACCAGCGTGACCAGCCCCAGCAGCGGATGGATCAGGTAGCTGACCAGCAGGTAGATCGGCGTCCACGGCGCATCGAAGAAGGCGAACAGGCCGTTGCCGGTGAGAAACTGGCGCACCTGGGCGAGGTCCTGCAGGGCCTGCGCCGGGTTACCGCCAGCACGGCTCAGGTTGCGCTCGAAGGCGGCGCTGAAGATACGCCGGTTGAGGTCCATGTCGAGGCCGTTGCCCACGCGGATCAATACGCGGGTACGGACCATCTCCAGCGCCGACATCAGCAGGAACAGGCCGATCACCAGCAGCGTGAGCATGCTCAAGGTGGTGACGTTGCGGCTGACCAGGGCACGGTCATACACCTGCAACATATAAATAGATGGCGTCAACATCATGACGTTTATCACGCCGCTGAACGCGGCGAGGGCGAAAAAGCTGCGTCGCAGGTGAAACAACACCTCTGCGAGCTCGGAGCGGGTGCGTGGCGACTTGTGCATCAGCGGCCTCCCTTTATCACAAAACGGGAAGGCCGTTGCGGCGCCCCGTACAGCGGTAGTCATGGCTTCTGGTCGGCTCGCAGGCGGTTCGCTCCAGGGGCGAAATGGTCCAGAATGCTGCGTTGCTCCCACATGCTGGAGCGTAGGTTGCGACGAAACATTCAGTAATATCGTTTCGCTCTATAAATACATTGAACTTTTTATAAGTGCCATAAAAACAGCTAGTTGCAACGAATTATCATTGCGCGGCGAATTTATTGACGAAATATTGACAACGTTCTGTTCTGCGACTTTAGTCTGATGTATTCGGACCCCCTTGCGAGCTGGGGTCGATGCGTGTGCGTTACAGCTGTATCGCACCGTTTACACGGTTCCCGCTTCCTGAGGGAGCCGGCTTGCCGGCGATGAGGCCAGTGGCGATAGCACGACCGTAGTGCCCAACTGCCCCCAGAACCCCGAACCAGAAACTGCGCACGTCAATACTGACTGGGCGCGGGAAGGACCCTGTTGCCCTGTGTGTCATCTCCCGACAGATCGAGGGCAATTCGAAATGGCCAATTTCAGCAAGTCGGACCTGGAATTCATCCTGCAACAGATCTTCATTGCCGAAGCCCACGCCGATGGCGCCAGCCTGATCGACCTGCTGCCCAACAGCCAGGTACCGTTCGGCCTGCGTACCGTGGACGGCAGTTACAACAACCTGGTGACCGGGCAAAGCGAGTTCGGCGCTGCTGACAACTCGTTCCTGCGCCTGCTCAGCCCTTCCTTCACCGGTGGTTATGCCGGCAGCGGTACGGTCGTCGATTCGCAGCCGCGGACCATCAGCAACCTCATTGTCGACCAGACAGCCAACAACCCCGCCGCCGTCGAAGCCAATGGTGGCGCCGCCCCGGTAATCAGCCCCGGCATCGATGGGGTGTTCGGCACCGCTGACGACACCCAGGTGTTCTTCATCCCCAACGTGTCGCCCGATGTCGGCCTGACCGCCGGTTTCAACGCCTGGATGACCTTCTTTGGCCAGTTCTTCGACCATGGCCTGGACCTGGTGACCAAGAGCAGCACCGACATCGTGTTCATTCCGCTGCAGCCGGACGACCCGCTGTTCGATCCCAACAGCCCGACCAACTTCATGGTGCTGCCGCGCGCCGTCCGCACCGCCGGTGCCGACGGCGTGGTCGGCACCGCCGACGACGGCCAGACCAACACCACCTCACCGTTCGTCGACCAGAGCCAGACCTACAGCTCGCACCCCTCGCACCAGGTGTTCCTGCGCGAATACACGCTGAACGCGGCCGGCGACCCGGTGGCGACCGGGCGGCTGCTCACCAACCGCGACCTCGGTGCCGATGGCCTGTTCGGTACCAGCGACGATGGCAGCGGCGAAAGCGGCGGCATGGCCACTTGGGCGGTAGTCAAGGCCCAGGCCCGCGACCTGCTCGGCATCAACCTGACCGACGCCGACGTGCACAGCGTGCCGCTGCTGGCCACCGACCCCTACGGCAACTTCCTGCGCGGGCCTAACGGCATGCCACAGGTGGTGATGCGCGTGAGCAATGGCGCCGACGGCATCGCCGGCACCGCCGACGACGTCACCACGCTGGTCGAAGGCAACCGCGCCGCACCGATCAGTCTGGCCAATGCGGTGAGCACCGGGCATGGTTTCCTCGACGACATCGCCCACAATGCCGCGCCGGTGGTGGTGGGCGGGGTGCTGCAGGCCGATGCCGACACCGCCGTCGGCAACGCGCAGCCGGTGGGGCCGGGTGGCGCCAACCTGACCTATGACAACGAACTGCTCGACGCCCACTACATTGCCGGTGACGGGCGGGTGAACGAGAACATCGGCCTGACCGCCGTGCACCATGTGTTCCACTCCGAGCACAACCGCCTGGTGCAGCAGACCAAGGACACCCTGCTGGCCGCTGGCGACCTGGCGTTCCTCAACCAGTGGTTGATCGACGATGTCACTGCCATCCCTACCACGCCCGCCGAGATCGCCGCGCTGGTATGGGATGGCGAGCGGCTGTTCCAGGCTGCCAAGTTCGGCACCGAGATGCAGTACCAGCACCTGGTATTCGAAGAGTTCGCCCGCACCATCCAGCCGCAGATCGACGAGTTCCTCGCCCCCAACGGCTACGACACCTCGATCAACCCGGCCATCCTCGCCGAGTTTGCCCACGTGGTGTACCGCTTCGGCCACTCGATGCTGACCGAAACCGTCGACCGCTTCGACCCGGCGTTCAACCCGGTATCCGCCGACCCGAACAACCCCGACCAGCAGCTTGGCCTCATCGCCGCCTTCCTCAACCCACTGGCCTTTGCCGGCAGCGGGGCCACCGCCGATGAAGCGGCCGGCGCGATCATTCGTGGCGTTACCCGGCAACTGGGTAACGAGATCGACGAATTCGTCACCGAGGCGCTGCGCAACAACCTGCTTGGCCTGCCGCTGGACCTGCCGGCACTGAACATCGCCCGTGGCCGCGACACCGGTATCCCCACCCTGAACGAGGCGCGCCGTGAGTTCTATGCGATGACCGGCGACAGCCAGCTCAAGCCGTACATCAGCTGGGTCGACTTCGCCGACCACCTCAAGCACCCGGCGTCGCTGATCAACTTCATCGCGGCCTACGGCACCCACAGCACCATCACCGGGGCCACCACCGAAGCCGCCAAGCGCGCCGCTGCGGTGGCCCTGGTGCTCGGTGGTGACGGCGCGCCAGCCGACCGCCTGGACTTCCTCAACGGCACAGGTGCGTATGCCAACGTGACGCTGCCCGGCGCGGACGGCATCGCCGGCACCGCCGATGACATCAGCGGCGTGACCGTGACCGGTGTCGATGCCATCGACTTCTGGGTCGGCGGCCTGGCCGAGCAGAAAATGCCGTTTGGCGGCATGCTTGGCTCCAGTTTCAACTTCGTCTTTGAAACGCAGCTGGAAGCCCTGCAGAACGGCGACCGTTTCTACTACCTGTCGCGCACGGCGGGCCTCAACTTCGGCACGGAACTGGAGAACAACTCCTTCGCCAAGCTGATCATGCTCAACTCCGACGTGACTCACCTGTCCAACACCGTGTTCCTCACCCCAACGTTCACCCTCGAGGTGAACCAGGCCAACCAGTTCACCGGCCTGGGCGCCGATGGCCGGGCCGACCCGACCGGTGGGATCCAGATCAACGGGGTAGAGGTCGTACCGCTGGTGATCCGCGATAACCCGGATACCGTGGGCCCCGACAGCAACTTCCTGCACTACACCGGTGAAGATCATGTGGTGCTGGGCGGTACCGCCGGCAACGACATCATCATTTCCGGTGAAGGCGACGATACCGTCTACGGTGATGCCGGCAACGACACCCTTGAAGGCGGCGCAGGTAATGACGCGGTGCTGGGTGGCGCCGGTGACGACATCATCACCGACTCGTTCGGCGACAACCGCCTGGAAGGTAACGATGGCAACGACGTGATCGTCGCCGGCAGCATGCTGGCAGCCGGCAACCTGATCCTCGGCGGCAATGGCCAGGACTTCATCGTCACCACCGAAGACATCACCACCACCTTCGGTGGCCAGGGCGATGACTTCATTCTTGGCGCCAAGACCAACCTGCCACCTACCGGCAACGAGGGCGATGACTGGATCGAGAAGGGGACGCAGGACGGCGCCCCGGGCGACAACTTCGCGCCGCTGCTGGGTGACGAAGTGGTCGGCAACGATATCTTCGTTGGCGGCGGTGGCTTCGACGAGATGATCGGCGAGGGTGGCGACGACATCTTCGTCGGCAGTGACGCTCAGGACAAGATGGACGGCATGTCCGGTTTCGACTGGGTCACCAACAAGAATGACCAGGTTGGCGTCACGGTCGACCTGACCCTGGCCGCCCTGGCCCAGCCCCATGGCAACGCACCGAACCAGAACGCCGGCGTATTCAGCCCGGTCGGCGCCTCGCCGGCCTCCATCCTCGACCGCTTTGCCGAGGTCGAGGGCGTGTCCGGTTCGAACTTCGCCGATGTGCTCAAGGGCGACAACGTCGATGCCGTGACCATCCTCAACCATGGTGGAGCCACCGGCAGTGCCTTGACCAATGTTGCGTTGATTCGCGGCCTGCAGCAGTTCCTGGCCGATGCCGGGTTGCCGACCACCGGCTTTGCCACCGGCAACATCATGCTCGGCGGCAATGGCAGCGACCTGATCGAAGGCCGTGGCGGTGATGACCTGATCGACGGCGACAAGTGGCTAAACGTGCGCATCGCCGTGTATGCCGCGGATGACGTCAATCACACCGGCCCCGAGATCGCCAGCTTCGACAGCATGGTCGACATGATCCCGTTCATGCTCGACCGCACCTACAACCCTGGCCAGCTCAAGGCCGTGCGCGAGATCCTGCCTGGCAGTTCAACGGGTGGCGCGGCCTTCGACACCGCGGTGTTCTCCGGGGTGCAGAGCGAGTACACGGTGACGCAGAACACCAAAGGTACGCTGGACACTGCCGATGACGTGTGGACGGTGACCGACAATGTGGCGGGTCGCGATGGTGTGGATACCTTGCTGCACATCGAACGCCTGCAGTTCGCCGACAGCCAGCGGGTGCTGGTGGAAGGGTTGAACGCACAACCGGTCGGCAGCCCGGCCATCACCGACGGTAACGGCGGCGCGATCACCGTGGGCGATATTCTCACGGTCAACGTCGCCGGCGTGCTGGATGCCGACAACATCAGCGCCGCCAACCCGCAGGGCACCTTGGCCGATCGTTCGGTGTCGTACTACTGGCAGTTCGAGGCCACCCCGGGCAGCGGCGTGTTCGAGGACATCATCCTGCTGCCGGCCGGCGACCTGGCGTTCCAGAGCGCCGACGGTACCTCGTTCAAGGTGTCGCCGGACCTGGCCGGGCTGAGCCTGCGGGTCAAGGCGATCTACCAGGATGCCCATGGCACCACCGAAGTGCTGTTCTCCCAGCCCACTGCCGTGGTGCAGCCGGGCGCGCCTGTGGTACCGACACCGGCCACGCCGGTGGTGGATGCCACCGATGGCGGGGCCGGCCTGCACATGGTGCGTTCCGACCTCAACTTCATCCTGGCCCAGATCAAGATCGCCGAGGCCGATGCTGCCGGGGCAGACCTGCTCTCGCTGCTGCCCAACGTCCGGGCGCCGCTGGGCCTGCGGGCGGTCGACGGTTCGAACAACAACCTGATGAACCTCAACGGCATCAACAATACCCAGTTCGGTGCCGCCGACAACGTCTTCCCGCGCGTGACCGACCCGGTGTTCAACCCGGCCGAAGGCGCACCGGCCGGCTTCTTCGGCCCCGGTTCGCCGGCCATTCCGGGTTCGTCGTACCAGCAGACCAGCGGCCCGGTGTTCGATTCGCAGCCGCGCACCATCAGCAACCTGATCGTCGACCAGACCTCCAACAACCCGGCGGCCTATGCCACGGCGTACGACCCCGGCGCGGACGGCGTGCTCAACTTCGGCGCGCCTGGCAATGACGACGTGCTCAAGGATGGCGTGCGCATCGTCGCCAGCCCGGGCCTGGACGGCCAGTTCGGCACTGCCGACGACCATGACGTGTACCTGTTCGAGAACACTGCCGCCGATGCTGGCTTGTCCGCGCCGTTCAACGCCTGGATGACCTTCTTCGGGCAATTCTTCGACCATGGCCTGGACCTGGTGACCAAGGGCGGTTCGGGAACCATCTACATTCCGCTGCAGCCGGATGACCCGCTGTACGTGGAAGGTGGTTTCACCAACTTCATGGTGGTCACCCGGGCCACTAACCTGCCCGGTGCGGACGGCGTGCTTGGCACGGCCGACGATATTCACGAGCACACCAATACCACCACGCCGTTCGTCGACCAGAACCAGACCTACAGCTCGCACCCGTCGCACCAGGTGTTCCTGCGTGCCTACGTGCTGACCGACAACGGGCCTGTCGCCACCGGCCGCCTGATCACCAACCGGGACCTGGGTGCCGATGGCCGGTATGGTACTGCTGACGATACCGAGATCGGCGGCATGGCCACCTGGAAAGTGGTCAAGGCCCAGGCCCGCGATGTACTCGGTATCAACCTGACCGACGCCGACGTCGATAACGTGCCGCTGCTGGCAACCGACGCCTATGGCAACTTCATCAAGGGCCCCAATGGCTACCCGATGGTGATCATGAAGGGCGCCGACGGCATTGCCGGTACGGCCGACGACCAGCAGGTCGAAGGCAACCCGGCCGCGCCGCTCGACCTGACCAACGCGGTGCGTACCGGGCATCAGTTCCTCGCCGATATCGCCCACAATGCCGTGCCGGTATTCAACGCCGGGGTGCTGGCGCCGGATGCCGACAGCGTTGCGGGCAACGCCGTGCCGGTGAACCCGCAGACCGGTGCCAACCTGGCCTACGACAACGAGCTGCTCGATGCCCACTACATCGCCGGCGACGGCCGGGTCAACGAGAACATCGGCCTGACCGCCGTGCATGCGATCTTCCACGCCGAGCACAACCGGCTGGTGGCGCAGACCATGGACACCGTGCTCGATTCCGGCGACCTGGCGTTCCTCAACGAGTGGCTGCTCAACCCGTTGACTGCGCTGCCGGCCAGCCAGGCGGAAATCGACGCGCTGGTGTGGAATGGCGAGCGGTTGTTCCAGGCGGCCAAGTTCGGTACCGAGATGCAGTACCAGCACCTGGTGTTCGAGGAGTTCGCCCGCACCGTGCAACCACGGGTCGACCTGTTCTTTGCCCCGACCCAGGTGTACGACGTCGACCTCGATGCATCGATCGTGGCCGAGTTCGCCCACACCGTGTACCGCTTTGGCCACTCGATGCTGACCGAGACCGTCGACCGCTTCGATATCGACTTCAACGTCATCCAGGACCCGGCCAGTGCCAACCCCGACCAGCAACTGGGCCTGATCGCGGCGTTCCTCAACCCACTGGCGTATGCCGCCAGTGGCGTCACCCCCGAGGATGCCACCAGCGCCATCGTGCGCGGGGTCACCCGCCAGGCCGGTAATGAAATCGACGAGTTCGTCACCGAGGCGCTGCGCAACAACCTGCTCGGCCTGCCGCTGGACCTGCCGGCGATCAACATCGCCCGTGGCCGCGACGTTGGCATCCCTTCGCTGAATGCCGTGCGTCGCGACATCTACGCGCAGACCGGCGACACCCAGCTCAAGCCGTACACCAGCTGGGTCGACCTGGTGCAGCACCTGAAGCATCCGGAGTCGCTGATCAACTTCATTGCCGCCTACGGCACCCACAGCACCATAACCGGCGCCACCACGTTGCTGGAGAAACGCGCGGCAGCCATGGCCCTGGTGTTCGGTGGCGACGGCGCGCCAGCCGATCGCCTGGACTTCCTCAACAGCACTGGCGCCTATGCCAACGTCACCTTGCCGGGCAAGGATGGCGTACTGGGCACCGTCGATGACCTGCGCGCGGTCACCGTGACCGGGGTCGATGCCATCGACCTGTGGATCGGCGGCCTGGCCGAAGCCAAGACCCCGTTCGGTGGCATGCTCGGCACCACCTTCAACTTCGTGTTCGAGAACCAGCTGGAGAAACTGCAGGATGGCGACCGCTTCTATTACCTGGAGCGCACCGCCGGCCTGTCGATGAACGCCGAGCTGGAAAGCAACTCGTTCGCCAAGCTGATCATGGCCAACACCTCGGCCACCCACTTGCCGGCGCTGGTATTCTCGGACCCTGGCTTCTACCTGGAAGTTGACCAGAGCAAGCAGTTCAACGAAGGCCTGGGCAATGTCGACCCACTGGGCGAAAACGGTGAGCAGGTGGTGTTCCGCGACAGCCCGCTGACGGCAGGCCCGGACACCAACTACATCCGTTATGCCGGTGCAGAGCACATCGTACTGGGTGGCACCGAGGGTAACGACATCCTGGTGTCCAGCGAGGGTGACGACACGGTCTGGGGCGATGGCGGCAACGACCGCATCGAGGGTGGCGACGGCAACGACCAGCTGCGTGGTGGTGCCGGCGACGACATCATCAGCGACATGGGCGGTGACGACAATATCCAGGGCGGCGACGGCAACGATGTGCTGCACGGTGGTAATGGCGTCAACCTGATCATCGGCGGTTTCGGCAATGACTTCATCGTCACCGGTGAGGACGCCTCCGAAGCCATTGGCGGTCAGGGCAACGACTTTATCCTTGGCAGCAAGGCCAACGAGCAGGACATGGGCAACGAAGGCGATGACTGGATCGAGAAGGGCACCTCGGACGGTGCGCCTGGCGACAACTTCGACCCGCTCGGCAATGACCCGATCATCGGCAACGACGTGTTCATCGGTGGCAACGAGAACGACAAGTTCAACGGTGAAGGCGGCGACGACATCATGGTCGGCAGCCTGGGCTTCGGTGACCGCTACATCGGTGGCTCCGGCTATGACTGGGCGACCTTCAAGGGCCTGGCCCAGGGCGTGACCATCGACTACAGCGACCGCTTCTTCGATGTGCCGCCGGTACCCGGCTCGGGCGCTTCGGCACTGGTGCGCTTCGATATCATGGAAGGCCTGTCCGGATCGGCGCATGGCGACTTCCTGCGCGGTGACAACGAAGACGCTGCCAGCCTGCCGACCAACGGCGCCACCGGCAGCGTGCTGACCAACATCGGCCTGATCAACGGCCTGTCCGGCCTGCTGGCTGCCGGGGCGACGTTCTACGATGGTGGCAACATCATCCTCGGCGGCAGCGGCAGCGACCTGATCGAAGGCCGTGGCGGCGACGATATCCTCGACGGTGACAAGTGGCTGAACGTGCGCATCAGCGTGCGCGCCAACAGCGACGGAACCGGCCCGGAAATCGCCAGCTACGACAGCATGGAGCCGATGGTGCCGCTGATGCTCAATGGCACCTACAACCCGGGCCAGCTGGTGATCGTGCGGGAAATCCTCAACGGCACCGACAGCTATGACACGGCGGTGTTCTCGGGGGTGGCCAGTGACTACAGCGTGGTGGTCGATGGCAATGCGGTGATCGTTACCGACCTGGTAGCCGGGCGTGACGGCGTCGACCGCCTGACCGGCATCGAGCGCCTGCAGTTCTCGGACAGCTCGCAGGCTTCCGGGGTGGGCACTGCCGTCAACGCCGGCCCGACCGGCCACCTGGCAATCCTTGACGCTGCCACCGGCCTGCGCAATGACACCTCGGTCAGTGGCCAGTTGCTGCGGGTGAGCAACCTGGCGGTGCACGATGCCGACAACGTCGGTGCAGGCAACGCCAGCGGTGCCGTCAACGGCGCGATGGCGTACTACTGGCAAGTCGAGCGCCTGCCGGGTTCCGGGGTATACGAAGACATCACCTTCGTCGCCGCCGGCGAGGTTTCCCGGGCGATTGGCAGCACCTATCGGGTGACTGACGATGTGGCCGGCCTGAACATCCGCGTACGCGGGGTGTACCAGGATGCCAAGGGCACGCTGGAAATCGTCGATTCGGCGCCGAACAGCGCACCGAGCGCCGGGCCGACCGTGACCGGGCTGCTGGTGCAGAACCAGACCCTCACCGCCAACCCGGCAACCATCGTCGATGCCGACGGCCTGAGCAACCCGCAGTTCACCTTCCAGTGGCAGTCCAACCGGGGGCTCGGCTGGGTCAATATTGCTGGCGCCATCAGTAGTACGCTGGTCCTGACACAGGATCAGGTGGGGCAGAACATAAGGGTGGTGGTCAGCTACGTGGATGATATCGGGGTGCATGAAAGCATCGCTTCCGACATCCTCGACCCGGTGGCCAATGTCAACGATGCACCTACTGGCGCGGTGCTGATCAGCGATACCACGCCAGCCCTTGGGCAGACGCTGACCGCACTGACCGGCAGCATTGCCGACCTCGACGGGCTGGGTGCGTTCAGCTTCCAATGGCAGCAAGGTATTGGCGGCATCTTCAGCGACATCGTCGGTGCCACTGCGTCCACCTTCACGCCGGGTCTTGACCAGGGTGGCCAGCAATTGCAGGTGATCGTGCGCTACACCGATGGCTTCGGCGCGCAGGAGTCGCTCACGTCGGCGGCAACGGCGCCAGTGCCAGCATTGACGCTGGTCGGTACCAACGGTCCGGATGTCCTGCTCGGCAGTGCGGGTAATGACGTGATTTCCGGCCTGGACGGTGCCGACCTGTTGTTTGGCGGCCTAGGCAACGACATCCTCAACGGCGGGCTTGGCGCCGACACCATGACCGGCGGCGGCGGCAATGACACCTTCGTGGTCGACAACGTCGGCGACCGGGTAATCGAAGCGCTTAACGGCGGTGTCGACCTGGTGCAGACCAGCCTGGCCAGCTACACCCTGGGTGCCAACGTCGAAAACCTTACCTTTACCGGTGTGGGCAATTTCATCGGTGGCGGTAACGGGCTGGATAACATCATCACCGGCGGCGCTGGCAATGACCTGCTCAACGGCGCTGCAGGTGCCGACCGCCTGGTCGGTGGTTCAGGCAACGACACCTACGTGGTCGATAACGCCGGCGACGCGGTGGTCGAGGCTGCGGGGGGCGGTACGGATACCGTGCGTACCACGCTGGCCAGCTACAACCTGGGTGCCAACGTCGAAAACCTGGTCTATACCGGGGCAGGTAACTTCGTCGGCGGCGGTAACACGCTGGACAACATCATCACCGGTGGCGCTGGCAACGACCTGCTCAATGGCGGTGCGGGTGCGGACCGCCTGGTAGGTGGTCTCGGCGACGACACCTATGTAGTGGATAACGCTGGGGATGGGCTGATCGAGGCTGCGGGTGGCGGCACGGATACCGTGCGTACCACGCTGGCCAGCTACCGCATGTCCGGCAACATCGAAAACCTGACCTTTACCGGGGTGGGTAACTTCAACGGTACCGGTAACACGCTGGACAACACCATCAGAGGAGGCGCTGGCAACGACTTGCTCAATGGTGGCGCGGGTGCCGACCGCCTGGTGGGCGGTCTCGGTGATGACACCTATGTGGTGGATAACGCCGGGGATGGGTTGATCGAGGTCGTGGGGGGCGGAACGGATACCGTGCTTACAACGCTGACCAGCTACCGCATGTCCGGCAACATCGAAAACCTGACCTTTACCGGGGTGGGTAACTTCAACGGTACCGGTAACACGCTGGACAACATCATCAGAGGCGGGGCTGGCAATGACGTGCTCACTGGTGGAGCGGGTAACGACCAACTGCTCGGTGGCATCGGTAACGATACCCTCAACGGTGGCGACGACAACGACAGCCTCGACGGCGGTCTTGGCAATGACACTCTCAACGGTGGCGCAGGCAATGACACGCTGTTTGGTGGTGATGGCAACGACATCCTCTCGGGTGGTAGCGGCAGTGACTTCCTCAACGGTGCGGTTGGCGATGATACGGTCAACGGCGGGGCAGGCGATGACACGATGATGGCTACGGATGGCAATGATGTCTTCCAGTTCGCCGCAGGTTTCGGTAACGACCTGATCATCAACTTCGACAGCAATGCGGTCGGCGGCCAGGACCGGCTGGACATCACAGCCTTCAACATCACCGCGGCCACCTTTGCCGCCAACGTCACCATCGCCGATGTCGGCGACGATACGCTGGTCAGCATCGGTGCCAACGACTCTATTCGCCTGGTGGGAGTGGCGGATGCAACCACAGTGACTGCGGCGGACTTCAACCTGTCGGTGTGAGGAACCGAGAGACAAGCTGCTGGCTTGAAATGCACGGGCTGCCGGGCAGCCCGTCGCGGCACAAGGCCGCTGCTGCAAGCGTTCGCGTAGCGCCTGCAACAGCGGCCTTGTGTCGTGACGGGCCGCGCCCGGGGCCGCGCCGGCTCAACCCCAGCGCCAGCGCAAGGCGATCACGCTATACTCCGCGCCTTTTGCCCCTGCCGGAATCCGCCCATGCGCCAGGTTTTGCTCATCGTCGATGTCCAGTCCACCTTCAGTCCGCCCGAGTGGCTGGTCGATGGCCTGCGCCGGTTATCGGCGAACATACCTACCATTGCTTCGGTCGAACTGCACGACGAACAGGTCACCCCGTTCGAGCGCCAACTCGGCTGGCATCCGGCGGCCGACGACGAAAGCCTGGTCGAGGCCGACCAGGTATTCGTCAAGCATGGTTACGGGCAGAGCGCCGAGGCTATCGCGTACATCCGCGAACTGGGCGTCGAGCGCGTGCTGGTGTGTGGGCTGCAGACCGAGACCTGTGTGCTGGCCGCCGGTTTCGCCCTGTTCGATGCGGGGTTGATGCCCACCCTGGTCACCGACATGACCGTCGGCTCATCGCTGGACCGGTCGGGCAAGCTGGGCATCGAGCTGTGGAAGCATCACTTCCGCCAGGTCACGACTTGCGCCGAGGTGCTTGCGGAACTGGCTGCGCACGGCCAGTAAAAAATCGTCACTGGCCTGCGCGGGGCTGTTGCAGCAGCGGCCTTGCGTCGCGAAGGGCTCAGGCCACATCCACCAGCACGATCTCGCTGTCCTCGATGGCGGTCACCCGCAGCACTTCCTCCTGCTCGATCGCCACGCCATCGCGCGCCTTGGCGCGCAGTCCGTTGACCTCCACCAGCCCCTTGGCCGGCACCAGGTAGCCCCGGCGCGCGGCATCGAAGCGGTACTCGGCGGTTTCACCCGCACGCAGGGTGGCGGCCACCAGGCGGGCATCGGTACGGATCTGCAGGCTGTCCTCGTCACCCGGGCGGCCGCTGGCCAGGGTCACGAAGCCTTCGCCGCGTTCACCTTTGGGAAACGGCCGGGTGCCCCACTGCGGTGCTTCACCGGTGCGCTCCGGTACGATCCAGATCTGGAAGATGCGCGTATCGACGTCTTCCAGGTTGTATTCGCTGTGTACGATGCCGGTACCGGCGCTCATCACCTGGACGTCACCGGCCTCGGTACGGCCCTTGTTACCCAGGCTGTCCTGGTGGCTGATCGCGCCTTCACGCACATAAGTGATGATTTCCATGTCGCGGTGCGGGTGCGGTGGGAAGCCGCTGCCGGCAGCGATCAGGTCGTCGTTCCAGACCCGCAGGTTGCCCCAGTGCATGCGCGCCGGGTCGTAGTACTCGGCAAACGAGAAGTGGTGGTGGGCATCGAGCCAGCCGTGGTTGGCGTGGCCGAGGCTTTCGAAGGGGCGAAGTTGCAGCATGGTCGTGCTCCTTGAATCAGTGGAATGGGGCCATGATGCGCCAAATATAGATCGAAAATAAGCGTAAATATCGGCTTAAATTGATCAGTTAACTAGATGTAAAAGATGGCGTAGTTTGCCCGCTTCATCGCCTAATCCACTGATCTGCAAGCATTCACTGGCGATTTTCCGTCGATGCGGCGAACATGCCCGCTGATTTTGCTTTTTCACCGGAGTGACCGTGGCCCACGAGCAGACCCAGGCCCCAGCCGACCTTACCCCACCTGCCCAGTTACCCTGGTTTCGCCGCCTGGCAGCGCGCCTGCTGGGCCGCGGCCTGACCGGCCTGGGTGCCCAGCACCGCGATTCATGGTTCCTCGGCCATGTCAGCGGCCAGCGTAGCGGCCACGCCGAGGGCATGCGTGAGGGCTTCGAGCGCGGCCGGGTGGAGGGCTATGAGGCCGGGCGCCAGGTGCTGGTCATCCGCGATACCCGCCCCGACGTTGCCGCCGTGCCGGGCCAGGACGACAACCTGTTCGATGACTGGCGCCTGCCGTTGACTGCCGAGCTGAAAAAACGCTTCAAGGCCGATGTCGCCCAGCGCCTGCCCGCGTCGGCCCAGCCCAGTGCCGCGCAGTGGAAGCTGATTTTCAGCGACACGCCCTCCACCTGTGTGGTCGCCGGGGCCGGGGCGGGCAAGTCGACCTCGCTGGTCCTGCGCATCCTGCTGTTGCGCCATTACCTGGGCTACGAGCTGGATGCGATGACCGTGGTCACCTTCACCCGCGAGTCGCGCAAGGACTTCATCAAGCGCCTGCTGCAGGTCTGCGCCCTGTGGCAGGTCGACCTGCAGCCGGCGCAAGCGCGCGAGCTGGTGCGCACCTTCCATTCGCGCATCCTGCCGCTGGTACGCAGCCTGCCGGGCTTGGCCCAGGTACGAGCGTTCGAAACGCTGGGCAACGAGATGCCCGCCGGGCGCGAAGCCGATGCCGAGAGCAACCCGTTCGACCTGCGCCTGAACGACGCCCAGCGCCAGCAACTGAACCAGTGCTACAGCAACTTGCTGGGTAGCAGCCCGCGTTTCGCCGAGCTGGTCGGCCTGCTGAGAAGCGAAGCCCTGCAACTGAAGCCGCTGGACCCCAACAACCCCGAAGTGCAGAAGCGCGCGCAGGTGACCCAGCTGGCCGCCCAGCGTGACGAAGAACTGTGTGACGTGATCGAAGACCTGTGGTTCGCCGCCGGCGCCTGGCCGATCAAGGGAATCGAGCCCTGTCGCGAGACGGTCGCGATCCGTGGCAGCCAGTTCCATGTGCATGGCCGTCTGGCTGGCCACGGGCCGCTGGTGGTGCTGGGCTTCGACCCGGCAGAAAGCGCCCAGTACCAGCGCCCCGGCGCCAAGCTGGCGGTGCGGGCCGAATGGGCGGTCAAACGTACCCTGTTGCAGGCATTCTGCGACCGGCCGCTGATCTGGCTCGACAACTATGCCATGGCCCGGCGCCTGGCCGCTTCGCTGGCCGGTGATGCGGTGGCCGGCCCCGGCTTCGAATACAAGGTCAAGGGCGAGCTGGCCCCCGCACCGCTGCTGGATGCCTTCGTCGGCGCCGCCAACTTCATCGAGAACCTCGGCCTGGAAGTCAACCCTGCCGTGGCGGCGATGAGCTTTCCGCCAGGCGACAGCGACGCGTTGTTCTTCGAAGCCCTGGCCCTGTACTGGAAGGCCCTGGAGGCGCACCTGCTGGACCAGTCGCCACCGGTCATGAGCTACAACCGGATGTTCGCCCTGTTCGGCGAGAACAACCCGGAAAACCTGCGGCTGCTGCCCGACGCCTTGCTGCGGCCGCTGGCGCACCTGATGATCGACGAGTTCCAGGACGTATCACCGCAGATCGTCAGCTGGCTGCGCGCCAGCCTCGCCGAGATTCGCCGGCGCGGCCCGGCCATGTACAACGGGCGCAATGCCCGGCATTCATCGCTGTTGTGCGTGGGTGACGACTGGCAGTCGATCTATGGTTGGCGCGGCAGTTCGCCCACCTACTTCATGGAGTTCACCAAGGCCTTCCCGTCGCCGGCTCATACGCGGGTGATGCTGGTCGACAACTACCGTTGCCAGCAGCAGGTGATCGATGCTGCCGAGCACCTGGTCAAGGGCACCCCGGCGATTGCCGGGAAGAAAGCCAGGGCCAGTGGCCCGGCGGCGGAACTGCCCGGCTCGCCGGTCAAGGTGTTCGACCGTGACGAGGCCGCTTTGGGGGAAACGTTGATCGAGCACTACCAGCGTGGCGAGACGGTCATGATGCTGTACCGCAAGGGCAGCGACAGGGCGCTGATGAACGAGCACCTGCACAGCGTGCTGCAAGCCGAGGCAGCGCTGCCGGCCGAGCAGCGCCGCCTGCGCCAGCTGACCTACCACAGTGCCAAGGGCTTGCAGGCCGACGCCGTGTTCATGCTGGGCGACTGCCAGTACCTGACCTGTTCGCCGTACAAGAATCAGGTGTATCGCCAGGCTGGGCTGGGCAAGCCCGGTGATGCGCAACCGTTCGACACGGCGCAGAAGGAAGAGGTACAGCGCCTGGCCTACGTGGCGGTGACCCGTGCGGTACAGCACTGTTACTGGCATGTCGAAGCTGCCAACGGTGAAGCCGCGACAGCCCCGCGCGCCTCGAGCCAGGTGGATGGTCGGCAGGCCTTCTTCGAAGACCTGCGCGGGCAGTGAGGGTCAGTGCCTCGGGTTGGGGTCTTGCTGGGCAGTCAGGCGCAGGTACAGGGCGTCTTCCTCTGCCTGGCGGCTGTTGCCCAGGCGTGAAAGCGCGGCGTTGTACCGCTGGCTGTCAAGCTCGAGACGGGGGAGTACGCCTGTGGCATCTGGCACCGCGTCGGGCAGCACTTCGTTCAACACTTCGCGTACCGGTGCGTCCAGGGTTGTGACCGCCTCGTTCTCCGGGTCAAGGCAATATTCCAGGTACTCGATACCGCGGTATCAGCGTTCATCCAGTGCTGCGAAGCGCTGGCCGTAACGCCGCCTGAGGAAGCGCCGCCAGCTTGGTTGGGCGGCGATCCAGGCCTGACGCGTGGCGGGTTGGCCTGGCTACTTTCGCGATAGGCCAACAGCAAGGTGCTGAAGCCATCGGCTCCGGCATCATGCGTTGGCTGGCAAGCAGGGCGCTGACGTGATGGCGGGCAAGCTGCCGTGGCCAGTGAGGCAAGGTGCGATCGAGCTGACGCAGGTGGAACGGCGTCGTGGATGTCATGATGGGTTGCTCCTCAAGTGGGAAGGCGCCATTGCATGACAGGCAGGTCGCGAAAGAGTGGTAGATAACTACTCGACCCGTGTCGGTATCGCCTATGCCAGGGTCGGGCAGGTATCAATGCCGGGCAGGGCATCGGGCCAAGGTAGGGCGTCGCCGTCTTGCCAGGCCTTAGACAGGAAGCTACCCATGCGCGCATCAACGACACCCAGGGACCACTTGCTGGACCACAACGGCATCGAAATAGCAGTCCGCTGCTGGGGCCCGGAGGACGGTATACCGGTGCTGGCCCTGCATGGCTGGCTGGACAATGCCGCCTCGTTCGAGCGCCTGGCGCCGATGCTCGATGGTTGCTTCGTGGTGGCCCCCGACCTGGTCGGCCACGGCCGCTCCGATCATCGCCGCCACGACAGTGGGTATTACCTGTGGGAGCATGCCGAGGACATGCTGGCGGTGGCCGAAAGCCTGGGCCTGGGGCAGTTTCATGTGCTGGCCCATGGCATGGGCAGCGGTGTGGCATCGCTGCTGGCGGCCATGACCAGCGGTATCGTCAGCATGACCTTCCTCGACGGCATGGGGGCACCGTTCACGGTGGCCGAGGATGACCGCGTCGAACATCTGGCCCGGGCCTACCGGCTCAAGCGCATGGTCCAGCGCAGCCAGCTGCAGGGCTTTGCCGAGGCGGACGTGTGCCGCTTCGAAGACCTGGACAGCGCGCTGGAGCAACGTCGCGAACGCCTGGACACCGAACTGTCGGAGGAGGCGGCACGCCTGCTGGCGCTGCGCGACCTGCTGCAGTTGGGTGATGGTTATTGCTGGCGCCACGACCCGCGCCTGGTACTGCCCGAACCCATGCCGCTGACCGAGCGCGAGGCCTGTGAGCTGCTCAGTCAGATCCGCTGCCCGCTTTACCTGCTGTTCGGCCGTCAGGGGGCATTCACCGGTGAGGCCTTTGCCCGGCGCCAGGCAGCCTTGCCTGGCCACGCCAAGGTGTCGTGGCACCCGGGCGGGCACCACTTCCATCTGGATTCCCCGGACCGGGCGCTGGTCGACCAGCTGCTGCGAATCCTGGCCCGCCATGAAGGCGGCGTGCTGCAACGCCTGGTGAACGAATAGCGGCAGGCGCGCCGCTAGGCTATCGTGCTGATCGTTGACTACAGGAAGCCGACTGCCACAAGGAGCCCCGGCATGCGCCCGTTCGCCATCAAGCACATCGACCACCTCGTTCTGCGGGTCAGCGACCTGCCGCGCAGCATTGCGTTCTACACCGAGCTGCTCGGCTGCACGGTCAGCCGCGTGCGCGAAGACCTGGGCATGGTCCACCTGGCCACCGGCACGGCGATGATCGACCTGGTCAGCCTCGACGGCCCGCTGGGCCAGCAGGGTGGCGCGGCACCGGGGGCCGAGGGGCGCAACCTGCACCATTTCTGCCTGCGCATCGAGCCGTTCGACGAGCCGGCGCTGAGGGCGTACCTGCAGGCTGCGGGGGTTTCAGTGGCGCCCGCGGAAAAACGCTACGGCGCTGAAGGCGAAGGGCCGTCGCTGTACTGCTACGACCCGGATGGCAACCAGGTCGAGTTGAAAGGGCCCGTGTCGTAGCAACGGCCAGGAGTGGATATCCCGCCAAAGCCTATTATGCTTCAGATACCTTGCTGCGATCCGAGGCGGCCTGCCTCGTCGTGCTTCGCATAACCAAAGCAAGCCCCCAGGGCCTGGGTGCGACGGTGAAACAGCGGATGAGGTGCTCCCGGCCTGCATGACGACAAGACGGAGGCACCCCATGGCGGTTCTCGACAGCACATCCACGGGCAGTAGTGCGCCCCAACGCGGTATCACCCGGGACGAACGCAAGGTCATCTTTGCCTCGTCCCTGGGCACGGTGTTCGAATGGTACGACTTCTACTTGTACGGCTCACTGGCGGCGATCATCGCCAAGCATTTCTTCGCCGGCGTCAATGAGACCACCTCGTTCATCTTCGCCCTGCTGGCGTTTGCCGCCGGCTTTGCCGTGCGGCCGTTCGGCGCCATCGTGTTCGGCCGCCTGGGCGACATGATCGGGCGCAAGTACACCTTCCTCATCACCATCGTGATCATGGGCCTGTCGACGGCGGTGGTCGGCCTGCTACCCAGCTACGCCACCATCGGCGTGGCGGCACCGATCATCCTGATCAGCCTGCGCCTGCTGCAGGGGTTGGCCCTGGGTGGCGAATACGGCGGTGCGGCCACTTATGTGGCGGAGCATGCGCCAAAGGGGCGGCGCGGCTTCTTCACCGCCTGGATCCAGACCACTGCCACCCTCGGGCTGTTCCTGTCGCTGCTGGTGATCATGGCCTGCCGCACGGCCATGGGTACCGAGGTGTTCGAGGCCTGGGGCTGGCGTGTGCCGTTCCTGCTGTCGATTCTGCTGCTGGCGATTTCGGTGTACATCCGCCTGCAGCTCAACGAGTCGCCGGTGTTCATGAAGATGAAGGCCGAGGGCAAGGCGTCCAAGGCCCCGCTCACCGAGTCGTTCGCCCGCTGGGACAACCTCAAGGTCGTGATCATGGCGCTGCTGGGTGGCACTGCCGGGCAGGCGGTGGTGTGGTATACCGGGCAGTTCTACGCGCTGTTCTTCCTGCTGCAGATGCTCAAGATCGAGCCACAGACCGCCAACCTGCTGATTGCCGGCTCGCTGCTGATCGGCACGCCGTTCTTCATCTTTTTCGGCAGCCTGTCCGACCGCATCGGGCGCAAGAAGATCATCATGGCCGGCTGTATCATCGCGGCGCTGACCTACTTCCCGATCTTCAAGGCGCTGACCCAGTACGGCAACCCGGACGTGTTCGTCGCCCAGGAGCAGAACCCGGTGGTAGTGGTAGCCGACCCAGGCCAGTGCGCGTTCCAGTTCGACCCGGTGGGCAAGGCCAAATTCACCAGTTCGTGCGATATCGCCAAGAGCCTGCTGGCCAAACGGGCCATCCCTTATACCAACGAAGCGGCCGAGCCGGGCAGCGTGGCGCAGATCCGCATTGGCGAGCGGGTCCTGCCCAGCTTTGATGGCAGCAGCCTGGCAGCGGCGGACTTCAAGGCGCAGAGCGAGGCCTTCACCGCCACCCTGAGCGGCGCGTTGAAAGAGGCGGGCTACCCGGAAAAGGCCGACCCGGCGAAGATCCACTACCCGATGGTGCTGTTACTGCTGACGCTGCTGGTGATCTACGTGACCATGGTCTACGGGCCGATCGCCGCCTGGCTGGTAGAGCTGTTCCCGGCGCGTATCCGCTACACCTCGATGTCACTGCCTTATCACATCGGCAACGGCTGGTTCGGCGGCTTCCTGCCGACCGTGGCGTTTGCCATGGTGGCGGCGACCGGTGATATCTATTACGGCTTGTGGTACCCGATCGTGATTGCGGTAATGACGGCGGTGCTGGGTATCTTCTTCATGCCGGAGACCAAGGACCGGGAAATCCATCACGCCTGAGGGGCGCGCTTGTGCTGGCCCATTCGCGGGTTCACCTGCGAACGGGCCAGCACCGGCAGCCGAGCAGTCCCGGCAGTTCATCAATCGAAGTACCCGCGCAAACCAAAGGCATACCCGGTATCCACGCCCACCGCCTCACCCCGGCTCCAGCGCTTCTTCAGCACGAACTCGAACGCCGGCTCATAGAGCCCGTCGCGCACCAGTGCGCCCGCCAGCACCTCGACGTCATACCAGCCATTGTCCAGCTCGATGATCGGGCGCCCCGGCACCTGGTAGCGCGCCAACAGGTCGCCCAGTGTCTTGGGGGTGAAATGCTGCAGGATGCGCCAGGTGTACAGCAGCAGTGCCCCGTGTTCGACCCGCAGCACATAGCCATTGCGGCGGTGCTTGAGGCGGCTGCCGGGTTCACGCAGGGCCGGGGTGTGCTGGTCGAGGGTGAACAGAATGCGGTAGGGCAGGTTGTCGACCCCGGCCAGCGGCAGCACGATGCCCTCGCGCACCGCCTGGTCGCCGCTGTCGCCGTGGGTGAATGCATGGGCCAGGTCGTCGGGCAGTTGCTGTTCCAGCTTGAAGCGCTCGAGCAGCTGGATATCGCCAAGCAGAAAATAGTCGACCAGGTCGTTGAGCACTTCGCTGAATTCGTGGCGCATCTTTCTGTTGTTCCTTGTGGGTGCGCTTGTGGACCCTGGCAAATGTAGCACTTCAGATTGGCTTCAGATTCGCCGCCGATACTCCCCCTCGACACCTACCTTGAAGGGGACAGCCATGACCCAGGCAGACAGCCCCAGCCTGTTTCCGCTGGCGATCGGTAGCCACGGCGACCGGCTCGCCCATTTGAGCCTGAAACTCCCGGGTGAGCCAGGGCGCGACGAGCTGGAGCAGTTCATTCACGCCCGCTTTGCCTGCGCCCACCATGCCGATGTGCAGCATTACCTGCCCGAACTGCTCGGCCTGCACGACAGCCACGGGCGCTTGATGGCCGCCGTGGGTATCCGCCTGGCCAGCACCGGCCCGACCTTTATCGAGCGTTACCTGGATGAGCCGCTGGAGGTCGCCGTGACCCGGCTGGCGGCCAACCCGGTGAGCCGTGCGCAGTTGGTCGAAGTGGGGAACCTGGCGGCGCTCAGCGCCGGCAGCGCGCGGATCATGATCATCGCCGTGACCTGGTTGCTGGCTACCCGTGGCTTGCAATGGGTGGCCTTTACTGGCGCCGCGACCCTGGTCAACAGCTTTCATCGCCTGGGCCTGGTGCCTACGGCATTGGCCATGGCCGATCCTGGTCGGCTGAATGGCGACGCCGACAGCTGGGGCAGTTACTACGCGCAGCACCCGCAGGTGTTCGTCGGCAGCATCGGCTATGGTCATGCAGCCCTGGCCCGCGGCGGTGTGTACGAACGACTGGGGTTGCCCAGCAGCGTGCCGGAGGCTGGCCATGCCGCATGAATGCCAGCTGTTCAAGGAAGTGCTGCAACTGCATGCCCGCCACCGGGGGGCGCAACCGGCGCTGCTGGGGGCTGCCGAGCGCTTCACCTATGGCCAGTTGCTGGATGAGGTCGAACAACGCCAGGCCTGGCTGAGCGCGCAGCCGCCGGGCACTTTCGTCCTGGCCCTGGAAAACGGGCCACAAGCGCTGCTCTGGGACCTGGCTGCGCTGTTCGCGGCGCGCCCCATCGTCATCCTCCCGGCGTTCTTCAGCAGTGCCCAGCGCCGCCATTGCCTGGCCCAGAGTGGCGCGGTGCTGGCACTGGCCGACGAGGCTTTCGCAGACGATCTGCACGCCTGCGGCTTCAGTGCCGGCGAGCGCTTCTGGAGGCGCCCGCCGAGCGCGGGCGTGGACTTGCCAGCGGGCACTGCAAAGATCACCTACACCTCCGGCAGCACCGGGGCACCCAAGGGGGTGTGCCTGAGTGCCGAGGCCATATTGCGGGTCGCCCGCGAGCTCGAGGCCGCCAGCCGCCCGACAGCACCGACCAGGTACCTGGCGGTGTTGCCGCTGGCGGTGCTGCTGGAAAACCTCGGCCTGTACGCGGCCCTGCTGGCGGGTGCGAGCATCGCCCTGTACCCCCAGGCGCAGCTGGGATTTCGTGGCGCCAGCCAGGTTGATTTCAAGCAGCTGCTGGGTGCCATCGCCGTAAGTGGCGCCGAAAGCCTGATCCTGGTGCCACAGTTGCTGCTCGGCCTGGTCACGGCCATCGAGCGTGGCCTGATGCGGGTAGGCCCGTTGCGCTTCGTGGCGGTAGGCGGGGCACGGGTAGCGCCCAGCCTGCTGGCCCGCGCCGAGGCGGTCGGGCTCCCGGTGTTCGAAGGTTACGGCTTGTCCGAATGCGCCTCGGTGGTATGCCTCAACCGCCCCGGTGAGCGGCGCCCGGGCAGTGTCGGGCGACCACTGCCGCATGTGCGGGTACGGATTGCCGACGATGGCGAGGTGCAGGTGGCCGGCTCGGCATTGCTCGGCTACCTGGGTGAGCCAGCGTTCAACGCACCCTGGTTGTCGACCGGTGACCTCGGGCACTTCGACAGCGACGGCTTCCTCTACCTGGCCGGGCGCAAGAAGCACCAGTACAGCACCAGCTTCGGGCGCAACGTCAACCCCGAGTGGGTCGAGGCCGAGCTGACCCAGGGTGGGGTGATCGCCCAGGCCTTCGTCTACGGCGAGGGCCTGGCACACAACCTGGCGCTGCTCTGGCCACTGGACCCGCACGCCGACGACCACACGCTCGAGCAAGCCGTGCGCCAGGCCAACGCCGGGCTGCCGGACTACGCCCGGGTGCATGCCTGGCGGCGCCTGCCCGAACCCTTGAACGCCGCCGGGCAAACCCTGACCGCCAACGGCCGGCCACGCCGCGAACAGATCCTGCGGCGTTACCACGCCTTGTTAACCGACCTTCAATGACCTGCGAGGTTTGCCATGCTTTTCTTCGATAGGCTGCAACAGGAAACCGCCGATGAGCGTACGGCGTTGTTCAGCGTTCCGGTGATCCGCGACGCGCTGGCCGGCAAGGCCAGCCTTGAGGCCTATGTGGCGTTTCTGGCCCAGGCCTACCACCATGTGCGGCATACCGTGCCGCTGATGATGGCTTGCGGGGCACGTTTGCCGACGCGGCTGGAGTGGCTGCGTGGTGCGGTGTGCGAGTACATCGAGGATGAATACGGCCATGAGCGCTGGATTCTCGATGACATCGCTGCCTGTGGTGGCGACCCGCTGCAGGTGGCGAATAGCCGTCCGGCATTGCCGATCGAGCTGATGGTGGCGTTTCTCTACGATCAGATCGCCCGTGGCAACCCGGTCGGGCTGTTCGGCATGGTCAACGTCCTCGAAGGCACCAGCATTGCCCTCGCGACCCAAGCCGCCGGGACCTTGCAGAGCAGCCTTGGCCTGCCGGATCAGGCGTTCAGCTACCTCAGTTCCCACGGCGCCCTGGACCAGGACCATATGGCCACTTACCGTGGCCTGATGAACCGCCTGGAGGCAAGCGAGGATCATCAGGCGGTGATTCATGCCGCTAAAGTGGTGTATCGGCTGTACACCGCCATGTTCGAAGGGCTGCCGCGTGCCACGCAGCAGGAGGCCCAGCATGCGCCTGCCTGATTGTGTGGCGGTGCTCACCGGTGCCAGCGGCGGCATCGGCCTGGCGCTGGCAGACCAGTTGTGCAGTGCCGGCGCGCGGGTGCTGGCGGTCAGCCGACAGAAGGGCAGGCTGGTCGAGCTGATGGCACGCTACCCGCAGCAGCTGTATTGGCGGCAAGCCGATCTGCGCAGCACTGAAGGCCGCCGCGAGGTGCTGGAAGCGGCCCGGGCCATGGGTTACTGCAACCTGTTGATCAATGCCGCCGGGGTCAACCGCTTCGCCTTGCTCGAACAGCTGGACGAAGCCGCCCTGGACGAGCTGTTCGACCTCAACGTCAAGGCCGCCATCCAGCTGACCCGCCTGTGTCTGCCGCTGCTGCGCGAACAACCCAGTGCCCTGGTGGTGAACGTGGGTTCGATCTACGGCTCGATCGGTTACCCCGGCTATGCCACCTACTGTGCCAGCAAGTTTGCCCTGCGCGGCTTTTCCGAAGCACTGCGCCGGGAACTGGCTGACACCTCGGTGAGCGTGCTGTACGCGGCGCCGCGTACCACCCGCACGGCGATGAACAGCAGTGCCGCGCAGGCCCTCAACCAGGCCTTGAAAGTGGGCGTCGACGACCCGCAGGACGTGGCCCGGGCAGTGCTCGCCGCGGTACAGGCCGAGCGTAGCGAACTGTACCTGGGCTGGCCGGAAAAGCTCTTCGTGCGCCTCAACGGCATGTTGCCGGGCGTGGTCGACCGCGCCCTGCGCAAGCAATTGCCGCTGATCCGCCGCTACAGCACCTGGCACAACAAGGAGTCGAGCAAATGAAACGTCTGTTACTGGCCAGCCTGCTGGCCGTCGCCCCGTTCACCTGGGCCCTTGACCAGAACGCTACCCAGCAGCTGAATGCCATCCAGCAGCGCTGGGCGGTGATTCGCTATCAGTTGCCAGAAGCCCAGCGTGCCAGCGCGTTCGAGGCCCTGGCGGTGCAGTCGGCCGCGCTGGTGCGCCAGCACCCGGGCGCGGCCGAACCGCTGATCTGGGATGGCATCGTCAACAGCAGCTGGGCCGGTGCCACGGGCGGGCTGGGGGCGCTGGGCAAGGTCAAGGCCGCGCGCGCCAGCCTGGAGCAGGCCCTGGCCGTCGACCCCAAGGCGCTGCAAGGCTCGGCCTATACCAGCCTCGGCGCGCTGTACGACCAGGTGCCGGGCTGGCCGCTGAGCTTCGGCGACCCGGCCAAGGCCGAAGCCATGCTGCGCCAGGCGCTGGCAATCAACCCCGACGGCATCGACAGCAACTATTTCTGGGCTGACCACCTGTACCGGCTGAAGCGCTATGGCGAAGCGCGCGCCGCCCTGCAAAAGGCCTTGCAGGCACCGCCCCGGCCCGGACGCGAGTTGGCTGACCAGGGCCGACGCGGTGAAATCGATGCTTTACTCAAAGCGATCAAGGACAAACAGGATTGAGCATGCGCCTGCTGCTGGTTGAAGACGACGTCGCGCTGGGGGAGGGGATCTGTGACGGCCTGCGCCGCGAGGGTTATACCCTCGACTGGCTGCAGGATGGCGCCAGCGCCTTGCATGCCTTGACTCACGAGGCGTTCGACCTGGCCATTCTCGACCTGGGCTTGCCACGCCTGGACGGCATCGAACTGCTGCGGCGCCTGCGCGTTGCCGGCAAGAGCCTGCCGGTGCTGGTATTGACCGCCCGCGACGCCACCGACGATCGCATCACCGGGCTGGACGCCGGTGCGGATGATTACCTGGTGAAGCCCTTCGACCTCAACGAACTCAAAGCCCGCCTGCGGGCCTTGCTGCGGCGCAGCAGCGGCCGCGCGCAGTTGCTCATCGAGCACGCCGGGGTGCGCCTGGACCCGGCCACCCAACAGGTGCATTACCAGGGCCAGCTGGTGGTGCTCACGCCCAAGGAATACCTGCTGCTGCACGAACTGCTGGCCCAGCCGGGCAAGGTATTCACCCGTGAGCGCCTGACCCAGTTGCTGTATGGCTGGGATGAAGAACCCGAGAGCAACACCCTGGAAGTGAACATCTACCACCTGCGCAAGAAACTGTTCAATGGCCTGATCCGCACCGTGCGCGGTATCGGCTACCTGGCGGAAGGCAAGGCATGAGTTCGCTGCGCCAACGCACCTTGTGGCGGGTGATGCTATTGCTGCTGCTCGGCAGCGGCCTGCTGGCGTTGTACAACTACCACGACAGCCGTCACGAAATCACCGAGGTCTACGACGCCCACTTGGCGCAGAACGCCCGGCTGTTGCAGGGCATCATGAGCCTGCCGGTGCAGGAACAGAGCCGTGGCGAGTTGTACCGGGCCTTCGACGAGGCGCTGAGCAAGGCCGGCCGGCACCGGGTCGGGCACCCCTACGAGAGCAAGCTGGCCTTTCAGGTATGGGCCGACGACGGCACCTTGCTGGTGCATACCCCCAGCGCCCCGCAGCTGGACCAGCCACCCCGGGAGCCGGGGTTTGCCGATGTGCTGGTGGATGCGCGGCGCTGGCGCAGTTTCGTCTTGCCGGTGCCGGAAAAGCGCTGGGTGATCTGGGTCGGCGAACGCAGCGATGTGCGTATCGACCTGGTCGAGCGCATCGTGCGGCATACGCTGTTGCCCTTCCTGTTCGGCAGCCTGGCGCTGGCGTTACTGGTGTGGGCGGCTATCGGCTGGGGCCTGCGGCCGTTGCAGAACATGGCCAGGGTCATCCGCGCCCGCCATGCCGACTCACTCGAGCCACTGCAACTGGTCCCGTTGCCGAAGGAACTGGAACCGATGCAGGCGGCGATCAACCGCCTGCTCGGGCAGATCGGCGACCTGCTGAGCCGCGAGCATCGCTTCATCGCCGATGCCGCCCACGAAATGCGCACCCCGTTGGCCGTCCTGCGCCTGCATGCGCAGAACGCCCTCAATGCGGCCAGCGCCGCCGAGCGGGACAAGGCGCTGGGCTTTCTCATGGGCGGTGTCGACCGCCTTGCCCGGGTGGTCAACCAGCTGTTGACATTGGCCCGCCTGGAGCCCCGGCCCGGCCGGCGTGACTGGCCGTCGGTCGATCTGCAGGGGTTGGTGGCCGAGACCCTGGCCGACCTGACCCCGTGGATCCTGGAACGTGGGCTTGAGCCTTCGCTGGACATTGCCGCCGGTGACTACCGCCTGCATACCGATGCCGGCGCGCTGGGCATTGCCTTGCAGAACCTGGTGACCAACGCGGTGGATCATTCACCGCCGGGCGGACGCATCACCGTGACCCTGCAGCGCGAAGGGCAGGCCCTATTGGTCAGTGTCGACGACGAAGGGCCGGGCATCGCCGAGGCGGAGCAACAACGGGTGTTCGAGCGTTTCTACAGCAAGGGCTCGGCCAATGGCGCCGGCCTGGGGCTGTCGATCGTCAGTACCATCATGACGCGTCTGGGCGGCAGCGTGCAGTTGCGCAACCAACTGCCGCACGGGCTGCGAGCGACCCTGCGGCTGCCGCTGGCGCCTGGCTAGCCGCTAGTGCTTCTGGGCGATCTGGATCAGGTTGCCGCAAGTGTCATCGAACACCGCCACGGTGACCGGCCCCTGGTTGGTAGGTGGCTGGGTGAACTGCACACCCGCTGCACACAGCCGGGTGTACTCGGCCTGGATATCGCGCACGCCGAACGAGGTGGCAGGGATACCGTCCTGCTTGAGCGCCGCCTTGTAGGCCTTGGCAGCCGGGTGCGCGTCGGGTTCCAGCAGCAGTTCGACACCGTTGGGGTCGTTGGGGGAAGTGAGGGTCAGCCAGCGGTGCCGGCCCATGGGGGTGTCGTGCTTGGGCTCGAAGCCGAGTACGTAGTGGTAGAAAGCCAAGGCCTTGGCCTGGTCGTCGACGAGGATGCTGGTGACCACGATCTTCATAGGCGCACACCGTGAGCTTGAGGCCGATAAGTACCAGTAAAGACGCTCGGCGGTAATTGGCCAGTGGCAATGCCTGGCAAGTAGCTGTCCGCTGGCGGAGGCCGGGCCGGGTTTCCAGGTGGGTTGATGCGCAAGCCGGCTCTAGTGTAGGCCAGGCAAAATGATGACCCCAAGGAGCGAATGCCCATGCAAGAAGAACTCAGCAACGAACTGCAAGACACCCCTACGGCAGATCAGCTGGAGAATGCGCCGCCTCAGGTGACGCGGTCCAGGCGCAATCCCGGAGTGGGGCCGGTTGACGGAATGCCCTGTGAGCCTGGCTACAAGCTGGTGGGCGACGAGTGCGTCTTGGCCAACATCGATTTCGAGTGATCCAGGAGGGGCGCTTGAGGCGCCCCTTCAGAAAAACCTGCCCAAGGCATAGGTAAATCCTTTACCACCGGTTCCCCATCCGAGCGCTGCCGAGGGTAAAGTGACAGGCATGATCCCAGCGCGCCCAGACCGGCGTCCAAGAGGTACCTGTGGCTGCCTATACCCTGCGACAACTCAAGTATTTCGTCACCACCGTGGAGGCCGGCAGTGTCGCCGAGGCTTCGCGCCAGCTGTACATCGCCCAGCCGTCCATCTCCACGGCGATCAAGAGCCTGGAGGAAAGCTTCGGCGTGCAGCTGTTCATCCGCCACCACGCCCAGGGCGTGTCGCTGACGCCCAGTGGCAAACGCTTCTACGCCAAGACCAAGTCGCTGCTGCAGATGGCTCACGAGTTCGAGCAGAACGCCCTGGCCGATAACGACACCGTGGCTGGGCAGATTGACATCGGCTGTTTCGAAACCGTGGCCCCGCTTTACCTGCCGCGGCTGATTGCCGGCTTTCGCCAACGCTACCCGGGGGTGGACATCCGCTTGCGCGATGGCGAACAGCAGGACCTGATCCAGGGCCTGACTGCCGGCACCTTCGACCTGGCCTTTCTCTACGATCACGACCTGGACGGCACCATCGAAGCCGAACCGCTGATGCCGCCGCAGAAGCCCTATGTGCTGCTGCCCGAGCAGCACCGCTTTGCCGGCCAGGCCCAGGTGTCGCTGCGCGACCTGTGCCCCGAGCCGATGATCCTGTTGGACGTGGCCCCGAGCCGCACCTACTTCGTCAGCCTGTTCAACGAAATGGGCCTGACACCGAACATCGTCTTCAGCTCGCCATCGATCGAGATGGTGCGCGGCATGGTCGGGCAGGGCTTCGGTTTTTCCTTGCTGGTGACGCGCCCGCATTCACCGTACACCTACGACGGCCAGCGTCTGGCGATGGTGGATATTGCCGAGCCGGTCGCGCTGTCCGGGCTGGCGGCGGCATGGTTGAAACGGGTGCAACTGACCAAGCCGGCTCAGTTGTTCGTCGAATTCTGCCGGGAACAATTGGCGAAGTTCTGAAATGGCACGCCAAGCCGCCCATTGCCGCGGCATGACGTGCCTGTCGCTCAGGGATTGACCTGATAGCCGCGTCCCTGCAGGCAGCCGGCATAGGCACTGGCGTGGGCCTGCGTCTGCGCTTCGTCCTGGCCACGGCGGTCCTGACGGCGCTCCTGGCGCTGGCGCATGCCGCCGACGGCGGCACCGGCGGCGGCCACCTCGCCGGCACGGTTCTGCCGGTAGGCCTGCTTGGCATCGTCACTGGCCCGGTCATACAGCGCGTCGTGCTGGTTACCGCGCACTTGTGCGCCCGCCGCACCGGCAACCGCGCCAGCGGCGGCCCCACGCACGCGACCACCTACATGCGGGTCGTTGGACGTCGCGGCGCTGTTGGCGGCATTGGTCGCCACGGTGTTGCAGTCGTTGATATCCAGCTGCATCTGCTGGCTGCTTTGGCCCTTGAGCGGTACCACCGACTGCGCCAGGGCGGTCGGGGCCACGCACAGCAGTACCAACAGGTAACTCCACGTCGACCTACGCATGCTACACCTCCAGCGGGCGGGATCCCGACTCTCAGAATAGTTCGCCCTGGCCGTGCGGATGGCAGTTTTGCCCAGATGGGCTAAACCGGATATCAAATACTGTTCGCCTGCGCATCCCGGTCTGAATCCCGGCTACCCGTGGAAGCACCATGAGCCAGACCCAGCACCTGATCATCTGCGAATACTGCGACACGGTGTATCACCGTGCGCCGCTGCTCAAGCATCAGCGTGCCCTGTGCCAGCGCTGTGGCGGCGTGCTGTACCGGTACACCTCGCTGACCGTGCAGCAACGGCTGGCACTGAGCGTGACGGGCGGAATCCTGCTGGTGTTCGCCAACTTCTACCCGGTGATGACCATCGGCATGCAGGGGCTGACCCATTCGGCGACGTTGTGGGACTCGGTGCAGATCCTCAGCCACGGCAGCATCACCTTCATCGCCCTGGTCATGGCCTTGTCCATCATCGTCGCACCGGTGCTGCAGATCGGGCTGTTGTGCTGGCTGCTGGGTTTTGCCCTGGCTGGCCAGCGCGCGCCCGGTTTTGCCGTGTGCATGCGCAGCCTGGAAGGCCTGCGGCCCTGGAGCATGCTGGAGGTGTGCCTGCTGGGGGCGCTGGTGGCGGTGATCAAGCTGGCGGGGTTGCTCGACGTCATCCCCGGCATCGGCCTGCTGGCCCTGGCCGCGCTGAGCATGCTGATCATCCATGTCGCCGGCAAGGACATACGCGATTTGTGGGAACAGCCATGAGCACCCCGGCTACCGCCGATGAACTGGGCTTGTGCCTGTGCCATGGTTGTGGCCAGGCCTGCACGCTAGCGCGTGGCATACACACCTGTGGCCGCTGCGGTGCGCCCATTCACCGCCGCAAGACCAATGCCATCAGCCGTGGCTGGGCCTTTCTCCTGGCAGCGCTGGTTTTCTACATCCCCGCCAACCTGTTGCCGGTGATGCACACCGAGATGCTCGGCAGTGGCAGCGAAAGCACCATTGGCGGTGGGGTGCTGGAATTCTGGGAGGCCGGGGCCTGGGACATCGCCCTGATCATCTTCATTGCCAGCGTTGGTGTGCCGGCCATCAAGTTCTTCTCGCTCGGCCTGTTGCTCTACACCGCCCAGCGCGGTTCTACCTGGGCCTGCCGGCAACGCTCGCAGCTGTACCGCTTCGTCGAGTTGATCGGTTACTGGTCGATGCTCGATGTGATGGTGGTTGCGCTGGTGGCGGCGTTGGTGCAGCTACGTGGGTTGGGCACCATCGAGCCCCGGGTGGGCATCCTGTTCTTTGGCATGGTGGTGGTCCTGACCATGCTGTCTGCGATGAGCTTCGATCCACGCCTGATCTGGGATCGCCATGCCAACGAGGGGGGCCGCATTGATGGGGCAGCAGACTGACAACCGCGATGGCCCCGGGCAGGTCGAGGTACGCACCCGGCGCTGGAACGTGTCGCTGGTATGGATCGTGCCGATCGTGGCGATCCTGATCGGCGCGTCGCTGGTGGTGCGTAACTGGATGCAGCAGGGGCCGGTGATTGCCATTGCCTTCCACACCGGGGAAGGGCTGGTGGCACATAAAACCCAGGTCAAGTACCGCAGCGTGGTGATTGGCGAAGTCACCACGGTGGACCTGGCCGACGACAAGAAAAGCGTGGTCGCCAAGGTGCAGCTGTCCAACGACGCCCGTGCCTTCGCCACCCAGGGGGCACGCTTCTGGGTGGTGCGGCCACGCATCGGGGTCGGCGGCGTTTCTGGGGTGGACACGCTGTTATCCGGTAGTTTCATCGGCGCGGATGCCGGCGAGTCGAATGTGCCGGAGAAGTCGTTTGTCGGCCTGGAACTGCCACCACCGATTACCTATGACGAAAAAGGCAAGCGCTTTGTGCTCACCGCCAGCGACCTCGGCTCGCTGGATGTCGGCTCGTCGCTCTACTACCGCAAGATACCCGTGGGCGAGGTGGTGTCGTTCGCCCTGCAGGGCGACGGCAAGGGTGTGGAGATCGGTGTGTTCGTGCAAGCTCCCTACGACAACTTCGTCACTGCCGACACCCGCTTCTGGAACGCCAGCGGGGTCGACATGCAGATCGGCGCCAACGGCCTGAAGGTCGATACCGAGTCGCTGTCGTCCATCCTGGTGGGCGGGCTGGCCTTTGGCTCGCCCGACTTCGCCGCGCAAGCCGAGCCCGCTGCCGACCAGGCGCGCTTCCAGTTGTTTGCCGACCGGGATTCCGCTTTGGCACCGCCTAGTGGCCAGGCGCAATACCTGCAGTTGCGCTTTGACCAGGCCATGCGTGGCCTGTCGGTGGGTGCGCCGGTGGAGTTCAAGGGGGTGGAATTTGGCCGGGTCACCTCGATCAAGCTCGATTACGATGCTGCCCGGCAGGCGTTTCCGGTAGTGGTCGATGCGGTGATTTACCCGCAGCGCCTGGGGCCGGTGCACCGCAAGATGCTGGCGGTGTTCAAGCACAGCGAGGGCGACCTGGACGGCGCCCGGCGCCTGATCGGCACCTTCGTCGAACATGGGCTGCGGGCCCAGGCGCGCAGCGGCAACCTGATCACCGGGCAGATGTTCATTTCCCTGGACTTCTACCCGGATGCCCCCAAGGTCGCTTTCGACAAGACCGCCGATCCGATCACCATCCCGACCCTGCCAGGTAGCCTGGAACAGTTGCAGGAGCAGCTGCAACGGGTGGTGGAGCGCATCGGCAAACTGCCATTGGAGAGCATCGCCAGCAACCTCGATGGCAGCCTGCGCGAGCTGCGTGCCAGCCTCAGGCAGTTCAATGGCCAGACGTTGCCGGATGTGCAGGTGGCGCTGGACGAAATGCACAAGACCCTGCGCACGGCCAACGCGGCGATTGCCGAAGACTCGCCGCAGCGCGAACGGATGGGGGAGACCCTGGACGAACTGGAGCGCATGTCGCGTTCGCTGCGCGACCTCGCCGATTACCTGGGCCGGCACCCCGAGTCGCTGATTCGCGGTCGGCCGAAAGCGGCCGCGGGCCTTGAACCCTGAGGAGACAGCCAATGCAACGACTGCGCAATGTATGTGGGGCCGGGCTGCTGGCGCTGTTGTGGGGCTGCAGCACGCCCAACAACTATCACACGCTGGTGCCGAGCGAGCCGGTGCGTGATGGCGGCCAACGCATCCAGGTCGCCAGGGTGGCGGTGCCGCCGCAAGTCGACCGCCCGCAACTGGTGGTACGGCAAGGGCAGAGCGGCCTGGCCATCCTCGAGACGGAGTGGTGGGGGGCCAACCTGGTGGACGAATTCCGCAGTGCCCTGCAAGACCAGCTGGGTGGGCCGGTGGCGGGTAGCAAGGCGCTGCTGCGGGTAGACGTGCAGCGCTTCGATACGGTGCCGGGGCGCTATGCCTCGCTGGAAGCCCTGTGGCGTCTGAGCCAGCCGGGGCAGGCCGAACTGACCTGCCGCACCTTGTTGCAAACGCCAGCGGACAACAGCATCGCCAGCCTGGTCAATGCCCACCAGGCCAACCTGCGCAAGCTGGCCGAGGCCGTGCGAAGCAGCGCCCGCCAGGGGAGTTGTAGCCAGCCGGCCTGACTGAAGCGAGGTTGAGCTGGTGCAAGCTTCTGTTTTGCTCAAGATCCAGCGGCTTGCCCGATTTTGTGGGAGCGGGCAGGCCCGCGAACACCGGCACAGCCGGTGCCACCTATCGCGTCGCCTGCTTCGCGGCTAAATCCGCTCCTACAGGGACTGCGTTAGCCTGAGCAGGCGTGGCCTTGTGCCGCGAAAGGGGCGCAATTACACACCGTCAGTCCGGGCCTGCACCGTTCTGCGCTTGGCTGTTGCTGACCGTCTCCTGCACCCGCTCGGCCTTGTCCAGCGGCAGGCGGTCGAATTCGCGCAGGCCATCCTTGCGGTACGGGTCGCCAATCCAGCGCGGCGCCACCACGAACTGCGGGCTTACCAGGCTTTTGCCCGGTTCGTAGCGGTCGTAGCTCAGCCCGGCGAGGTCGGACAGGGTGTGGATCAGGTGCGAGCTGCTGTAGGGTCGGTCGGCCATCGCCTGCAAGTCGCGCGGGTGCTCGGCCCGCCAGCTTGGCGAGGTCCACAGCAGGAACGGGATGGTGTACATCGGCCGGGTCGGCGCGCCTTCATTACGCCCCAGGCGGTCGTGGTTGCCGGAGCTGTACACGTCCTCGCCATGGTCGGACAGGTACAGCAGGAAACCATTGGGGGTGGTGGCCGAATAGCGCTTGATCAGGCTCGAGACCACATAGTCGTTGTAGCGCACCGCGTTGTCGTAGAAGTTGTAGGTTTCCAGCTGCTCGGGTGTCAGCACGCCGGGCGCGCCCTGGCGGTCGGTGAAATGCGCGTAGTCGCCCGGGTAGCGGTAGCGGTAGTCCATGTGCGTGCCCAGCAGGTGCACGATGATGAACTTGTTCGGTGCCGGGTCCTGCAGGGCCTTGTCGAACGGCGCCAGCACCACCTCGTCGTACTGGCTGGCGTTCTGGTTACGCTGGTTGTTCAGGTAGACCGGCGCGTCCGTCTGCTGCGAGAAGGTGGTCAGCATGGTATTGCGCTTGGTCATGGTCTGCTGGTTGGTGATCCAGAAGGTCTTGTAGCCGGCCTGCTTCATCAGGTTGATCAGTGACGGATCGGTGAGGAAGCGGTCCGGGTTCTGCTCGTCGCCGAAGGTGAGGATCTGCTGCATCACTTCGATGGTGTAGGGGCGTGGCGACACCACGTTGCGGAACACCGTCAGGCCGTCGTCGCTGGCCGCCAGGGCATCGAGGTTGGGCGTGGTGTCACGGTTGTAGCCGTACAGGTGCATGTGTTCGCGGGTGGTCGATTCGCCCAGTACCAGCACCAGTGTGCGTGGCGCGGTACCGCTGCTGTCGCGCAGGTTCTGCAAGGGCGGCAGCGCGGCATTCTGGGCAAGCAGTTCCTGCATGTTGTCCAGCTGCTGGCGGTACTGGCGGTAGCCGACCAGCAATTGCCAGGGCACGGCCGGTTCCATGCGCTGCTGGACCTTTTCTGCCGCGTCGGCAAAGCTGCGCTGCTGGGTGACCATCTGCTTGTAGAACGGATACACCAGGTTGGCCAGCAGCAACAGGGCGACCACTGGCAGGCGGCTGCGCAGCGGCAGGCGCACCGGACGCACGCGCTTCCACAGCAGCACCGCGACCAGCGTGTACAGCAGCAGCGCCAGGCCAAGCCAGGCGCTGAAGTACTGGCTGAAGTATTCTCCGGCCTCGGCGGTATTGGACTCGAACATCACGAAGATCACGCTTTGCGAGAACTCCTGACGATAAATGCCGAAGTAGCTCAAGCCCACCAGCGACGCAGCCCACAGCACCACACCGATGACCGCGGCCGTGGCGCGGGTGAAGCGAGGCAGCAGCAGTACCGGGGCCAGCCACAGGCTGCTGAGGAACAGCGCGTCGCGGAAGCCGGCGAAACCGGTGGTGCCGCTGAACAGCAGCAGCGCCTGGGTCACGCCCGAGAAGTACCAGAAGAACAGCAGGAGCCAGCCCAGGCCGGCCCAGTCCACGCGCTGCGGCGCAGAAGGGGAAGGAGTGTGTGACACGGATGCCTCGTCGTACCATGGCGGCCAGCCGATCTGCCCGGCGCCGGAAAAGCCGTGACGCTAATCTGCCGCGTGTGAAAATAACGTCAATCAGGCGCTGGGCCAGGCAAGGTATGATGTGCCCAGGCAATCCCGCACTGACAGGTCGAGTGAGAATGAACCGTCGCAAGAAGATCAAGCAGCTGTTGCAGGCGCATGCCAGGAAGGCCAGTGCGAAACTGGCGCCACGCAAGCCAAAGTACATTTGCAAGGCGGACCGCCTGAAGATGGAAGCCGAGGCGGCGGCGGACACTGCCACCTGACCAACCAGCGCGGCCGTCAAGGCCGCGCTGGTTGCTGCCCATCAACGGCGGTAATAACGGTAATCGTCATGGTAGCGCTGGTGCATGGCCCGCTCGTGGCGGCGCTCCCAGTCTCGCCGGCGTTCCCAGTCGCGGCGGTATTCCCAGTCGCGCCGGCGCTCCCAGTCACGTCGGGCCTGCTCGCGGCGCCACTGTTCGCGGCGCCAGTCGCTTCTGTGGTCATGCCAGCGGTCGTCGCCATGAGCCAGCAGCGTGGCGGGCTGCGCATCGGCCACACTGGCCAACTTCGCCCAGGGGTTGCCGGCAGGCTGCAGGGGGGATTGCACCGCCGGGGCAGCCGCCACGGACGGTTTCATGGGGGTTGCCGATGCCGTGCCCACCGCCGCCAACGAGAACAGGCCGAGCAGCATCAACCTTGCGACATGTATTTTCATGAGCGAAGCCAACCTCTGAGAACAATTGAGCCATCTGGCCAGCAGGTGGTTGGCGATTCTGTCTCGCGTCCCGCTACCTTTCTGTGCCTCCCAGATAGACCGGCAAACAGAAAAAAGTTCGCGATGGCAACAACTTGTACAACTTTTGAAACAACCCGATCAGCGGTTGCTGATTCAGGCAAGCAGCGCTCGCAAGTGCATTTGGTAGCTGCCGAACGCGGCGATCGCACCAGCGACCACCTCGGCTTCTTCCTGCGCATTCAGCGATAAGCCGTCCAGCCTGGCGACGAACTGCCGCCAGGGCAGCGCCCGGCCCTGCGGATGCGGCGCCAGGTGGCGAGCGCCGAGGCCGGCGTCCAGGCCCAGGCGCTGGGCCTGCCTGAGCAGAAACGCAGCCCCAAGGTTCGACCCCTCGCTGCAGTACAGCCAGCCCAGGGCCTGGGCCGTGCTGGCACGGACTTGCCGAGGCAGCGCCGGCACTGGCAGGCCCAGATCGCTCAGGTCATGCTCGACCGCGGCAGCGCGCGACAGCTGCGCCAGCCCAGGCAATAGCAGGTTGAGTTGTTCACTGCGGTATAACGCCAGCAGACTGCCATGAAAGCGATGCTGTACCTGCAGGAAGCGACCGTAGCGTTCGCGGTTGTCGAAAGGCCTGGCGGCCATCACCCGTTGGTCAACATCGTCGTGGGCCTGGCTGCTGGCAGCCTTCAAGCGTTTGCAGCGTCCGGGTTCGGCGAGCGATAGCGGCACTGAGGCCATCGGCGTATCCATGGTGAGTGGGCAATGCGCCATGATGCTTGTCACCCGTGGCCCTCAGCAAGCGCCAAGCAACGGGTTTGAGAAAGCTGCCTGTCCAGGTGGCTAGTCATTTACCATGACGGCCGCTTTGCCAATCATCGTCAAGGAAACCCGCCATGAGCACTCCGCAGTTCCGCACCCCCACCGCCGCAGACGCCGAGCGTTGCTACGCCATCGAAATCGGCGCTTACGAGGGAGATGAAGCGGCCACACTGGAGAAGATCCGTACCCGTATCGCGCAGTACCCGCAAGGTTTCCTGGTGCTGGAGCAGGCGGGAGAGATCGTCGGTTTCATCAACAGCGGCTGCGCCCACCAGGTGGAGATGGCCGATGAAGCCTTCAAGGAACTGGTCGGGCACGACTCGCAAGCGCCGAATGTGGTGATCATGTCGGTGGTGGTCGACCCGGCGCACCAGGGCAAAGGCTATGCCAGGCGTCTGATGGACGAGTTCGTCAACCGCATGAAGGCCGCGGGCAAGCAGACCATCCACCTGATGTGCAAGCAGCAGCATGTACCGCTGTACCAGAAGATGGGTTACCAGTACGTGCAGCCATCGCCGTCGGAGCATGGTGGCATGGCCTGGCATGAGATGGTCATGGCCCTCTGAGCAGCCGCAGCGGGCGCGGCCAGGGGCACGACAGGGCTGCCTGGCAGCCCGTCGCGACACCAGGCCAGCCTTGTTATCCGCCGCTGACCAGTTGCTGCGCCAACTGGTTATGGCGCTCGAGTACCCGTGGCAGGTCGACGGTGAGCAGTTGGCCGTCCTGCACCACCACACGGCCATTGATCACGCTGGTATGTACCTGGGTCGGGGTGCAGAACACCAGCGCCGCCAGCGGGTCGTGATGGCCGCCGGCATAGGCCACGTGGCCCAGGTCGAAGGCGACGAAGTCGGCGACCATGCCGGGGGCGAGGGCGCCGATGTCATTGCGGTTCAGCACCTTGGCGCCGCCGAGGGTGGCGATTTCCAGCGCTTCGCGCGCGGTCATCGCGTCGGGTCCGAAGCCTACCCGTTGCAGCAGCAAGGCCTGGCGCACTTCACCGATCATGCTGGCACCGTCGTTGGAGGCCGAACCGTCGACCCCCAGGCCCACCGGCACGCCATGGTCGCGCATCTTGCGCACCGGGGCGATGCCCGAGGCCAGGCGCATGTTCGAGCACGGGCAGTGGGCCACACCGGTGCCGGTGCGGGCGAACAGTTCGATACCGTGCTGGTCGAGTTGCACGCAATGGGCATGCCACACATCGTGGCCGACCCAGCCGAGGTCCTCGGCGTATTCGGCCGGGGTCATGCCGAACTTCTCGCGGCTGTAGGCAATGTCATTGACATTCTCGGCCAGGTGGGTGTGCAACGACACGCCGTACTGGCGCGCCAGCACTGCCGCTTCGCGCATCAGGTCGCGGCTGACCGAGAACGGCGAGCATGGCGCCACCACGATGCGGCGCATCGCGCCGTGGCTGGCATCGTGGTAATCCTCGATCAGGCGCTGGGACTCCTTGAGGATGTCGGCCTCCTTCTCCACCACTGCGTCAGGCGGCAGGCCGCCCTGGCTGCGGCCCACGCTCATGCTGCCGCGGGCGGCATGGAAGCGCATGCCGATCTCGTCGGCGGCGTGGATGCTGTCGTCGAGCTTGCAGCCGTTGGGGTAGATGTACAGGTGGTCGCTGGAGGTGGTGCAGCCGGACAGGATCAGTTCCGCCATGGCGGTCTGGGTCGACACCGCGATCATCTCGGGGGTCAGGCGCGCCCAGATCGGGTACAGGTTGGTCAGCCAGTTGAACAGTTCGCCGTCCTGGGCCGCCGGTACCACGCGGGTGAGGCTCTGGTACATGTGGTGGTGGGTGTTGACCAGGCCAGGAATGACCACCTTGCCGGCCATATCCAGCACCACGTCGGCGTGCTGGGGCAGGGTGTCGCTGGCGCCGACCTGGCGGATCAGGTTGTCTTCGATGAACAGGCCGCCGTTGCTGATCTCGCGGCGTTCGCCATCCATGGTGACCAGCAGGGCGGCGTTTTTTACCAACAGTGTCTTGGGCATAGCATGTGCCTGCGCAATACCCAGCGACGATTGTCGCTGTCGTAGGCGCTGCGACATGTAACCAGAGTCAGGCAGGATTGTATACACCTCGAGTGTTCGAACCAGGCACGGTCCGGGTGGGCACAACTGAACCGTTCCCACCCGGATCGCGCAAGCGCGGCCGTCACTCGGCCATCTGCAATTCCGGCAGCTTCACCCGGAACGCCCGGGTAAGCCCGAGCAGTACCACCAGGCCCAGGCCCATCCAGCACAGGCCGATGCTGAACGACAGATGGGTCAGGCTGCTCCACAGCCACAGCGTGCTGAGAAAGCCCAGGCCAGGTACGACACCATACAGCAGGTAGTTACGGGCCCCGCGCAAGCGGGTGTCGACCAGGTAGTGCTTGACCACTGCCAGGTTCACCGCCGAGAAGGCGAACAACGCGCCAAAGCTGATCATGTTGGCCACGGTGTCAAGGGTGATCACCAGGGCGACCAGCGACAGCAGGCTGACCACCACGATGGCCATGGCCGGTACGCGCTTTTTCGTCGCCAGCTGGCCGAACGCCCGGGGCAGGGCGCCGTCGCGGCCCATGGCGAACAGCACCCGCGACACGCTGGCCTGGGACACCATGGCCGAGGCGAAGCAGCCTGCCACGTAGGTGGCGGTGAAGGCGGTCACCAGCAGTTCACCGCCGACCCGCCGCATCACGTCTACCGAGGCCGAATCGGGGTCGGCAAAGTTGCCCCAGTCGGGGAACACCATTTGCGCGCAATACGACACCACCAGGAACAGCAGGCCGCCGATCAGCGACACCGCCAGAATCGCCGTGGGGATGCGGTAGGTCGGGTTGCTGGTTTCCTCGGCCATGGTCGACACCGCGTCGAAGCCGAGGAACGACAGGCACAGCACGGCGGCGCCGGTCATGATCAATGGCACGCTGAAACCCTCGTGATGGAAGGGCGCCAGCAGCGATAGCGGTTCGGCCTGGCTACCGAGGTTGCGTATCGACAGGGCGACGAACACCACGATGAACACCAGCTGCAGCACCACCAGGAGCCAGTTGACCCGGGTAATGGATTCGATGCCGATCAGGTTGAGGAAGGTCACAAGGGCAATCGAGCCCAACACCCATACCCAGGCGGGAATGGCCGGAAAGTACTCCGCCATGTAGATACCGATCAGCAGGTAGCTGAGCAACGGCAGGAAGATGTAGTCGAGCAGCAGCGTCCAGCCGGTAATGAAGCCGATGTGGCTGCCGAACGCCTTGCGCGTGTAGGTATACACCGACCCGGAATAGGGGTGGGCCTGGACCATGCGCCCATAGCTGTAGGCAGTCAGCAGCATGGCCGCGAGCGTGAGCAGGTAGGCGCTGGGCAGGTGCCCCTTGGTCATCTGGGTAACCAGCCCGTAGGTGGTGAACACGGCCAGCGGCACCATGTAGGCCAGGCCGAACAGAATCAGGGCGGTCATGCCCATGGATTTACGGAACCGCCCGTTCGGGACCGAAGACGGGGCATGCGCGGCGGGAGAATGGGCTGTACTTGTTGTTGTATGCATTGCTAACTCCTGGAAAGGGATGCAGGACACCGCAGCAGGCGAGGGGGCTCGCTGCCGGTGGGCGTTGTGCAAGGAGGTCGAGCGCGGGGCTCGCAGCGTGGGGCGGATTGATGCTCCCACACCCCGCAGGTACCCGGAATCACCCTTTGGGGTGAGCCGGACGAGGCGTGCAGGCGCTCACCCCAAAGGGTGATTCCGATGTCGGCGGCGCCATGGGAGTATCTGGCCAACAACGCACCGCACTGTGGCGGTGCCCTCCTCGATATGGCAGGCCCACCGTGACCCATCGATTGCTTACACAACAGTGGTTCGAGCACCAGGCCAAGGTCACCGAGGCCATCGGCCGCCCGGGCTTTGCTGCCAGCCTGTTCGCCGCACTCGGCGTGATCCATCCGATCCAGGCCACCACGGTGTACCTCTACCCGCACCACGGCATGCCCAGCGCATTGTTCGAGCAGGACGACAAGGCACCCTGGCAGCCCGAAGGCAATGTCAGCCGCTACCTGTCGGGCTTCTACCTGCTCGACCCGTTCTATGGCGCCTGCGTGGAGCAGGTCGAGTCCGGCTGCTATGGCCTGTTCGAGGTGGCACCGGACCATTTCGAGGTGAGCGAGTACTACCAGTCGTTCTACCGCCACTCGCACCTGCAGGATGAACTGAACTACATCCTGCAGCCGCAGCCCGGGCACAGTCTGGCCGTGTCGCTGGCCTTCACCGACAAGCTCGATGGCCATAGCCGCGCGCTGTTCGGCTGCATCACGCCCTGGGTGCTGGCGGTGCTCGGCAGGCATTTCGCCGGGCTCGACAGCCGTGCCGGGCGCTTCGAGAACATCCTCGAGCAGCGTATCCATGCGGCCCTGAACAACTTCGGCAGCTCATTGCTCACCGAACGTGAGTGCCGTATCGCCCAGCTGATCCTGCGTGGCCACTCCACCAAATCGTTGGCCGAGCGCCTGGGCGTGTCGGAAGACACCATCAAGTCGCACCGCAAGAACGTCTACGCCAAGCTCGACATCGGCACCCAGTCCGAGCTGTTCTCCCTGTTCATCGACGCCCTGGCCAATGCCCAGGGCGTACTGGGCAAGGACCCGCTGGAAAGCTACATGGGCAAGCTGCGCTGAGCGCCGGCAGCCCTGCACCCCCACCGCAAAGGAAAACCAACAATGAATGCGCCTTTCGCCCCGCAACGCCAGACCCGCGACTACCAGGCTTCCGATGCCGCCCACCACATCCATGCCTTCCTCGACCAGAAGGCGCTGAACGCCGAAGGGCCGCGGGTGATCGTTGGCGGTGAACGCCTGCACCTGTGGGACAGCGAGGGCAAGCGCTACCTCGACGGCATGTCCGGCCTGTGGTGCACCCAGCTCGGCTATGGCCGCCGCGACCTGACCGCTGCCGCTGCCACGCAGATGGACCAGTTGGCCTACTACAACATGTTCTTCCACACCACCCACCCGGCGGTGATCGAACTGTCCGAGCTGTTGTTCAGCCTGCTGCCCGCGCATTACAGCCACGCGATCTACACCAACTCCGGCTCCGAAGCCAACGAGGTGCTGATCCGCACCGTGCGCCGCTACTGGCAGGTGGTCGGCCAGCCGGCCAAGAAGATCATGATTGGCCGCTGGAACGGCTACCACGGCTCGACCCTGGCCGCCACGGCGTTGGGCGGCATGAAGTTCATGCACGAAATGGGCGGGCTAATCCCGGACGTGGCGCACATCGACGAACCGTACTGGTACGCCGAGGGCGGTGACCTTAGCCCGGCCGAGTTCGGCCGCCGCTGCGCCCTGCAGCTGGAAGAAAAAATCCTCGAACTGGGTGCCGAGAACGTTGCCGGTTTCATTGCCGAACCGTTCCAGGGCGCCGGCGGCATGATCTTCCCGCCGGAAAGCTACTGGCCCGAGATCCAGCGTATCTGCCGGCAGTACGATGTGCTGCTGTGCGCTGATGAAGTGATCGGCGGCTTTGGCCGCACCGGCGAATGGTTTGCCCATGAATATTTCGGCTTCCAGCCCGACACCCTGTCGATCGCCAAGGGCCTGACCAGTGGCTACGTGCCCATGGGTGGCCTGGTGCTGAGCAAGCGCATTGCCGAAGCGCTGGTGGAGCGGGGCGGGGTGTTTGCCCATGGCCTGACCTATTCCGGGCACCCGGTGGCGGCGGCTGTGGCCATCGCCAACCTGAAAGCGCTGCGTGACGAAGGCATCGTGCGCCAGGTCAGGGACGACACCGGGCCGTACCTGCAGCGCATCCTCCGTGAAGTGTTCGCTGACCACCCGTTGATCGGCCAGGTGCAGGGCGCCGGTCTGGTGGCGGCATTGCAGTTCGCCGAGCACAAGCCAACGCGCAAGCGCTTTGCCAACGAAAATGACCTGGCCTGGCAATGCCGCACCTTCGGTTTCGAGGAGGGGGTGATCATTCGCTCGACCCTGGGCCGGATGATCATGGCCCCGGCCTTGGTCGCCAACCACAGCGAGCTGGATGAACTGGTGGAAAAGACCCGCATCGCCGTGGACCGCACGGCGCGCCTGGTCGGCAAATTCTGAAATCGCGGGTATGGGCACCACATTTCCCTGTGGGAGCGGGCGAGCCCGCGAACACCGGCGAAGCCGGTGCCATTCACCGCAGCGCCTGATGCGCGGGCACGCCCGCTCCCACAGAAATTGCGTAGCCCTTATGAAAACGCTGCTACAACCGTTACCAGGAGTACAAATGTACACCCTCGAATTCTGGCAACAACGCGCCTCGGCCCTGCACCTCCCGGCCCAGGCGCTGATCGGCGGCAAGCCGGTCAACGCGCAGGACGGCGCCACCTTCGCCGCCATCAACCCCGCCAGCAACGCCGTGCTGGCCCAGGTCGCCGCCTGCGGCCAGGCCGAAGTGGACCTGGCCGTCGCCAGCGCCCGCCGCGCCTTCGAACACGGCCCGTGGCCGCGCATGGCTCCGGTCGAGCGCAAGAAGGTCCTGCTGCGCCTGGCCGAGCTGATCATGGCACATCGCGAAGAACTGGCCCTGCTGGACTCGCTGAACATGGGCAAGCCGGTCATGGACGCCTACAACATCGACGTGCCGGGCTCGGCGCAGGTGTTCGCCTGGTATGGCGAGGCACTGGACAAGCTGTACGACCAGGTGGCACCCACCGCACCCAACGCGCTGGCGACCATTACCCGTGAGGCGTTGGGCGTTGTCGCTGCGGTCGTGCCCTGGAACTTCCCGCTCGACATGGCCGCGTGGAAACTCGCCCCGGCGCTGGCCGCCGGTAACAGCGTGGTGCTCAAGCCCGCCGAGCAATCACCGTTCTCGGCCCTGCGCCTGGGTGAGCTGGCGTTGCAGGCTGGCCTGCCGGAAGGCGTGCTGAACGTGCTGCCTGGCCTGGGCGAGCAGGCTGGGCGGGCGCTGGGCCTGCACCCGGACGTGGATTGCCTGGTGTTCACCGGCTCCACCCAGGTGGGCAAGTACTTCATGCAGTATTCGGCGCAGTCCAACCTCAAGCAGGTGTGGCTGGAGTGCGGCGGCAAGAGCCCCAACCTGGTGTTTGAAAACTGCCAGGACCTGGACCTGGCTGCGGAAAAAGCCGCGTTCGGTATCTTCTTCAACCAGGGCGAGGTGTGCTCGGCCAACTCGCGGCTGTATGTGCAACGGTCCATCCATGACGCATTCATCGAACGCCTGCAGGCCAAGGCCCGCCAGTGGCTGCCGGGTAATCCGCTGGACCCGGCGAGCCGGGCCGGTGCGATTGTCGATGCGCAGCAGGCTGGCCGGATCGAGGCGGCCATTGCCCGGGCAGGGCAGGAGGGGGCACGGCAGGTGTGTGGTGGCCGGCGCCTGACGATCGACGGTTCGGACAACTACATCGAGCCGACCATTTTCGCCGATGTCGAGGGCCACATGAGCCTGGCACGGGAGGAGGTATTCGGGCCGGTGCTGGCGGTCAGCGTGTTCGACACCGAGGAGCAGGCCGTGCGCCTGGCCAATGACAGCATTTACGGCCTGGCGGCGTCGCTGTGGAGCGATGACTTCAATCAGGTCCACCGCGTGGCACGGGCGCTGAAGGCCGGCACGGTGTCGGTGAACACGGTCGATGCGCTGGACGTGGCGGTGCCGTTCGGCGGTGGCAAGCAGTCCGGGTTTGGGCGCGACCTGTCGCTGCATTCGTTCGACAAATATTCGCAGCTCAAGACCACCTGGTATCAGCTGCGCGCCTGATGCCAGTTGCCGGCGGTGACCTGCGCAGCAGCCCAACGACATTAGCCGACCAGCCTTAGCTGGCTTGCTGGGCAATCAATGCCAGGCAGCGCTGCACGATCGGGCTCACGTCGCCCTTGCGCCGGCTGAGGATGATCGGGCTGACGGCGCCGCTGTCGAGCAGGGCGACGTATGCGATATCGGTGCGGTGCTGTTGTTGCACCGAGGCCGGCACCAGGGTCACGCCCACGCCTACAGCCACCAGGCCAATGGCGGTCTGCAGCTCGTTGGCCCACTGGCTGACGCGGATGCTCATGCCGTGGTGGGCGAACAGGGCCAGTACATGGTCGGCATAGCTGGGCCGGGGGCTAGCGGGGTACAGGATGAACGCCTCGCCCGCCAGTTCGGCGAGGGTGAGCGGCGCACCCGCCAGCGGGTGGCCCTTGGGCAGCACAGCCACCAGCGGGTCTTCGCATAGCACCTGCTGCTGAATTGCCGGGTCATCGATGCGGATGCGCCCGAAGGCAATGTCGATGCGCCCGCTTTTCAGCGCCTCCACCTGCTGCAAGGTGGTCATCTCGTTCAGCCCCAGCTCCAGCTCGCTGTCCTGGCGCAGTTCGCGGATCAGCTCCGGCAACACCGTGTACAGGGTCGAGGGGGCGAAACCGATCCCCAGCCATTGGCGCTGACCCTGGCCGATGCGGCGGGTGTTGTCACTGATGTTGTGCAGTTGTTGCAGCACGGTGCAGGTCTGTTCGTAGAAGAAGCGACCTGCCTCGGTCAGCCGCAGCGGGCGTTCGCGCGCCACCAGCAACGTGCCCAGTTCGTCCTCGAGCTGGCTGATCTGCCGGCTCAGCGGTGGCTGGGCAATGTGCAGCAACTCGGCGGCACGGGTGAAGTTCAAGGTCTCGGCCAGCACCTTGAAGTAACGCAGGTGGCGCAGCTCCATCAGACCTCCAGGGTATGGTGGGAGATTCATTCGATATTGGACCGCCATCAGGGTCTCGCGCAATCCTTGAAGCATCAAGTAAACGCACCATTCGGGCCTGCGGCTGGCAGCCCGATATAACGGGACCTGGCAACAATGACAAGCGCGCTGATTGAACGTATGGAAGCCATTATCGTCGACCTGCCGACCATTCGCCCACACAAGCTGGCGATGCACACCATGCAGCAGCAGACCCTGGTGGTATTGCGGGTGCGCTGCAGCGATGGCGTCGAAGGCATTGGCGAGGCCACCACCATCGGTGGCCTGGCCTATGGCTACGAAAGCCCCGAAGGCATCAAGGCCAATGTCGATGCGCACCTGGCCCCGGCGCTGGTCGGCCTGCCGGCAGACAACATCAATGCCGCCATGCTCAAGCTGGACAAGCTGGCCAAGGGCAACACGTTTGCCAAGTCGGGCATCGAGAGCGCCTTGCTCGATGCCCAGGGCAAGCGCCTAGGCCTGCCGGTCAGCGAACTGCTCGGCGGCCGCGTGCGCGACAGCCTGGAAGTGGCCTGGACCCTGGCCAGTGGCGATACCGCCCGCGACATCGCCGAAGCCCGGCACATGCTGGAAATCCGCCGGCACCGGGTGTTCAAGCTGAAGATCGGCGCCAACCCGCTGGCGCAGGACCTCAAGCATGTGTTGGCGATCAAGCGCGAGCTGGGCGACAGCGCCAGCGTGCGGGTCGACGTCAACCAGTACTGGGACGAGTCCCAGGCCATCCGTGCCTGCCAGGTGCTCGGCGACAACGGCATCGAGCTGATCGAGCAACCGATTTCACGGAGCAACCGCAGCGGCCAGGTGCGCCTGAACCAGCGCAGCCCCGCGCCGATCATGGCCGACGAATCGATCGAAAGCGTCGAAGACGCCTTCAGCCTCGCCGCCGATGGTGCGGCCAGTATCTTCGCCCTGAAAATCGCCAAGAACGGCGGCCCGCGTGCCGTGCTGCGCACCGCGCAAATCGCCGAGGCCGCTGGTATTGCCCTGTACGGCGGGACCATGCTCGAAGGGTCGATCGGCACCCTGGCGTCGGCCCATGCCTTCCTTACCCTGCGCCAGCTGACTTGGGGTACCGAACTGTTCGGGCCGCTGCTGCTGACCGAAGAGATCGTCAACGAGCCGCTGCAGTACCGCGACTTCCAATTGCACATCCCACGCACCCCAGGCCTGGGCCTGACCCTGGACGAGCAGCGCCTGGCGCGCTTCGCCCGTGTTCGCGGGTAAACCCGCTTCGACCAAGGGCTCTGCCAACCAATCGACCCCGTCATACGCAAGGAGACCTCCCCATGCTGTTCCACGTGAAGATGACCGTGAAACTGCCGCTCGACATGGACCCGGCCAAGGCTGCCCAGCTCAAGGCCGACGAAAAGGAACTGGCCCAGCGCCTGCAGCGCGAAGGTACCTGGCGCCACCTGTGGCGCATCGCCGGGCACTACGCCAACTACAGCGTGTTCGATGTAGCCAGTGTCGAAGCGCTACACGATACCCTGATGCAACTGCCACTGTTCCCGTACATGGACATCGAGGTCGACGGCTTGTGCCGGCATCCCTCGTCGATCCGCAGCGACGACCGCTGATTCGCACCTGTGTGCCTGACAAGAACAAGATGAGGTAAGCACGATGACCACGAAGATTTCCCACACTGCCGATGTTCAAGCGTTCTTCCGCGAGGTGGCCGGCCTGGGCCATGCCGCAGGCAACCCGCGCGTCAAGCAGATCATCCTGCGTGTGTTGCAGGACAGCGCCCGGCTGATCGAGGACCTGGACATCACCGAGGACGAGTTCTGGCATGCCGTCGACTACCTCAACCGCCTGGGTGGCCGCAACGAAGCCGGGCTGCTGGCGGCAGGCCTGGGCCTTGAGCACTTCCTCGATCTGTTGCAGGACGCCAAGGACGCCGAGGCCGGCCTGAGCGGCGGCACCCCGCGTACCATCGAGGGCCCGCTGTATGTGGCGGGCGCGCCGCTGGCGCAGGGCGAAGCGCGCATGGACGACGGCACCGACCCGGGCGTGGTGATGTTCCTTCAGGGCCAGGTGTTCGGTGCCGACGGCAAGCCGCTGGCGGGCGCCACCGTTGACCTGTGGCACGCCAACACCCAGGGCACTTATTCCTACTTTGACTCCAGCCAGTCCGAATACAACCTGCGTCGGCGCATCGTCACCGATGCCGAGGGCCGCTACCGTGCCCGTTCCATCGTGCCGTCGGGGTATGGCTGCGACCCGCAGGGGCCGACCCAGGAATGCCTCGACCTGCTCGGCCGCCACGGCCAGCGCCCGGCGCATGTGCACTTCTTCATTTCGGCGCCCGGGCACCGTCATTTGACCACGCAGATCAACTTTGCCGGTGACCAGTACCTGTGGGATGACTTTGCCTATGCCACCCGCGACGGGTTGGTCGGTGAGCTGCGCTTTGTCGAGGATGCTGCGCAAGCCCGCGACCGCGGAGTACAGGGCGAGCGCTTTGCCGAGCTGGCCTTCGACTTCCACCTGCAGGCGGCCAAGGCCCCGGCAGCCGAGGCGCGCAGCCATCGCCCGCGGGCACTGCAAAGCAACTGAGCCCTGCAGCGCGCCTGCAGTGTGTTTTTTGCCTGGGCCATTCCGTGCGGGGAGGGCCCGGGCTTTTTATTGCCCGGGGCGAGTAAACTGGCATCCGTCCTTTATCCGAGCCCCGCACCATGCTGCCCATCGAACTGCTGGCCACCACCGCTGACCAGGCCCCGCTGATCCGCAACCTGTACCAGTTCTACGCCTACGAGTCCTCCGACTGGGAGCAGGAAGACGTCGAGGTGGATGGCCGCTTCTACATCCATGACGCGCACCTGCAACGCTACTGGCAGGCCGATGGCTGGGGCGCCTACCTGGTGCTGGCAGACGGTTTCATCGCCGGCTTCGTGCTGGTGGAGCGCAGCGAGTTGCCAGGCATCCAGGCGTTCGAGCTGGCTGACCTGTTCATTCTGAAAAAATACCGCCGGCAGGGCATCGGCCGGGCGGTAGCGTTGCAGTTTCTGGGCGGCGAGGGCGATTGGCTGTTGCGTTGTTACGCCCAGGATGCCCCGGCGGTGGCGTTCTGCAACGCCGTGCTGGCCGGGCTGTCGCGCCCGGCGCAAGCAATTGCCGTGGAGGACGAGCCGGATCTGCTCAGTTTCCTGGTGAGCGGCGCCCGACATTAGCCGTATCGGCCAGGTGCGGGTACTCGCTCAGCTGTCCCAGTCCGGCGCAAACGCCGGGCTGACCAATCGTTGGTCCTTCGGCAGGCTGGCAATCGCCAAACGGTCCTGGTCATCCAGCTGCACGTTCAGAGCTGCCAGGTTGGCCAGCTGGTTATCGCGGCTGCTCGCCTTGGGGATTACCGCTACGCCGTCCTGATCCAGCAACCATTTCAGCGCCACCTGGCTGGGCAGCACGCCATGCTTGTCGGCGATCGTCTGGATCACCGGCTGTGCCGCTGCCTGGCCGCGGGCCAGCGGGGTGTAGGCGGTGAGCAGCAGGTCGTGGCGGCGGGCGTAGTCCAGCAGTGCTGGCTGGCCGAGCAGCACGTGGTACTCGACCTGGATCGCCGACAGCGGCGCACCCAGGGTTTCCACCACCTGGCGCAGCAGCCCCAGCGGGAAGTTGGCCACGCCGATGCTGCGTGCCTTGCCCTCGTCACGCAGTGCTACCAGGGTTTCGATGCTGCGCGCCAGGTCCCAGTCCTGGCCCGGCCAGTGGATATGGAACAGGTCGACCTGCTCGGTGCCGAGGGCGCGCAGGCTGTCTTCCAGCGACTGGCGCATGGCCTTGGGGGCCAGGCGGTCCCACCACACCTTGGTGGTCAGGTGGATCTGCTCGCGTGGCACCTCGCTGTCGCGCAGGGCCTGGCCGACGGCGGCTTCATTGGCGTAGGCGGTGGCGGTGTCGATGTGTCGGTAACCGAGTTCAAGTGCCTGGCGCACGGCCTGGGTGCACTCGGTGCCGGTCATTGGCCAGGTGCCCAGGCCAATCGCAGGCAGGTTCAGGCCGTTACGGGTAGTGAGCCTTTGCATGTAGATTCCTTGTCGACTGCGGGGGATCGCAGTCGATGGTCAGCGATCAGCACGGCACGGGCCATGCGTGCGGGGCGAAAAGTGGTCGATCAGCGAACAGAAACTGCAATCGGCCGGGGCAAGCGGCGACGGAACTTCCTTATGCTGCGGCATCTCTTCTAGAATTCCAGCTGTTGCATCCGCCGGGCCATGCCTGCGCGGGCCTTCCCCCGGGCGCCGCACCCAGCCGCGCCGTCATCGAGAGTGCCATGAGTTCCAGCACACCGCTGTCCGGAGTCAACCAACCCCTGCGCGGCATTGCCCTGGTGGTGGTGGCGACGTTCCTGTTCGCCAGTCACGATGCCCTGTCCAAATTCCTTGGCGGCCTGTACCCGATCATCATGGTGGTGTGGGCGCGGTATGTGGTGCACACGCTGCTGATGGCCGGCATTTTCCTGCCCAAGGCCGGGCTCAACGTGTTGCGCACGCGCCGCCCGCTGTTGCAGACCTTGCGTGCGTTGAGCCTGCTGAGTACCAGCCTGCTGTTCACCAGCGGCCTGCAGTACCTGCCGTTGGCCGAGGCGACTGCGGTCAACTTCCTCGCCCCGGTGCTGGTCACTGCGCTGTCGGCGCCGTTGCTCAAGGAGCGGGTCACGCTGGGGCAGTGGCTTGCGGTGGTGATGGGCTTCATCGGCGTGCTGGTGGTGGTGCACCCGGGAGGGGCGATGTTCACCCCCGCCATCCTGTACCCGTTCGGTTCGGCGCTGGGCTTCTGCTTCTATCAATTGCTCACACGCATCCTGGCGGCGCATGACAGCCCGACCACCAGCAACTTCTATGCGGGGTTGTGCAATACCTTGGCGATGAGCGCGCTGGTGCCGTTCTTCTGGGAAATGCCACGTTGGGACCACGCATTGCTGATGCTGGCGCTGGGCGGCTTCGGCATGACCGCGCACTTGCTGTTGACCCAGGCTTTCCGCCATGCCGCGCCGGCCTTGCTGGCGCCGTTCAGCTATTGCCAGATCGTGTTTGCCGGGCTGCTGGGCCTGGTGGCGTACAGCCAGGTACCGGATACCCTGAGCCTGGTCGGTATCGCGGTGATCTGCCTGAGTGGGCTGGGTGCGGCGTGGATGCAGCGGGGCAAGTAGCATCCCGCGATTGCGCCGTCACACCCGTCGCTTCATCAGCACTTGCAACGAATCGTCAAAGTCGCGCAAGGCATCGGCCTGCACCGCGCGTTCATCCTCGGCCACCCGCGCCACATCGCCCAGGCGCTTGTGCGCCCGCCCTTCGGCGCGGCCGATGTAGGTCAGCTGGTCGTCGAAGAAGCGCGCCACCACCCGGCTTTCGATCTCGGCACTGGCCAGGCGGCTTTCGGTATCGAGCAGCACGATGACATCCGGGTGGTCGCCCAGCAGCGTGTCCAGGTCATCATAGAAGGTCACTTCGGCGAACTGCTGCGCCAGCGAGCGTGCCAGCCAGTCGTACGCCTGGCTCTCGCTGTTCAGGGTCGCTACCGGAATGCGCTGGCCCCGGGCCGGGGTGGCGGCCTGGGCTTGATGGCTGCCGAGGTATTCAAGGGTGGCCTCGGCGTCCCGCCCCAGCAGCACCGCCACCCGCTGGCCGGGGGCCAGGGCGACCCCGGAAATAGCGGTGGCCGCATAGAAGTGCCCGTAGGGTTGTGTGTCGGTGCTGGCCGGGCTGGCACAGCCACCAAGGGCGGCCAGCAAGGCGAGCAGGGCAGCGATCATGCCGGTTTTCATGGGAGGCCTCATCCATCGGTGAATGCCGCTATCTTCCGCCCGAGCCAGGCGCAGCGGAACTCGATGGCATTCATGGTGGCTATCGATGAGGTCGATGGTTTACCGCGCCGCCATGAACTGCAGGATGCGCTCGCGCAGCCAGCGCTCGGCCGGGTCGTTGTCCTGGGCACCGCTCCAGACCATCGACAGCTCGGCCTCGGTGATGTCGAACGGCGCCGGGTCGGCGCGCAGGCTGCCATCGTCGGCCAAGGCACAGGCGGCATAGTCCGGCACCGTGGCGATCAGCTCTGTATTGCGCAGCAAGGCGCGCAGGCTGCCGAACTGCGGCACCGCCAGCACCACCTTGCGGCAGCGGCCGATGCGCGCCAGGTCGAGGTCGATGTTGCCGCTCATGTCCCCCGAGAATGACACCATCACGTGCGGGCGTGCGCAGTATTCGTCGAGGGTCAGCGGGCCCGGGCGGTCGTCGGCGCGCAATACCCGCACGCCGATGTCGCGCAGCTTGCGGCGTTTGGCGGTGGCCGGCAGGTCGGTGGTGTAGCTCACCCCGACCGAAATCTCGCCGCTGGACAGCAGCCCCGGCATCAGCAGGAAGTTGGCCCGCCGCACCACCACGCTGATGTTCGGGGCCTCTTCGCGCAGAGCCTGGAGCAAGGCCGGGAACAGCCCGAACTCGGCATCGTCCGACAACCCCAGGCGGAACACGTTGCAACTGCTGGTCGGGTCGAACTCGCGGGCGCGGCTGATGGCGGCGGAGATCACATCCATGGCCGGCCCCAGCTCGGCGAAGATCTGCATGGCCCTTGGCGTGGGCTCCATGGCCCGGCCGTTGCGGATCAGCAGCGGGTCGTCGAACAGCTCGCGCAGGCGCGCCAGCGCGGCACTGACCGTGGGCTGGGTGATGAACAGCTTTTCGCCGACGCGGGTCAGGTTGCGTTCGATCATCAGGGCTTCGAACAACACCAGCAGGTTCATGTCGACGCGGCGCAGGTCGTTGCGGTTCATGGGGCTCGGGTTCCGGAACAGAGGGGTTGGCGCTGTAGTGAAGCACGCTACAGGGCGATGTGCCTTGTAGGGATGTGCGCAGCGTTGGTGGATTCTGCCAGCATGTGCGTCGGGCTTTAAGCATACGCAGCTGTGAACCGTCGTTGCAGGGCAGTGCAGGCGCCAGGGCGTCGACTTTCTTGGCCGACAAGGTTAGCCTCCCGCAATGCTCAGCCGATAGAAAAACCATCGCCATGCCTGCAGGTTACCCCGGATTGCCTTCGCTCAATGCGCTACGCGTGTTCGAAGTGGTGGCGCGTCACTTGAACTTCCGTCTGGCGGCCGAGGAGCTTGGCGTGACCCAGGCGGCGGTTGCCCAGCAGGTGCGCGGGCTGGAGGCCAGCCTGGAGGTGCGCCTGTTCGAGCGCCTGCCACGCGGCCTTGGCCTGACCGATGCCGGGCACGCCTACAGCACCAGCATACGCAGCGCCCTGGCGATGATCGACGAAGCCACGCGGCTGTTGCGCCCGGCGCCGTCCCAGCTCACCGTCAGCGTGACGCCAACCTTTGCCTCGAAATGGCTGATCCCCAGGCTCGGGCACTTTGCCGAGCGCCACCCCGAGATTGACCTGCGGGTGCTGGCGACTGATCGGCTTTCCCATTTTCATACCGACGGCGTGGACCTGGCCGTACGTTATGGCCAGCCGCCATTTGCGCCGGGGCTGAACGCCGAATTGCTAATGGCCCCCGCTGTGATCGCCGTGGCCAGCCCGGGGTTACTGGCCGAAATGGGGCGACCCGGGGATTTCGGCGCCCTGCAGCGTTATGTGGCGCTACACGACGCGCACAACTTCTGGCCGCAGTTCCACGCCGCAGTGTTCCCCGGCCATCCGCCGCCCAGCGCGCGCACCGTGCGCTTCAACCAGACTTCGCTGGCCATCGAGGCCGCGATTGGCGGGCAGGGTATTACCCTGGCCAGCCAGGCCTTTGTCAGCGACGACATTGCCGCCGGCCGCCTGGTGCAAGTGTTCCCGCAGCAATTGCAGCTGGACAAGGCGTTCTATCTGGTATGGCCACGCAAAAGGCAGCCGTCTGCGACCCTGCAGATCGTCAGGGCGTGGCTAAAGGCGCAGGCGCACGATAGAAAATCTATCGTCTAGGCGAAGCCGGGCTGCCTCCCTCGCTGCCAGCGTGGCTGCTAGTGTGAATGCACTTGCAAACACAGCGCTGGATTAGCGAAGGAGGCAACATGTCTGAAGCAAAAGTGGCCATCATCACCGCCGGTGGCAGCGGCATGGGCGCCGCAGCGGCACGCCGCCTGGCCGCCGACGGTTTCAAGGTCGGTATCCTGTCGTCATCAGGCAAGGGCGAAGCGCTGGCCTCTGAACTGGGCGGTATCGGCGTTACCGGCAGCAACCAGTCGGTTGCCGACCTGCAGCGCCTGGTCGATGCCGTGGTCGGGCAGTGGGGGCGCGTCGACGTGCTGGTCAACAGTGCCGGCCACGGGCCACGCGCGCCGATCCTGGAGATCAGCGACGAAGACTGGCACAAGGGCATGGACACCTACCTGCTCAATGTCATCCGCCCGGCGCGCCTGGTGACGCCGATCATGCAGCGGCAGAAGGGCGGGACCATCATCAACATCTCCAGCGCCTGGGCCTTCGAACCCAACGAGATGTTCCCCACCTCGGCGGTGTTCCGTTCGGGGCTGGCTGCGTTCAGCAAGATTTTCGCCGACACCTACGCGGCCGACAACGTGCGCATCAACAACGTTCTGCCTGGCTGGATCGACAGCCTGCCTGCCACCGAGCAGCGCCGCGACAGCGTACCGCTCAAGCGCTATGGCTCCAGCGAGGAAATTGCCGCGACCATCGCCTTCCTGGCCAGCGAAGGGGCCGCCTACATCACCGGGCAGAACATCAGGGTCGATGGTGGCCTGACGCGGAGTGTCTAGGCCGCCGTCAGTGCGCCGCGGTCGGCAGCATGCCTGAGCGCCGGGCGTTGTGCGCGGCCTCTATCAGTTGCAGGTTGCGACTGCGTAACGCGTGGTTGGCGCCGACTCGCAGGTTGGAGCGCAGCGCCAGGGTTTCAGCCTGTTCGTATTGCCCTTGCTGAAGGCGCAGCACGCCCAGGTAGTGCAAGGTTGCCGGGTTGTTCGGCTGGATGTGCAACGCGCGCTCCAGGGTGGCCGCTGCCTGGTCCAGCTGGCCTTCGGCATACTGCTGCGAAGCCGTTTCTATCAGCACGGTCGAAGCATTGTTGCTACGTGCCGGTGCGGAGCGCTCGCCGGCCAGTGCAGTGGGTGCCGTCATGGCGCTGAACAACAACAGCAAGGTCGACAGAGAAAGTGTATTGGGCATCGGCGGTGGTCTCGACACGGCCTTGGCGGTTGTGCGAGCCGTGCAGCGAGGGAAATGTTGTCGGGGGAGGAAATAATGGCGTTGGTCGGGTGGTTCAGGGCTTGAGATTCATCTGCACGCTTCAGCAGCTGGTTGCTGCTGAAGCGTGCAGGCTTTCAGCGGTGCCCGACGAAGTCGCTGCTACGGTTCAGCGATCGTTCTTCGAAGCGTTTCGCGCCGCGCCGCTCAGCCCTTTGGTGTTGTGGTCACCCGGGGTCGTGGCGGAGATCGCCGTCGATTTCGCCAGGCCGCGGGTGTCCTTGGAATGGGCAACACCGGAGGTGGTAGTACCGTGGCCGTTGTCGCTGTTGCGCGAGCTGCCGTAGTGGTTGCCGCTCAAGCCATGGTCGCGCGTGGCCTTGCCGGCGTGATCATCGCTGAGGCCCATGCCATTGCCAGTGTGGCTACCTTTGCCAGCGCCTTGACCACCGCCCAGCCCGCCGCCGTGGCCGGCACCGCCGCCATGACCGCTGCCACCACCGTGGCCACCACCCCCGCCGCCGCCTTTGGCATACGCCGAGGCAATCGGTGAAACATCGGCTGGTAACAAGGCAGTTGCGCCGAACGCAAAGGCACAGGTAAAGAGGGCTACCAGGGTTTTTCTCATGTTTGTTCGCCTCCAGAAGGCGCTGGGGTACTTGGTAGCCACTACGACATTGGGTTCGGTTTCGAGTTCCGCTGACCCGACAGATTGCGTATGGGTCCAATCCCTGAGCATCACCTGCCCAGGATCCCTTTTCGGCCACGCGCCAGCCAAAAAAGCAAGCGTAAAGGCGGGCTGATCGGCAGGCGTGCAGAGGCCGGAAGTTGCATGGCAATAAAGTTTCGATGAACTAACCTCAGTTCAGCTGCCCATCGCCCGCCGGCGCAACTTGCTGCCGAACTGCCTTTGCCGATAGAACTCCATCTCCCGGTGGCCAAGGAGTCTTATGAAGATCTTGTTGCTGAGGGCGGTCCTGTTCGTTGTGCTGTTTTTCTTTGCCTTTATCTGCCTGCTTGCAGCGCTTGATGCTCACAAGAAAGGGGAACAGGTCAAGACCTGGTGGAAGTTGAACGCGACTGTTGCCACTGTTTCCATCGCTGAGGAGTTGCGCAGCAAGGGTATGACCTATTGCCCTTCGGTCAACGTGACCTTCGAGTTGAACGGGCAACAGCACACGTCCCCGCTCGAAGTATCGAGTTCCCCCTGCGGGACTAGCCTGGCGTCGGTCGAAAGGTCAATTGCAACGTTCAGGCAAGGCAAGGTAATCGGCATTCTTGTCGACCCTGCAAAGCCGGACAGCGTCAAGCCAGGGACCTTCTCGCTGGATGGGGTCTTTTACTTCTGCATTATCATGGGTGCGCTCGGCGCTGTCGGCGCTGTCGCTGTACTGCGGTGGCGTCGCAGTAAACCGGTCAGGCCAACGCCTGAAAAACACCTTTCACCTGTAGCGATGAGCAAGAAAGAGATTCAGAAAAGCGTTCGCAAGTTACTCGATGCTGGCACGGCAAAGTCGCAAGTGTTCGCACAGCTTTCCGGCCAGGGTGTAAAAGACAGCCAGTTAGCCTACTTCATCGCTTCGTATGCGGATCCAGTTCGTTGCGATGAACACGATCGTAAAGTCAATGTTCTTATCACGATAATGCTCGTCCAGGCATTGCTTGGCCTTATTGCAGGGCTGCAAGGGGGTGCCCAAATCGGGTCAACAGCCAAGTGGGTCGTGGCTGCGTCCAGTCTCTTGATCCCCTTGCTTCTGGTATGGGGCTTCTACCACCACCGGGCTGGCGCCTATAACGCGTACATTCTTCTCGCACTGGTGCAGCTTCCGAAATCGCTTGCAGGGTTTGCATCCGACCCGGCAACCACCACTGTCGTGATGGCCATCAGTATCGTTCTGCTGGCTTTTGTCTGGTACGTCCGGGGCAAGATCTTCCCGGATTTCGCCTTCGTCGGGCCCAGGAAAGTCAACGGCAAGTAATTGTTCACCGGCTGACCCACCGCCGGCGCGCTGGTGATTAGCGCCACTGATCCGGCTTGTCACACACAGGCTGAACACCGAGGGCAAAGCCATTACCCCAACAGTGTAGGGCGCCTTTCGTGCCCCTGACATTCGGGAGTTCAGTATGAAAGCTATCGTCTATAACGGCCCGCGTGACGTCGCCGTCAAGGATGTGCCGGACGCAAGAATCGAAAAGCCCACTGACGTGCTGGTGCGCATCACCACCAGCAATATCTGCGGCTCCGACCTGCACATGTATGAGGGCCGCACCTCGTTCGAAGCCGGGCGTGTGTTCGGCCATGAGAACCTTGGCGAAGTGATCGAGGTGGGCGCCGGGGTCGACCGGGTCAAGGTCGGTGACCGTGTCTGCCTGCCCTTCAATATCGGCTGCGGGTTCTGCGAGAACTGCGAAAAAGGCCTGACCGGATTCTGCCTCACGGCCAACCCGGGGACCGCCGGCGCCGCCTACGGCTTTGCCGACATGGGGCCCTATCAAGGTGGCCAGGCAGAGTTGTTGCGTGTGCCTTACGCCGATTTCAACTGCCTGGTGCTGCCGGAGGACGCCCAGGAGCGCGAAGACGACTACGTCATGCTCGCGGATATCTTTCCCACTGGCTGGCATGCAACGGAGCTGGCCGGTCTGCAACCGGGCGAAAGTATCGCGATCTATGGCGCCGGGCCTGTCGGGCTGATGGCGGCGTACTCGGCAATCATCAAGGGCGCCTCGCAGGTGTTCGTGGTAGACAACCAGCCAGATCGGCTGCAGCTTGCCGCGCAACTTGGGGCAACGCCGATCAACGCCGTCGAGCACAAGGCCGTGGAAGAAATCATGAACCTGACCCACGGCAGAGGCACCGACCGGGGCTGCGAATGCGTGGGCTATCAGTGCTGCAACAGGCATGGCCATGAAGTGAACTACCTGACCATGAACAACCTGGTTGCCTCGACCAAGGCTACCGGTGGCATCGGTGTAGTAGGGGTGTTCGTGCCAGAAGACCCGGGGGCGAAGAACGACCTGGCGAAGGAGGGCAAGATGGCCTTCGATTTCGGCGCGTTCTGGTTCAAGGGCCAACATATCCGCACCGGCCAGGCGAACGTCAAGGCCTATAACCGGCGCCTTGCAGCGCTCATTCATCACGGGCGTGCCAAGCCTTCCCAGATCATCTCCCATCGCCTGACGCTTGCCGAAGGCCCCGATGCCTACAAGCATTTCGACGCGCGCGATGATGGCTGGACCAAGGTAGTGCTCAAGCCTGCTGCCTGATCCATGTTGCCCGGCCTCCACGGACGGAAGCAGGGTCAGCGATGCTGACTGCCTGCGCCCTGGAACAACCCCCGGATCACCTCCCTCATCCAGCGATTGCCGCTGTCCTGCTGGTACCGGGCGTGCCAATGCTGCTTGACCGTGAAGCCTTCTACCGCAAACGGGCAATCGTGCACCTGCAAAGCATGCATGGCGGCCAGCGTCTGGCCGATATGACGCGGCAGCGTGGCCACCAGGTCGGTCGAGCCGACGATCATGCCCAGGCCGAGAAACCCCGGCAGTTCCAGCATGATCCTGCGTTCGATGCCGGCCCGCGCCAGGCCGGCCTCGAGCAACTTCTGCCCGGTCCCGGCACTGACCTGCACATGCCCTTCGGCCTGGTATTGCGCCACGCTGATGCCTTGGCCCAGGCGCGGGTGGTGCGGGTTGCTCAGGCAGACCCAGTCCTGTTCGAACAACACCTGCTGGTACATGCCCGCGCCCAGCCACGGTACGAAGCCGATGGCCAGGTCCGCTTCGCCCGATTCCAGGGCACTTTCGGTATTGCCATCGATGCGTGCCGCCTCCAGGCGAATCCCTGGCGCATGGCTGCGCAGGTGGTTGAGGATGCTGGGAAGCAAGGTGATATGGCTGGCATCGCTGACGCACAGGCGAAAGCGCCGCTGCGCCGTGGCCGGATCGAATTGTGGTGCCCAGGTGGTCAGGCGCCGCAGCGATTCCAGCACTTCGCGGCAGGGCCCGATCAACTGGTCAGCCCGCGGGGTAGGGGCCATGCCGCCGGGGGTGCGCACGAACAGTGGGTCGTTCAGTTCTTCGCGCAAGCGGCCCAGCCAGATACTCACGGTCGGTTGGCTCTGGCCCAGCTGTTCTGCCGTACGGGTCACGCTGCGGCACTGGTACAGCACATCGAACAGCTGCAGCAGCTTGGGATCGGGCAGGGTGTCGAGTGCGTTCATTATTGTAAAACTCAATACCGGTATTGAAGGCATTGTATAGCGCAAATAAGCCCTGCTGCATAAGGTAGTCGCAAACCACAGGAGGTCTGCGACGTGAAAATCTGCATTCTGGGCGCCGGCGCGCTGGGTTGCGCCATGGGTGCAACCTTGAGCGAGGCGGGGCATGAAACCTGGTTGTTGAACCGTGGCCGCGCACATGTCGAGGCGATGCAGCGGCACGGGTTAAAGGTGCAGGACGAGCGCGGCGTGCGCCAGGTACAGGTGAATGCGGCCTGCGCCGCCGAAGACGTCGGTGTGGCCGACCTGGTGGTGGTGCTGGTCAAGTCGTTCCACACCCGCGAGGCGATCGCCGGTGCTGCCGCGCTGATCGGGCCGCAGACGCTGGTGCTGTCGCTGCAGAACGGGCTCGGCCACGAAGACCTGCTGGCCGAGGCCGTGGGCGCGCAGCGGGTACTGGCCGGCAAGACCTACGTCGGCGGCGTGCTGCTGGGGCCGGGCTCGATTCGTGCCGGAGTGGCCGGCAAGCAGACCTTCATCGGCGAACTCGATGGCAGGCTCACCCCACGGGTGCAGGCCATTGCCGAAGTATTCAACGGCGCCGGGCTCGCCACCACGGTCAGCGACAACATTCTCGGCACCATGTGGGACAAGCTGCTGGTCAACGTCGCCACGGGTGCCCTCAGCGGCATTACCCGGCTCAGCTATGGCCAGCTGTACAGCGAGCCGCTGCTGGAAAGCACCGCCAAGGCTGCGGTGGCCGAAGCCATCGCCGTCGCCGAACGTGCCGGTATCCGCCTGAGCCTTGCCGACCCGGACGCCGCCTGGCGGCTGGCCGCCGAAGGCCTGCCGGCGAGCTTCCGCACCTCGATGCTGCAGAGCCTGGAAAAGGGCTCGGTCAGCGAAATCGATTTCATCAACGGCTCCGTCGTGCGCTGGGGCCAGCGCCACGGCGTGGCTACGCCGGTCAACGCGACCCTGGTGGCTTGCATCAAAGGTATCGAGCGCGCCATGGCCGATCAGCAGAAAGGGAGTCATTCATGAGCCAGCCGAAAGCCTACCTCGAACACGTGGCGTTCTGGGTGCGCGACATTCACTGGCACATCCGCTTTTTCAGCGAGGTGTGTGGCATGACCATGCGCGAGGTCCAGGGCGACGTCGAGCAGCCTGCGCAATATTGGACCCTCGGCGGCCTGCAGTTCATCCACCAGCCGGACTTCACCGGCCCGGAAGGGCGCCTGGCGCACCTGGGCATCATGTGCGAGGACCTGGAGGCCGCGCTGGCAGCCGCCCAGCGTTTTGGCGTCAGTGAAATGCCCCAGGGCCGCAACTGGCTGCGCCTGCCCGACGGCCTGGCCGTCGAATTCATCCAGGCACGGCCGGCGCAATGCGTCGCCCAGGCGCTGGCCATCGACCCGCGTGCGGAGGTACAGGCATGAGCGTGGTGGAAAGATACTGGGACGATGCCCGTGAAGGCGACGAATGCATCAGCCCCAGCTACACCGTGACCCGCGAACGCATCCTGGCCTACGCCGACCTCACCGGTGACCACACCCCGGTGCATGTCGACGAGGCGTATGCCAACGCCAGCCACTTCGGCTGCCTGGTTGCCCATGGCCTGTTCGGCTTGTCGATCGCCGACGGCCTGAAGACCCAGTGCGAGTACCGCTTCGTACCGGGCATGTCGCTGGGCTGGACCTGGGACTTCGTACTGCCGATCAAGGTCGACGATGTGCTGCACGTGCGCATGCGCGTGGGGGCGATGCGCCCGAGCAACAGCCGCCCGGGCTGGGGCATCGTGGTCTTGCCATCGGAACTGATCAACCAGCACGGCGAAGTCGTGCAACGGGGCGAGCACCGGCTGATGGTGCCGCGGAGGGCGCAGGCATGAGCCAGGCACTGCCCTTGGCGGGTATCCGCGTCATCGACTACAGCCACTTCCTGGCCGGGCCCTACGTGGGCCGCTGCCTGGCCGCGCTGGGGGCTGAGGTGATCAAGGTCGAGCGGCCTGGCAGCGGCGATGCCGGCCGCCAGCACGCGTTCACCCTGGACGATCAGCAGAGCGGTTACTTCCTGCAGCTGAACATGGGCAAGCAGGGCGTCAGCGTGAACATGAAGGACCCACGCGGCAAGGCGTTCATGCAGCGCCTGACCGACTCGGCCGATGTGTTCATCGAAAACTACCGCCCCGGTGCCCTGGACAAACTGGGCCTGGGCTATGCCGAGCTGGCGGCGCGCAACCCACGCCTGGTGTACTGCTCGATCTCCGCCTACGGCCACACCGGGCCGGATGCCCACCGCGCGGGCTTCGGCCTGATCGCCGAAGCCAAGAGCGGGATCATGCAGATGGTCGGCGTGCCGGGCGAAGCGCCGCCGTTGCTGCGCATTTCCCTGGGCGACATGTACACCGGCATCCATGCCGTGGCGGCGATCAATGCGGCGCTGCTGGGCCGGGTCAGCAGTGGCCGTGGCCAGCACATCGACATGGCCCTGTATGACGCGCTGGTGTCGATGCATGAATACGCAGTGCAGTGCTACACGTTGTCCGCCGGCAGCGTGCTTCCCGAACAGACTGGCCACGACATGCCGACCTCCACCTTGTACGGTGTATTCCGCGCCGCCGATGGCGACCTGGTGATCGCCGCCCAGGTCGACGATGCCTGGAAGCGTTTTGCCGCGATGCTCGAAACCAACGGCGGCCCGACCGGGTTCGGCAGCGATAGCCGCTACCACAGCCTGAACGGTCGCAACAGTCACCGCCAGGCGATCCTTGCCGTGGTCCGCGACTGGGTCGGCGCACGTCGGGTCGCAGATATCCTGCAACTGCTCGATGCGGCCGACATCCCCAGCGCCAAGGTGCAGCGCATCGACGAAGTGCTGGCCGACCCGCAGATCCAGGCGCGAGGCATGCTGCTGGAGCAGCAGCACCCGCGTTACGGCACCTTGCGCCTGCCGAACCTGCCGTTCCGCTTTTCCGACTGCGATACCACGATCCGCCAGGTGGCCCCGGACCTGGGGCAGCACAATGCCGAAGTGGCCGCCGGGCTTGGCTTCAGCCCTGAAGAAATCACCGACATGCAGGCAGACGGTGTGCTGTTCACCCACGGAGATGCACCATGAACGACCGCTATGCAGTGATCGGCCGGCCGATCAACCACACCAAGTCGCCCTTGATCCATGGGCTGTTTGCCGAGACCACCAGCCAATCCCTGGTGTACGAGGCCATCGAGGGCGAGCTTGCGGGTTTCGAGGCCCAGGTGTTGCAGTTCCGCAGTGAGGGCGGCCTGGGCATGAACATCACTGCGCCGTTCAAGCTGCGCGCATTCGAGCTGGCCGACCAGCGCAGCGAGCGCGCACAGCTGGCGGGGGCGGCCAATGCGCTGAAGTTCGAGGATGGCCGGATCTACGCCGAGAACTTCGATGGCATTGGCTTGTTGCGCGATATCGAAGAAAACCTGGGTGAGCCGTTGGCCAACCGTCGGCTGCTGCTGCTCGGCGCCGGTGGCGCGGTGCGCGGGGCGTTGCTGCCGTTCCTGCAGGCCGGGCCGCGCGAGCTGGTGCTGGCCAACCGCGACATGGCCAAGGCACTGACCTTGCGCAATGAACTGGACCACCCGCGCCTGCGCATAAGCCGCTATGAGGAACTGCAGGGGCAGGCATTCGATATCGTGGTCAACGCCACCTCCGCGAGCCTCAGCGGTGAGCTGCCACCGCTGCCGGACGATGTGCTGGGCAAGACACGGCTGGCGTACGAGTTGGCCTATGGCAAAGGCCTGACGCCGTTCCTGCGCATGGCCCAGGGGCAAGGTGTGGCGCGTCTGGCCGACGGTGTCGGTATGCTGGTGGAGCAGGCGGCGGAGGCCTTTGCCTGGTGGCGCGGGGTGCGCCCGGAAACCCGGGCGGTAATCGACCGCCTGACCATTCCCCTGGCATAGCTCCTGAGCGGCTTCAGCCGTGATCACGGGCGCAGGTGGTGCAGCCACCGCGTCGCCTGTTTCGCGGATAAATCCGCTCCTACCGATCGGCAGCATGGCCATTCAGCCATAGGGCGGCGCGGGCAGCTCGGCCAACAGCCGTTTCAAACCGTCGCTCCACTGCCTGCGGATCTGCTGGTAGTAAGCATCGTCGCTGGTAATCCGTTGCCGTTGCGGCGCTTCCAGGCTGTCCTTGTGATACACCAACAGGTCCAGCGGCATGCCCACCGACAGGTTGCTGCGAATGGTCGAGTCGAACGAGATCAGGCCGCAGCGCAAGGCTTCATCGAGCGGCGTGTGGTAGCCCAGGTTGCGGTCCAGAATCGGTCGGCCGTACTTGCTTTCGCCCAGTTGCAGGAACGGCGTATCCGCTGTGGCCTGGAAGAAATTGCCCTGCGCGTAGACGTTGTAGATGGCCATCGGGTCGCCGGCAATCTGGCCGCCGACGATGAACGAACTGCTCAGGTCGATGCCGGCCGACAACTTGCTGCGATCGCGGCTGACCACTTCGCGCACGGTGTCGGCCACCAGCACCGTCGCATCGTACAGCGTGGCCACGTTCAGCAGGTGGGTGCCGGGGCCGCGGGTGCGCTGGCGCAGCAGGTTCACCACCGACTGCGAGGTCGCCAGGTTGCCGGCGGTCTGCAGCACGACCAGGCGTTCGCCCGGCACGCCGAACACGAACAGCTTGGCAAAGCTGGCGATCTGGTCAATGCCTGCATTGGTGCGTGAATCGCTGATGAAGACGAGCCCGTCCGCCAGGTGCATGGCGACACAGTAGGTCATGCTGTTTCCCTTGTTTTTTCGGAAATGGGGCAGCGCCTGTCACTGGCGGTGCACATGGACGCTGGCCTGCAGCGATTCGGCGCCGCCACCACGGCGCACGCCCCTGACCGGGCAGGCATCGAGGTAGTCCAGGCCCACGGCCAGCTTCAGGTGACGCTCCGGCCGGGTCAGGCGGTTGGTGATGTCGAAGCTGTACCAGGCGCCGTCGACCCAGGCTTCGGCCCAGGCATGGCTGGCCAGGTGCTGCTCGTCTTCGGTGCACAGGTAACCGGAGACGTAGCGCGCCGGTATCCCCAGGCTGCGCGCGCAGGCGAGGAAGGCGTGGGTGTGGTCCTGGCAGACCCCGGCAGCGCCGCTGAACGCTTCGATGGCGGTGGTGCCCACCGACGTTGCGCCCGGGCTGTAGGGCATGTGCTCGGCCAGCCCGTGCATCAGCCCGACCAGTGCCGCGCGGTCGCGGTGCTCGCCGCAGTGGCGGTTGGCGAAGGCCTTGAGCGTGTCATCGGCCTGGGTCAGGTGGCTGCCGCGCAGGAACGGCAGCGGCGACTGCTCGCCGGCCTCCTGCTCGCGTTCCGGGTCGATCTCCACCTGGCCGCTGGCGGTCAGGGCCAGGTGGCCGTGGGGTTTGTCCAGGGTCAGCACGTGCAGGATGTTGCCATACGGGTCGATCTGGCCTTTGGCCTCGCAGGGCAGTTCCAGCTGCCATTGGTCGATGCGCTGACGCTCGCTGCTGCGCGGCGTCAGGCGCAGGAACTGAATGCTGTTGCATACGTCGCTGGCATAGCTGTAGGTGGTGTCGTGGCGAATGGACAGTTTCATACGACCTCCAGATAGGAGTGGTGGACCGCCTGGCCCAATTGGTAGATGCGCCCGACGAAGTCGCTCAGCCACGGGTGCAAGCCGGCTTCGAGGATCTCGTCGATGGCGGTGTAGCGCAGGCGCGCATTGAGTTCAGCGGCCATGCGCTGGGCGGCGCGGCGGTTGCTGCCGGGCAGGCTGGCAAGGATCTGGTCCAGTTCCTCGATGCAGGCGTGCAGCGAGCGAGGCACGTCCACCCGCAGCAACAGCAGTTCGGAAACCGGCCGGGCGCTGGGCGCGGCCCGATACAGCTCGTTGAAGGCTTCGTACGAGGTCAGTGCGCGCAGCAAGGCACTCCACTGGTAATAGCCGCGGGCCGAGTCGTCGCTGACTTCTTCGGAGGCCTCGCCAAACATTTCGTAGCGGGCATCGAGCAGGCGCAGGGTGTTGTCCGCCCGCTCCAGGAACGTCCCCAGGCGGATGAAGCTGTAGGCATCGTTACGCATGATGGTGCCTGAGGTTGCCCCACGGAACAGGTGCGAGCGTTCCTTGACCCAGTCGCAGAACTGGCTGATGCCATAACGGCCAAGGCCATTGCCGGCAATGTTGCGCATCTCGATCCAGGTCGCGTTGATGTTCTCCCACATGTCGGCAGTAATGCGGCCACGCACCGCGTGGGCATTGGTCCTGGCCGCCTGCAGGCAGCAATAGATGCTGCTGGGGTTGGTCGCGTCGAGGGCGAAGAAGTGCAGCATGCGCTCGCTGTCGAGCTCGCCGTGGCGGCGGCGGTAGTCGTCCAGCGTCCCCGATGCCAGCAGCGACATGGCCAGCTCGGCATGGCCGTCACTGCGCCCGGCCTGGGGCATCAGTGACAGCGAATAACTGACCTCGAGCATGCGCGCCAGGTTTTCCGCGCGCTCCAGGTAGCGGGACATCCAGTACAGGTCGGAAGCGGTTCTTGAAAGCATGGTTCAGTCCTCCACCACCCAGGTGTCCTTGGTCCCGCCGCCCTGCGACGAGTTGACCACCAGCGAGCCTTCCTGCAAGGCCACGCGGGTCAGGCCGCCTGGCACCAGGCGGGTTTCACTGCCGGACAGCACGAACGGGCGCAGGTCGATGTGGCGCGGCGCGATGCCGCTGTCGACGAAGGTCGGGCAGGTGGACAGGCACAGGGTGGGCTGGGCGATATAAGCGTGCGGGCGGGCCTTGATGCGGGCACGGAAGTCTTCGATCTGGGCGCTGGTCGATGCCGGCCCGACCAGCATGCCGTAGCCACCGGAGCCCTGGGTTTCCTTGACCACCAGTTCGGGCAGGTGGGCCAGGACATGCGACAGGTCGGCCGGCCTGCGGCATTGCCAGGTGGGTACATTGTTCAGTATCGGCTCTTCGCTCAGGTAGAAGCGGATCATGTCGTCGACATAGGGGTAGATCGACTTGTCGTCGGCGACCCCGGTGCCCACGGCGTTGGCCAGCACCACATTGCCGGCGCGGTACACCGAGATCAGGCCCGGCACGCCCAGCATCGAGTCAGGGTTGAACGACAGCGGGTCGAGGTAATCGTCGTCCAGGCGGCGGTAGATCACGTCGACTTGCTGCGGGCCGGCGGTGGTGCGCATGTAGACATGCTCGTCGCGGATGAACAAGTCGGCGCCCTCGACCAGCTCGATGCCCATTTCCCGGGCCAGGAAGGCATGTTCGAAATAGGCGCTGTTGAAGCGGCCGGGGGTCAGCAGCACGGCGGTGGGGTTGTCCAGCGGGCTGGCGCTCTTGAGCGTGTCCAGCAGCAGGTTGGGGTAGTGGTCGATCGGGGCGATACGCTGGGCGGCGAACAGCTCGGGGAACAGCCGCATCATCATCTTGCGGTCTTCGAGCATGTAGCTGACCCCGCTGGGGGTGCGCAGGTTGTCTTCCAGCACGAAGTAGCTGCCATCGCCATCGCGGACCAGGTCGACGCCGGCGATATGCGCATACAGGCCACGGTGCAGCCCGAGACCCTGCATGGCGATCTGGTAGCCCTCGTTGGCCAGCACTTGCTCTGGCGGGATGATGCCGGCCTTGAGGATGCGCTGGTCGTGGTAGATATCCTCGAGGAACAGGTTCAGGGCCTGCACGCGCTGGATACAGCCGCGCTCCACCATCCGCCATTCGCTGGCGCGAATGCTGCGCGGGATGATGTCGAAGGGGATCAGGCGCTCGGTGTCCTGTTCGTCACCGTACAAGGTGAAGGTGATACCGGCGCGGTGGAACAGCAGGTCGGCTTCGCGTCGACGTTGCTCCAGCAACTCCTGCGGGGTGTTGGCCAACCAGCGGGCGAACTCCTGGTAATGCGGGCGGCAACTGCCGTTCGTTTCGTACATTTCATTGAAAAATGCCCGGGACATACCCACTCCTTGCCGCCGTTGCCGGCAGCTTCATTGCGGTCATCTACAAATTTCTCGGTGCAGCCTTGCTGGGGTAGGTGGGTCCTGTGTCTGTCGTGAGCCTCTGCTTCGTTCGAGCAAGTACGTCTTGCGCGCAACAAGCCTTTGCAATGAAGGTGCCGAAAGCCCGGCGCAGCGCGGGAGTGCTGGTGAACAAGCGGCAACCCTTTGAATCAGGGGGAATTTCCTGTGCTGCTAACAGTTGCGTAGCGCACGTTTGAGATCGGGCTGTGTGCAGGGCTGGCGGCGGGCATGCATCAAAAAAGCGCGTTCTGCACCTGGCTGCAGGTTTTGACCCGAGTTGGTGCTTGGCGATCCCGATGGCCACCATCGGTAAAAAGATGGACTGGGTGCCTGCTGCTTTCTGAAATAGGATGGCGCACAGCCACTGGATGGCGGCGTCGCGGCAGGGCATTGATGAAAGCACATGCAGAGCGGTCGGCCTCCTCCGATTGGGTCATCCGCAGCGCCATGCCAGGCGGCGTGGAGCGCATCGAAGCGTGGTTCGGCGGCCCTGGCTACGACCCGCATCGTCACGATAGCTACTCGATCGGCCGTACCCTGGCCGGGGTGCAGAGCGTTCACTACAAAGGGGCGCTGCGCCACGCTGTGCCTGGCAACACGCTGGTGTTGCCCCCTGACGAAGTGCATGACGGCATGGCGGGCACCGAAAGGGGCTTTCGCTACCGCATGGCCTACATCGACCCGGCGTGGATTCAGAACATGCTGGGCGGCGAGCCGTTACCTTTCATCGCTGGCGGATTGTCCTTTGACCCACGCCTGTACAGCGCCAGCGAGGCCTTTGTGCAGGGGTTGGATCATCCTCTGGAAACAGGATTTTAGCGGCCTCCTTTTACATCACATTGAAGAAAATCGTTTTCGATAGTCAGTCGGACCGACCCCGAGACGACGCGTGAAGGCTCTTCTGAAACCATCGGTCAATCCGCTTGAGCCTTTGATCATGCCTTTTTCGGTGCCGATCACTTCGACTCGGTAGGCCCGTGGGTTGCCCAATTGCTTGGCTGCTTCGGCGAAGACATCAGCCGGACCGACCACATCCAGCAGTTGCACGCGAGGGAAGGCAAGGAAGGCGATGCGCATGATGTCTGTCCTCGTCGAATCATTGGCTGAAAATGTCGTAATGCTAACGTTTAAGCCAATACTTGTTTGGCTGAAAAGAGCCTCAACAGCATATTCAGTCAAACGGGAGACTGCCATGAACGCTGCATCCACACCCAACTTTACTGGGGCTCAATCTGTAACCACCAGCACGACTTCCATCAAAAACTTGCCCATCAATTTGTTTGGCTCAGTCATGGGACTGGCTGGCCTGAGTCTGGCCTGGCGCTTGAGTGGCCAGTACTTTGCTATCGGCGGTGAGCTGGGTGAGGCGATAGGAGCGTTTGCCGGTCTGGTATTTGTTCTGCTGACCCTGGGCTACCTGACTAAATGGTTCAAACATCCCGAAGCGGTACGGGGCGAATTTAATCACCCGGTTGCCAGCAACTTTTTCGGCACTGTCACCATCGCGTTGTTGTTGCTTTCCGCTGTGGTGGCGCCTTACAGCCCGCTGGTCGGCGAAGCATTGTGGGTAGTGGGCAGCGTACTGACCGTATTGCTCGCCGTGCTGGTGATTTCGCGCCTGCTGTCGGGCGCGCAGGACACGTTGAATGCAGTGCCGGTCTGGTTAATCCCGGGCGTTGCGACCCTTGATATCGCGGTCACCGGCGCGCACATGCCGATGGTTTGGGCTGCCGAATTCAATCTGTTTGCACTGGCCGTGGGTGCGGTGCTGGCATTGGTTTTCTACACCCGGATCTTCTCGCGCCTTGTCCATCAGGCTCCCCTGGCCAAAGGCATGGTGCCTTCGCTGATGGTCCTGATTGCCCCGTTTGAAGTCGGTTTCCTGGCGTACACCAATGTGTTTGGCGAGATCGACCGGTTTTCCAGCGTGCTGTTCTACTTCGGCCTGTTCCTGTTCGTGGTGCTGAGCTTCAAAGTATTCCGTCGCGATGTGCCTTTTGCTCCTTCGTGGTGGGCAATCAGCTTTCCCATCGCGGCCCTGAGCAATGCTGCACTGAAATACGCACATGCCCAGAACAACACTGTGCTGATGGCTATCGCCGTACTGATCTTGCTGTTCCTCACCGTGGCAGTGAGCGTGCTGACTGTGAAAACACTGTCCAGCCTGGTGCGTGGCAAACTGTTAGCCAACTGACGTTTCTCCGTTTACCTCCCCTTTGGCGAGCCCTCTGTGGCTCGCCTTTTTTCTAATCGCCGGTCTACACTGGTGGGCCTAATCAGGTCGAATCAACTTTCATTTTTTATGAGAAAGGGAAGTAGTCGATGATCGTTTTCAAATGTCAGCAGCGATGCGTACTTTAAACAGAAAGCTGCGTGTCGATTTCTGTCTGTAACAACGGGCAGCTAAGGGCCGATAGCAGTCAGTTGCGAATGTCTGCTATCGACCCATAGCTGCCGTTCGCTAGAGGCGGCTATGGGCCAAAACCGGACGCTCAAAGGTATCTGTGGATGCAGAGGCGATTCAATGTTCACGTGAGGCTCAGAACGGGTTCAACACTCCTTTTCACGACTCGACAATCGAGGCCGCTTCGCGGCCCGTGAAATCACAGCTTGACCCAGGTCGCCTTTAGCTCGGTGTACTTCTCCAGTGCGTGCAGCGACTTGTCACGGCCATTGCCCGACTGCTTGAAGCCACCGAACGGTGCGGTCATGTCGCCGCCGTCGTACTGGTTGACCCAGACGCTGCCAGCGCGCACGGCACGGGCGGTCTTGTGGGCCTTGGAAATGTCCGACGTCCAGATGCCAGCGGCTAGGCCGTATGGCGTGTCGTTGGCAATGGCGATGGCCTCTTCGGCGGTGTCGAAGGCAATCACCGACAGCACCGGGCCGAAGATTTCTTCCTGGGCAATGCGCATGGCATTGGTCACGCCGTCGAAGATGGTCGGCTCGACATAGGTGCCGCCGGTCTCTTCCAGGGTGCGCTTGCCGCCAGCCAGCAGCTTGGCGCCGTCCTTGTGACCAGCCTCGATGTACGACAGCACAGTGTTCATCTGCTGGGTATCGACCAGGGCACCGACAGTGGTCTGTGGATCCAGCGGGTTACCCGGTTTCCAGCCTTTCAGGGCCTCGACCACCATGGGCAGGAACTTGTCCTTG